>JAYQOK010000188.1:0-5858 GCA_038144795.1 Candidatus Kuenenia sp. | reverse complement strand
CGGGATCGGGTCGCCGGGGACGCGAAATGTGGTGGCCCTCATTTCGCGCCCTTCCTTCTCGACGATGACTTCTCCGAGCATGCTGCACGCGGCTGACGCCGTTTTGTGGGTGACTTATCCGCCGCCTCCTCGGCATCCAGAATCAGTCGCATGTCGGCCCGCGCCTGATGGCGTTCAGTGACGGCGACCTTGGTGTCCAGCAGATGAGCCCACCCGGCAAGCAGTTCGTGTTGCAGCGGAGTGGTGGGCGCGAAGGGATGGTTGATTGGCTTCCGCTTTTCGGACTCCCCGGGGGTCGACTTCTTCTGCCGCTGCTCAATCTGCTTGACGATCGCGGGCTGCGTCGCTCGGCCCGCCTTTACGGCGGCGATCTCCTCGGGCGTTCCATACTTTTGCACCTTGATCGCCTGACGGGCCTTGTGGAGCGTCGTCTTCTCCTGCTTGGCCAGACGCCCTGCTGCACTGCGTTCGGTTTTCAGCCGGTTCTGGGCTCTGCGATCTGAGGCCGGAAACGAATCCGTTTCCCCTTCCTCTCTTTGCGCCGATCGCTGATTACGGCCGGCTGGGTTGCGGACCTCGCCGGGTTGAATGCGGCCAACTCCTCGGCGGCGTTCCTCCCGCTCCTTCTCCGAGAGCATTAGCAGCTCGGCGGTGCACTGGAGCCGCTGGGCATCTGTCAGATGCCGGCGATGAATGTTCTTTCGCTGCACGTACTCTGCGACGGTCTCGCCGGGGAGTGGCTGCCACTGCTGCTTGCGGATTTCAATCGGCGTGCCACGCTCCCGAAGGCAGACGATCGCCTTGAGTCGATGCCGGCCCTCGACGAGCGTGTCGCCTTGGAACTCGATCGGCTCGCCAAGTCCACGTGCAGCGATGGAGGACACAAGCTCGTTGAACTCCTCGGTTGCCATTGGGGGCATGACGCTGGCGGCAGGGTGTACAAGGCAGCCGTCGATCACCTCCCGCGTGTCGGGCGCTGCCGGCATGGTGATAGGGGGCGGAATGACGATCTCATGGCCACGTTCGATCGTTGGGGATTTGGTTGCGGTGCTCATTTGTGATCTCCTGCCGCACCATGGCGGCGTTGAAGTAACCGGCGTCACGGCACAGCACCATGACCGCACGGCGATTCGTGCATCTGTGTCCAACCACGCGGTCGGCGTCCTATGAATCTTGCCGTGGCCGGGATGCGCAGGCCATGAACTGTGTCGTGGCCGCGCCTATGCGCCGTACGCATCGCGGCGTCTGCTGCCCGTGAGAATGTGTCACGCCACGGCTATACTTCGCGGCACAACAGGCATGAGTCCAGCGTCGATCGAGGAGCAACTGTGACTGATGGGACGATGGGTGAGAGCAAGACCGGGTCGGAGGCCTGCCACGTCTGAAGTTATCGAGAGCCTCTACGCCGAGATCGATGCGGCACGTGACATTGAGGATGAGGCTCGCCTTCGCGATCTGCTGAAGTTTGGTCAGGGGATCGCGGCATGGGTCGCGCAGTTTGACGTGAACTCACCGGCGACGCTTTTGGCCGCTGGAGCCGTCGGGCACCTCGGCATTGCGCGATTCATGGAGTTCATCGATGCCGAGTTGGGGCGGCTCGCGCCCCTTGTGCCCTCCTCGTGCATGCCTCAGTCGCATGGCAAGAACAAAAAGGTGACTGAGTGGCAGGAGGCAAAGCAGCGGTTGTCCGAGACGCTCAATTACTTTCAGTTCCTGCGAGAGGCTGTCGCAGGCAGCTTCCGCGTTGAGCCCGAGATCGCGTACCCCTGCAACCAGTCACTCGATCGGGTGACGTGGACCGAGGTGTGGGAGCCGGGGGGGGAGGAGGCGAGCCTTCTTGCAGAGTTGAGATTCCCGGGAGTTCGGAAACACGCGTTCATGCGGAGGCGGCTGGACAAGGCCCAGCGAAACCACAACCAGATTGTGAAGGCGGGCGGCGATAGGGCACGGGCTCTCATCGCGGACATGAGTGGCGACCAACGCGATGTTGGGTTCGCAGAGATAAGGGAACGCATCGCTGCCTTGCCGCTGGATGCAAACAGGTCTCGCCTGACGCGAACGCTGAATCTATGCGAGCGGCGTACGCGGGCGCTCTTGGAGCTGGTGCCCGAAGCCATCCCGGGCGACCCCACGCCCTACGGCAAGCCCTTTCAGGAATTCTTCGCGGCAAGCGTGATTGATCGGTTTATCAAGGCCGGAAGGGTATATGCCGAGGAATGCCTGCCGCTGCTTGGGCTACCGAGGGGGAGCCTGCAGGACAGGCGAAAGAGATTGTTGAGGCGATTCGCGATTGTCGCCCAGTACGCATTCCTAGCGAGCGGCAACGGATTGTTTGGACGATTCGCCGAGGTCGTCGCCGCCATCGACGTGTTCTCGCAACACCTGCAGAGCGACGTCAAGGCGCTACTTGACGCCGTGAGCGCGAAATCGCAGGCAAATAAGCGAGAAGTGCAGGAGATGGTTCGCGACCTGAACCGACTAATCATCGAACCCAAAGTGCTGAAGCGATGGCGGGCCGCACCCGACGAGAAGGCCAAGGATCGTGACTCGATCTACTACGGCAGGTTCATCGCAGAGATCGTGAAGAGCGTGCAGGGGCAGTCCGGGGCGTGGGACCGCAAAGACGTAGCACCGGCGCTCGCACGTGCGAGGCTCATCACGGCCAAGGGTAAGGCTGGGCGAGGGCAGGTACAGGCTGTCACTGACGCGTGCGTCGTGATGCAGCGGGTCGGATTGGCCGTTCAGCTGCCGTTCAATCGACTTGTGGGTAATGGTAAGCCGTCGTCGCGTGCTCAGTTGCACGAGCTGACCCCAATGGACGGCGAGAACACGCCATGGATTGTCAACCCGCTCGGCGCTGTCCTCGCAGTCGAAAGACAAACGACGGCGGGGAGACAGCGGCGGAGTCGACACGGGAAGTCGCGGCATCGACGGGCAGGCTCGCAGGAAACAGCGGGGCCGCGGGGTGTGGTGCCGGGGAGCACGAATCAAAAGCGTGGGGTGAAACCGGGAGTGGTGAAACCCAAGGCACCGCGGAAGAGGTTGCGACCCAAAGTCGCGAAGAAGAAAACGCGCGCATAGGCGCGATGCACGGACCGCGGCTGCTGAGGGCAGTGATCCAAGTCATACCATTGGCATGTCGCTGACAGACAGGCCGGTGTTGCACGCTCGACAGATCACAATCTCATCTGCACGCCACTTGTGTGTGCGGAAGCCGTGATAGCCCAGAGCTCATCGCCCAGCCTCAGTGATATGGCAGGAGTGAGGTGGGCTGCACACCCGCTTGATCAGTCCCGTAAGTGCACCGTCCCGGCATCGAAGTCACGGGTCATCGTCGGATTATGGACTGTCAACTTGTACACGGGTAACACGAGGAGGAGCAGATGGCCAAGTTCAATCGCGAGTTGATCGCAGAGCAGCTCGCACGACTCAAGGGCGAGGAGTATCGAGGGGGCAACATTCCTAATGGCGACTACTCCGTGCGGTTAGTGTCACTGACGCCGACCATGTGCCGGAGCGGGAGACGATGGAACGTCGCCGCCTTCGAGATCATCGAGGGCGAGTACGCGGGCAAGCGGTTGCGCACGCCGGTCTGGGGTAATGCCGAGCGGCTCGTCGCCGACACGCAAGGTGCCGCCGAGCGGTTCATACTCAACGTCTATACGCACCGCGATGCCGATGGTGGCGAGCACAGTCGGGTCAACGTCGAGGCGATTCGACGATGTGAGGGTGTGGCCAGTGGTGTTGATGGCGAGGGTGGCGGTGATGCCTGCGTCACGGTGCGGAACAGGGCCGAGATCAAGGCCGCGAGCGCAGCGTTTGGGTATGGGTTCCGGTGTGATGGGCGGATTTCAGCACCACGCACGATCGTTCTATGGTCTGAGTCATTTGTTGAGATGGCACGCAACGACGCGCGGGCGTGCTCAGAGAATGTGGTCTTCCTTTCGGTTTTCCAGTTCCCGAGCACCATCGCCGACCACCAAGCTGCCAACGACCGCCGCGACACGGCGAGCGGCAAAAACCCGAAGGGGTCACTCGCCGATTACGCCGGCTCGTGCTTTGCTCATCACCTGACATTCGATATGGACGGTCGCGATGCCGATGGCAAGCCAGACCCGGGCAGCTGCCTGGAGGCGGCCGTGAGCCTCGTCGTCCGGTTGTTAGAACTGGACGTCGCCCCGGAGCACATCCACGTATTCTTCAGCGGCTCGAAGGGATTTCACGTCGCGATCCCCTCGGCACTCGCCGGCGCGGTACCCACCGCGGACTTCCACCTCGTCACCAAGGAGTTCTGCCGACTAGTCGCGGAACAGGCCGGCATCTTGATCGACGAGTCGCTCTATCGCGTGCTCCAACCGCTCCGTGCGCCGAACAGCCGCCACGAGAAGAGCGGGCTCTTCAAGATCATGCTGACACCCGAGGAGTTGGTCACGCTCCCGTTTGAGCAGATGCTTGACATGGCGCGGCAGCCGCGGGTGTTCGAACTCGCGGAGTGTGATAGCGAGCCAGTCCCGAAAGTCGTCGCCCTGTGGCAGCAGGCTGAACGCAGTGTGCGGAACGCCGCCGTTTTGCATGTTGGTGGTTCGCACGGCGAGGGCGACGTGGCACGCATCACCCGGGCGACTTGGGACTACCTCCTCAACGCCGCCCCTGTCGGCGAACGCGCTGAGTCGCATTTCAAGGCCGCCTGCAACCTCGCGGACTTCGGCAGCATCGACGAGCTCATCCACGCCCTGATGAAACGGCCAGAGGTGTTGTCCGGCCTGTCTCATCGCGAGGCGGAGGCCCACGTAGATAGCGCACTCAAACGTGCCGCCACTCGGCGACACCAGTAATGTCCAAGCGGCGAGGTCTCAGGTGGGGTGAGGAGGCGTTTCTTTGGCGTTAGCGTTCGGCCGCTTGCACTTCAGCTGGCGGATATCAACGGAGGGGCCGCCGTAGCGGCTGATTGCGATGGTTGTTCGAGTCGATGGCGATGGGGCGTGGGGCGGTGCAGGCAAGCAATCCCCGCTTGGGATGACGGCGAACACTCTGCTCGCGCAGGTGCGGCAGGATGTATTCAGCGGACAGTCGCCCGAGGTATATCCGATCTCAGGTGATCAATGGGGATCGTTCGCGTTTCGTCCGGGGGAGGTCATCGCGATCGCCGCGGCACCGGGGATGGGCAAGACCGCGCTGGTCATGCAGGCCACCATCGACGCGCTGCGACTGAATCGCAGAGCGACATGCCTCACGGTCAATGTGGAGATGTCCCCGAAGGTGATCCTTGAGCGGCAGCTGTCGCGGCTCAGTTCGGTGCCCTATGCCGAGATCGTGAGCCGACAGTTCCTCGATCGCAGGCGGCACGCCATCGAGAACGCCTTCGCGACGCTGGAGGAGGTGGGCGATCGCCTGATGTTCATGTCGCCTCCATTCACGATCACGCGGGTGATCGAGGCGATTCACGGGGCCGAGCCGCGAATCGTTGTGCTCGACTACGTGCAGCGGATCAAGTGCGGCAGCGACGCAATGGATGCCCGCCTGCGGCTCAACCAGCTGATGCACGAGGCGCGGCAGATCGCGAACGCCGGCATCTGCGTCGTGCTGATCTCCGCGGTCGGGCGCACGTCATCCAAAAAGGGCGGCGGGTATGCCAGCAGTGAGCTTGGGCTGGGCAGTTTCCGAGAGAGTTCCGAGATTGAGTACGGCGCCGATGAGGCGTTCGTGCTGGTCGAGGAGTCGTCGGATCCGATCACGTTGCGGCGGACGGTGAGACTGAAGCACTTGAAGAGCCGGAACCACCGCCGAGTCGATCTGCGTTTGGAGTTCGACGGGTCGATACAAGCCTTTCGGCTGCTGTCGGACGAAGAGGCTGACGC
>JAYQOK010000187.1:0-5996 GCA_038144795.1 Candidatus Kuenenia sp. | reverse complement strand
GTAGAGATGCTCGATTCGCTGCGTGCCAAACGGGCTCGACCGGCGGACGAGGACGTGGACCTCGTAACCCTTGTCAAGGAGCAGCTCGGCCAGATACGAGCCATCCTGCCCGGTGATGCCGGTGATCAAAGCCCGCTTGGAGGATACTGCCATGAAACTCTCTATCGAACGGGAAACGGGGAATGAGCCGGCGCACGCTCTGCAGAAAATACCCGCCAGCCGATCCCTCGTCACGGTGAACTTTTTGCCAACCAGTCTACTGCCGGCAGGAGTTCGGCGAGGAATACCTCACCGGTTGCCTTCGGGCAGCCAAGCCTTTCCAGATGGGATCTTTCCAGCTGGGAGAGCAGATGCCATGGGAGCCGGCTTCATGAAGGATGCCCGCTTCCCTGCCGCGGCAAATCATACGAGCCAGGCAATCACGGCGGCCATCAGGCCCGCCGCCACCAGGCCGCAGGCAGCCTCCACGAGGGGATACTGCGGTGAAATCGGAATTCCGCAATCGCGACAGCGGCCCCGGAGGAGAAGCCATCCGAGAACCGGAATATTGTCACGGGCTCGGACTGGGGCCGTGCAGTGAGGGCAACGAGAGCCTCCAAAAACGACAGACTCCCCCCGCGGACCACGATAGATCACGACGTTGAGAAAACTCCCCAACACTGATCCAACAATGAAGGCGAATCCGACCAACAGCGGACCTTCGAACCATTCCAAACGCATCGGCAACAACTCGGCTGGGAGCAAACCTGAATCATCCGTTAGGGTAAAGGCTGCCGCGTTTCGATTCCATCATGACCCCGCCTCTCGCCAACCCATCGCTTTCCCGCCCCCGCCGACGGCTGCCCGGCTGGATTGGCACCATTCTGCGGTTGGGGATCACTCTCGGTTTAATGGCGGTTGTTCTACGTGGAATCGATCAAGATTCATTCATCAAGGTGATCAAGACGGTTGACTGGGGCTGGTGGGCTGCTGGTGTGATCATCGCCATTACCGCCCAGATCATCGCCGGACTGCGTTGGTCCTCACTTGCACGGCCTATCGGGTTTCCCTTTTCGCCCGGCCTCTTTGTCTGGAGGTTCTTCGAAGGAATGTTTTTCAGTCTTTGCTTGCCTTCTTCAATCGGTGGTGACGTGATCAAGGCATACCGCCTTGCCGACTCTACGCATCGGCGCCTTCTGGCCGGCTGCACAGTACTGGCTGATCGGCTCACCGGTCTGGCCGGGCTGGGAGTACTCGCCGGTGCAGCCGTGCTGTCCACCGAATGGTCGCTTGACCGCTGGAGCACGCTGGCCGTCGGCGGTGGCCTCTTGGCCGTTGCCCTGGGAAGTTTCTGGCTTCTTGTCGGGTCACTCGACCGCCTCCTTGCCCTAATTCCGTCCCCGCATCCAGCCCGTGAGTTCATCAGCCAACTGCTTCCCTACCAGATGCGGCCACAGTTGCTCTCGGCAGCGGTGGCGTGGAGCCTTGGAATTCAATTGGGAAATGCAATCGCCGTATCGCTCATCGCTCGTGGACTGGGAGTCTCACTGCCACTTTCAGTCTGGTGCGTTGTGGTGCCTCTGGTGATGTTGGCTATGGTGGTTCCCATCAGCATCAACGGCGTGGGGGTTCGTGAAGGTGGCATGACGATGCTCCTAGCACCGCTGGGAATAGCCAGTGAGCAGGCCGTTGCAATCGCGTTGCTGTGGTTCCTTGCGACCATCATCACCGGGCTGATCGGAGGATTGTTATTTCTTCTCGACCGCCATCCGGTCACGCACGGACCTTTGGCATCCGCCCCGGCTGACGGCGTCGGTTGACCAGCAGCAGCGCTGCAACCGTCTTGGCGTCTTGAATCCGCCCGTCAAGACACATCGCCACGGCCTCGTCCCAGGCGACAACGCGGGGCGTGATTCGCTCACCCGGCTCGAGCGCCTGCGGGCCCGGCTTGAGATCCTCCGCCACAAACACATGCATCCGTTCACGGAGAATGCCCGGCGACATCCAAAATTCCCCAGCTGCGGTGATCCTGCCGGCCTGGTAGCCCGTCTCTTCGGTGAGTTCGCGAGCCGCGGCCGTGGCGAGCGATTCGACCCGGTCGAGCGTGCCGGCTGGCAGCTCCACCAGTGTTTCCCCAACCGCAATCCGCACCACGTCAATCAGGCAGACTTCGTTGGCTGACACCAGCGGCACGATGACTACGCTGCCGGGATGGATCGCCACCTCCCGCTGCCGGACCGAGCCGTCGGTGCAGGGCTCCGCCATCCGCACTACAGTAAACCGTTTTGTTTCGAGCAGGATTTCCTCGGAGCTAGGCTTCGTGCCCGACGGGTCGTCCTTCATCATGTCACCTGCACGAGTCGCGCCGGCCTGCCGGCGACGGTGAAGGCGGCCGCCGTGGCCACCTTCGTCGAAAGAATCCCCAGGCCTAGGCTGCAGCCCAGCTGCGGCGAATGGCAGCGGCTCGTTAGCTTGCCCGCGGTGCTGCCATCGGCCATCACCTCGGCGGACACGGGTAGTTCGCCTTCAACGGCAACCGCAGCTAGCCGACGATTCACATGCCCGCGGGCATCGAGCCGAGCAACGGTCTCCTGACCGAGATAACAGCCCTTCGTAAATGAGATGGCGCGGGCATCACGGCCAAGTTCCTGTGGAAGCGTCTTCTCGGGTATGTCGGCGGGAGTGGGCGTACCCTGTTCGATCCGTGCTGTCTCTACCGTTTCGGCAGCCGCCTCCGGCAGGCCCGACGCTCGCAGCCAGGCAACGACCGCCTCACGATCCCCTCCAGCACACCGCACGAGAAAGCCATGCTCACCCCACCAATCGGTGCGAACCAGTCGCACGGCAATCCCTCTGAGGCTGCCTGCCGCATGATCAAAGAGCTGCTCTGGCACTCGAGCCGCCTCATCGCCACCACTCATGGCATGCTCAGTCAGCCAGGCGGCGGCGGCAGGGCCAGCAATGAGGAGGCTGGCGACGTCGACCGATGCATCGATGAACTCCGCCTGTTCGCGAATGTGATAGTGCTCCAGGTGGTCCCGCAGGCGTTCACCCAGTCCAGTTGCCGCCTCGATCACGAGCCCCTCATCGAGACGCAGCACCGTCGCCAGCGCGATCACCCAGCCCCGCGAATCCGCAAAAAAAGTTTCGGTACCCCCGCCGACTGCCAGTGACCCGACAGCCGCAGTGGCGAAGTTCTCGACAAACCGCACCGCATCGGGCCCCTTTGCCAACACCGTCGTGCGGTGTCCCAGACAAGCCCACGCAGCCCGATTATGCCAGGCCTCGTATCCAGCAAGTGATGTGCTCATTCGGAATAGTGTCATCGCCTGGAAAGCATCTGAAAAGATCGCTCCCGGGGCCCAAAAACAAAAAAAGCAAGGAATTTCTCAAACCCCGCGAACGATTCCAAGCCGGCTTGCGTATTCATCTCACCGCGGCTTTAAGCCCGCGGGAGCAGAAACGGAGGCCACGCTCATGGCAACTGTCGATCGCCCACGAAGCTACCATGATGATTTCGATGACGGCCGGTGCTTCGATCCATTTGCCGTCGCGGATTCAGACCATTCCGAACCGGCTCGGGCAGAGGCAGAGTGCTTGGCACAGGCCCGTTCAGCCGCTGAGTCGCGACCGCGTCACGGTAACAAGCCCGGGCGGCGGCTGCATCGCATCGCAATCGTCCGCCAGCGGCAAGGGGTCACACTCCGCAACGTAGCACGGCGACTCGGGGTGGAACTGGCTACGATCCGACGTCAAGAGCAGCCCGATTACGACTTGCGGCTGTCTGATCTTCAGCGCTGGCAGGAGGTGCTGGAGGTGCCGATGGCAGAGCTCTTGGAAGAGGGGGAAGGCCAGTTGTCGGGGCCGGTGCTTGAGCGATCACGAATGGTGAAGTTGATGAAGACTGCTGCCGCGATCCGTGAACGCACTAGCGGCACGCCAGTCGGGCGGGTCGTGTCAATGCTCGTTGAGCAGATTCTCGAGATCATGCCGGAGTTGGAGGATGTGACACCGTGGCACACGGTTGGCCAGCGGCGAACACTTGACGATGTCGGGCGAACCGCCCGGCACATCGTGCCGGAAGACATCTTCCGCAGGGGCTCGTAGACGTTTGCCGCTGGGCACCGCAGGCCCGCCGGGTCCGGCTTCCGGTGAGGAACCGCCGTTGTTCGCGTGAGCAATGCGATCTACGATTCCCTTAGGTTCAGGTTCTCGCACCCTTGCAAGGTGATTTGCCGTGTTATCGCTTTTGGGCGTCCTCGCCATCACGTTTTTGATCTTTCTGACTGTCGCAGCCACCGCGCGATTGATTCTCGGAAAATAACCCGGCGATCACTGCGGCAAAGAAGCCGAAGAGTACGCTGACAAAAAGTACCCACGCGACAACAGCGAGGCCGACATACTCCCGTAGCCAGACTTTGAGCGGGGGCTCCTCACTCTTGGGCACCTTCCGCTGCACCGGCCCCGTTACCGGGGCATCGCGGCCTGATTGGGCCCGCATATCACGACGGAAGGCATTCCAGTCGGCCTGCACAGCCGGTCGGTCGAGTGCCTCGAGCCAACTGGTCCGCAACGGCAGCAGCACGACCGGCGGAATGGCGATCACCGCCAGCCAGGCGACCACGAGGATCGCCACGAGGGTCGTTCTGGTAGGACGGGGGACATGTTTCATGCCGCCATCTTGCCCCATTTTAGCCGTCTTCCCAAGCGGGCAATCGCTCTGGCACGACCGTGGGCATGCTGATACGGTTCTCGCCCCGCACCCCGCACACCCTCCGCTTTGGAGCGATCGGCAGCATGGCAAGTGATCGGAGCATTCGAGCCTGGTTGGCATCGTCGACCCACCGTCTGGCCACCCTCTGCGGCGTCACAGTGGTGGCGGCGCTTCTGCCAGCAACCGCCCAAGCCCAGTCAGGCTGGCTCCCGACATCATGGTTCAGTGCCGAGTCGATCGATCCGCAGGCGATGTTTCCACTGGCTGAGAAAGACGGCCCGTGGCTCGTGATGGCCACCACCTTCCGCGGCGCCGGTGCCCGCGACGACGCCCGCCGGCTGGCGCACGAGCTGCGCCGCAAGCACAAGCTCACCGCCTACACCCACGAGAAGGCCTTCGACTACACCGGTGAAGAGCAGGGGCTCGGCCTCAATCCTGATGGTACGCCGAAGAAGATGCGGTATGCCAAGGCCGAACAGGTGGTCGAGGTGGCCGTACTGGTGGGTGACTTTGCGTCGTTCGACGATCCCCGCGGCCAGAAGGCGCTGGCCACAATCAAGGCGCTCCATCCGGTGGCCCTTTCGGGCGAGAGTGGAAAGAGCCAGTCGTTTGCCGACTTTCGCAAGATGATCGGGCTCGACCGCAAGGCGGCCAAGGGACCGATGCACATGGCGTTCGTCACGCCCAACCCACTGCTTCCGGAAGACTACTTCTCCCGCCAGCAGACTGATGAGTTCGTGCTGCGGATGAATGCCGACGTGACCCACAGTCTCCTTGACTGCCCGGGCCGCTACTCGGTGCGGGTCGCCACGTTCACCGGCTCGGGCACGTTCGACCAGAAGGCGATTTCGAGCGGGAGCAAGGAACTACCGATCGAAAGCCGGCTCATCGAAGCGGCCGAGCAGGCTCACAAGCTCACCGTCGCGCTCCGCAAGCAGGGCTGGCAGGCCTGGGAATACCACGACCGCGAATCGAGCATCGTCTGCGTCGGCAGTCTGGAACAGGTGCGGGTGCGGCAGGCCGACGGCCTGGTCGTTCCCCATCCCGAGATCGCCCGCATCGTCGCCGGCCTCGGCCCTGATCCGGCCAAGCTCGCCATGGGGCAGATCATGCCGCGGCAGATCGCCGGCGTGTTGCTTGACGTACAGCCCCGCCCGATCGACGTCCCCCGCGCCCCCACCAACTGGCGCTGACGCCGAACCAAAAAGAACTCGCGCCTCGTTCTTCACCTGCAGCGATCCTGCTCAGGGTTGGCCGTGCCACGGAGCCGGCGTAGGAAACCGAGCGCAGCCAGGATGGAGAA
>JAYQOK010000186.1:0-5996 GCA_038144795.1 Candidatus Kuenenia sp. | reverse complement strand
GCTTTTTGTAAGTCGGGCAGAGCAGCAGCCGGTTGTTGGACATGCTGCTGGCAATCGCCTCCGGGGCCCGTCCCTTGTAGTCATCAAGGAGGGTTTTCGGTTCAGGAATTTGAATGTCCTTCAAAAATTCCTCATAGCTCGGTGGCGCGGGACGGTAGGGTGCATGCGGCGGCTTCGGGTGGAGGAGCAAACAGAAAGGTTGGTCGCTCTTGCGATTTTTCAACCAATCGAGCGCCTCAGTGGTCATCACATCGTTGTTGTAGCCTTTGAGTTTACGGCCGCCCTCGAAAGCCGATTTCTGGTCCTGCGGTGACCACTCGATCCACTCATGTTGCGGCTCGAACACGGTTGGATTCTCCGGCATGCCCTGCATTTTCATGACGCAATAGTGGTTGAACCCGGTGGGTTGCGAGAGGAGGTGCCACTTGCCGAACAGGGCGGTGTCATATCCGGCGGACTGGAGCAATTTGGGAAATGTCTGCTGGGTTCCGTCGAACCGCTGGTTGAGGCGGGTCACCCCGTTTTTGTGGGAATACTTGCCGGTCAGCACCGCCGCACGGGCGGGGGTGCAGAACGAATTGGGCGTGAGGGCATGCTCGAAGCGCATGCCTTCGGCGGCCAACCGGTCGAGGGCCGGGGTTTGGATGTCCTTGTTGCCATAGCACCCGATCGATTGGTTGGCGTGGTCATCGGACAAGATGAACACGATGTTGGGCTTTTTGGTTTGCTCGGCAAAAACGGAGGTCACTCCGGCAAGAAGAAGCATTCCAAGAAGTGCTGGGTGGATGGTTTTCTTATTCATAAATTTGGATCTGTGGGGCCAGCAAACGCGGGCTGAGGCCATTCGGGAATTCCAGAGGATGCCTTCTGTTTTTCGTAAACTTCGTGGAACGGATTGGGGCCAAAACGGTCTGACTTTTCGTGCACCAGATACGGCCTGACTTCATCCCACCAATTGTCGTAGGACTCCTTCATTTTCGCGGCGATAGATGGCTTCTCTGCGGCCAAGTTCTGCTTCTCCCCGCGATCAGCAAGGACATCGTACAACTCCTCGCCATTGACCCAGCGATACCGCGCATCACGCACCGCAAACCCGGCCTTGGTGTCGTATTTCGAGCCGTCTGGGCCAACTTTGTCGCTCCACCTGCCGATGTGAAAACACAAGGTACGCTCCGGCCAATCGGCATTCGGGTTTTCCAGGAGCGGCACCATGCTCTTGCCATCGATCGCATGAGGCACATTTGCTCCGGCGAGTTCCAACAATGTCGGCAGAAAATCGATGTGGGCCGTCAGCGCATTGCAGGTCGTGTCCTCCTTGATTTTGCCTTTCCAGCGGAAAAAGGCCGGCACGCGGGTGCCGCCTTCATGAGGTGTTTTTTTGTGCCCTTTCAATCCGGCCTGGTAGGCGAAGAGGGGCGTTTTACCAACTTTACCGACCTGTCCCTGTGCCGCCGCCACCGTCGCAAAACCATTGTCGGACATAAAGACGACGAGCGTGTTGTCATCGAGATTCCATTCGCGGAGGCGTTGCATCAGGCGGCCGACATTCTCGTCGATGTTTTCGATCATCCCGTAAAAGCCGGCCCCGTTTTCATTCATTCCCATCGCCCGGAAGCGCTGGGCATTCTTCTCCGGAGCAATGTAGGGCGAGTGCGGAGCATTGGTCGGCAGGTAGGCGAAGAACGGCTTGTCCTTATTCTTTTCGATCCAGCGGAGCGCCTCGGCAAAGAACACATCGGTGCAGAATCCCTTGGTTTTTACAAAGGATCCGTTGTGACGAATCACCGGGTCGAAATACTTGTTTCCGGGGACATCTTGCGGTTGTCCAACCCCGCCGGAGCCATGAACAAATGCCTCGTCAAAACCGCGAGAAGTCGGTTGATATGGTTCCTCGTCGCCGAGGTGCCATTTCCCGAAAATACCGGTGGTGTACCCTGCTTTCTTGAGAAGTTGCGGCAGGGTCACAGCGGAGAGAACCATGCAGGAGCGGGGGCCGTTTGTGGTGCTCACTGCATTTTTGAACGGCACATTCCCGGTCATCAATGCCGCCCGTGTGGGCGAACACGTCGGGCTCACTTGAAAATCCTCGAAGGCCATCCCTTCGTGCCGGAGGGCATCGATATGCGGCGTCTTGAGCCATGGATGCCCCTGACAGCCCAATTGCCCGTAACCTTGGTCATCGGTGAGGATGAAAATGATATTCGGCCGGCTTCCAGCAAGGGTGACGGCACAAGCGTTTTCGGCAGGAAGAACCAATGCGGCCGTGAGACCAGTTGCCAGAGCAAGCAACGAGCGCACTCTCATTGTGACAACCCCGCTTCTTTCATGCGTTGATCCAACTTCCGGCGAGAGGTTGCCAAGAGTGAGGCCGAGTCAGGATCTCCCACCAGATTTCGGTATTGATGAGGGTCTTTAACCATGTCGTAGAGTTCCTCGCCGCCATCGGCGTAGCGCATGTAGTGCCAGTCGTCTGCCCGGATGCCTTTGGCAGTAATTTTGACATGCCGTTCGTTGTGCACCGAAAGCGCGGTGTCGCGCACACGAGCTTTTGGATCGCGCAGGACAGGAACAAGGCTCTTTCCCTGGATTCCTTCGGGAGTCGACAACCCAAGCAGGTCGAGACAGGTCGGATAGAAATCAACCAACTCGGCGAGGGACATCGTCTGCCCGGCGGCCTCCCCAGGGACACGGACTATGAACGGCACGCGGGCAACCTCCTCATGCAGGTTGGCTTTTTGCCAAAACCCGTGCTCGCCGAGATGATATCCGTGGTCTGTGGTGAAGATCACCACGGTCGAATCAGCCAAACCCAAGCGGTCGAGTTCGTCCAAAACCCGCCCGACCTGCTCGTCCATAAATGTGGTGGAGGCGTAATACGCTTGCCACATTCGTTGGCGTCCTTCTTTGGAATCATTCAATCCATCCCCTGTCGAAGCGTGTCCGGAGCGCGGGATGTCATCCAAGTCGCCTGGGATCAAGGAGGGGACTCCCAGTGTCTCGTGCGGATACATGTCAAAAAAACGCTTCGGAGCGACCATCGGGTAATGCGGCCGGAAAAATCCGACCCCGAGGAAAAACGGTTTTCCCTGCTTCTGGCGCTCGCGGAGAAGTTCGATGGCCTTATTGGCCACGAGATGATCAGCCTGGTCGGATCCATCCTTGCAGTCGGCTTCCACCGCAACCCACGGCCTCAACTTGGTTCCCGCCCCTTGCCTTCCCTTCATTTCGCGTGTGGCGATTCCCCGGCTGGTCAAGCGGTAGAGTCCGGGGGTGTATGTTTCCTCAGACTTTGTGTTGTGAAACTCGGTCCAGCATTCCGGAACATCCAGCCCGCTATCCCCATTTTTCGGCGAGTCTGGCACGCCCATGTGGAAAAGTTTCCCGACTCGGGCGGTGTGCCATCCGTGTTTTTGCAAATGCTCGCCGATCGTTGGAGGCTTGGATTTTACGCCCGGATAGGTGCTCGTCATCATTGAGGGTCGCGACGGCGCACATGCCAACCCCTGACAATAGGCTCGCTCGAAGACCATGCCCGACTTCGCCAAGCGGTCGATGTTTGGTGTCTTGCACATCGTGTTGCCATAGGCCCCCACCGCGCTGGCCTTTAGGTCGTCAGACATGATCAGGAGGATATTGCGCGGCTTCCCGGGCGTCGCATCGTCGCCGGTCTTTGCCCCGTTGCCCGTTGCGGCAGAAAATAAGAAGGACACAATCAATAGGCTAAAAAGCTTCGATGTCTCGATCAGTGGATGTTTTTTCATGGTCTTGACTCCCCGGAGGATGATGTCTGCGGACCGATCTGTTCCACCTCTTGCTTCAGCGCGCGCTGCGCCGCAAAGCGGCGGAAGTCGGTGAAAAGTTCGTCCGCCTTACCGCGATGGGCGGCCAGCACATCGGTGGTCTCCGCTGTGTCCTGGTCCAAATCGTAGAGCCCGAAGTCGGTGAGACCCAGCACGGCGGCGTCTTTTTGCTTTTTGGCAGAGACAAGTTTCCAATTGTCCCGCCGGATGGCGTGCTTGGCGGTGACCATGGAGGGACGGGGGTGAACGACAGCGGGATCGCGGAGAACCGCGAGGAAACTCGTGCTGTCGACCGCGCCATCCGGTAGTGGAACGGCCAAGATCTCGGCGATGGTGGCGAAAAGATCGGTGGCATTGATCATGGCCGCCGAGCGCATGCCCGGTGGAATGTGGCCCGGCCATTTGGCGATGAGTGGAACGCGGTGTCCGCCCTCCCACGCGTCGGATTTCATGCCGCGGAAACCTCCGGCGCAGTCGTGGGCCGCCCCCTTCATCGTCTCGACCGCTGCCGGGCTCGGTCCGTTGTCGCTGGTGAAAACGAGCAGGGTGTTTTTATCCAAGCCTGTTTCCTGCAGTGCCTGCTCGATGCGTCCGACAACATCGTCGAGTTGCATGACGAAATCACCGTAATCACCGAGGCCGCTTTTTCCCCGGAAGTCCGCAGTCGGCACCCAGGGCCGGTGGGGTAGCGGCGATGCGTAGTAGAGAAAGAGCGGCTGTTCCGTTTTTTTCGCAGCATGGGCGTGGATAATCCCGACCGCCTCGCGGCAGAACGAAGGCGATACCTCCTCCTGCGCGAAGTCGGGGCTGACTTCGGCCTCGCGTCCGCGCAGGAAGCAGAGCGGGGGATCCCCCGGCGACGCGGCGATCCCGAAAAACGAGTCGAAGCCGCGGTCGAGCGGGCCGCCGCGAAGCGGACCCGAAGGGATCCTGCGCTTTCCCTCCGGTTGTCCCGTTTCGAAGCCGAGGTGCCATTTGCCGATCATGTGCGTCTCGTAGCCTTGTTCCTTGAGGAACGCGCCGAGTGTGGGTTCGTCTTGTGCGATGATCGGCTCGCCCCTTTGCAGCAGCGTGTTGAGCACTCCGGTGCGGGCCGGGTTGATTCCGGTGAGCAGTCCGTAGCGCGACGGCGTGCAGGTGGCCGATGCTGCATGGGCGTCGGTGAACAGCATCCCCCCGTCGGCCAAATGGTCGATGTGCGGCGTGGGAATCTTCGACTTCGGGTTGCACACGCCGACATCGCCGTACCCGAGATCGTCGGCCAGAATGACCACGATATTTGGTTCCCCGGCGCGGCACGGTGCCTCGGCCGGGATGCCCGCCCGGGCGTAGCGGACGGCCACAGGGTTTTTGATTTGCGGAGAACTCACGGCCACGCGCTTTCCGCCGCCGTCGGGGAGAATCTCGGCATCGGCCCGGACCACTGCCGCGCTGAGCAGGGCGGCACACGCCGCGAAGCACGGGAGTGACATCGACGGCCGGCGGCGGCTCGTTGTTTGCCGGCGCAAACCCATCAGGCTTTCTTCTTCCGCGCGGGCGCAACATCCGCGCCGGGACCGCCGGTCCACTTGGGTGTGGCGTAGAGATTCATCACAGAAAGTTTCGCCTCGGGGACATCGAGGGCGCAGATGGCATGGCGCAGGTTGCGTATCGCCGTGGCGCAGGATTTTTCCTCCGCGGGCCCGGAGGCTGTTTTCTCCGCCGCCGCGAGAGTTTTGGAGAGTTCCGCGGTGTCCAGACCCCTCTTCTCCGCGCTCTCCAACGCGCTGCGGCCCGTCGCGATCATCGACTGCAGGCCCGGACCCCACTCGAACGCACCGGAGGGATCTTTGGTGATGGACCACTTCATATCGCCGCCTTTACCGTGGGAGTGGGGGACTTTCTTGCTGCTGACGCAAAACCCGTTTTCGTCGCGGAGGTAGAAGATCCCGTGAGTCATGCCCGGAGGCGCCACAGTGGTGGCAACGCCGTCGCCCACTGCCGCGGCGACGCGGAACCATTCCTCGCAGGAAGCCTTCTCCCGCAGGAGATCGGAGCCGTTGGTCGTGTAGATGAGGTCGGCTTTGACAATGCACGATTTGCCGTCGCCCGTCTCGAACTGGACGGAGACGTTTTTTCCGTCCGCCGACAGGCCGGTAACTTTCGGCGCCTTGTCCGCTCCGGGCAGGGGCTTGCCGGGCGCGAGGGCTTGCGCGC
>JAYQOK010000185.1:0-6096 GCA_038144795.1 Candidatus Kuenenia sp. | reverse complement strand
CGGCCCACCCAGCCGACGGCCTGGCCAGAGCCGCTGGCGGTCGCGAGCCGTCCGATCATCGAGGGTCTCATCGGCAAGAATCGCTGGATTGCCGATGCCATCGGGTACGAACGTCGGGAGGAGGGGGACCCGCTTCCTGTCGGCGAGACGCTCGCCCGTGGCCGTGGCGCCTGCCGGGATGTCGCGGTGCTCATGGCGGAGGCACTGCGCCACAACGGCATCGCCGCTCGATTGGTATCGGGCTACCTGTTTGAGGGAGATGCTATCGATGATGATCGTCGCGCAGCAGGTGCCATGCATGCATGGACAGAGGCCTACCTACCGGGCGCCGGTTGGCTCGGACTTGACCCAACCCATGGCGTTTTATGCGATCACTGTTTCATTCCCGTCGCGGTCGGACTTGTTCCCGCCGATATTGCTCAGGTGAGTGGCACCTATTTCAGCGATGTGCCGGTGCGTAGCACGCTGTCGACGTCGCTTGTCGTCACAAGGATATGACACCTGCTTCACTCAGCAACGCTCCCTGAGCGGCCGCTGCTGCGGCTCGCGTTGCGCACGTCTTCGAGCGACATGAGATCCGTTTCACGATCGGCGGTGAGCCCACATTCGTCCCCATCGCTCCGGTGGGTGATGAGTGGCAGCATGCTGCCATCGGTCCGACAAAGCTCGCGAAGGCTCGTGCGTTGGCGGCATCTTGCCACAGTACTGGCCGATCCTCATTGAGCTGGCTTTCCTCTCGATTCGCAACGCTACCGCAGCATGTGGGACTGGAGGTTTCCCACGCTGCTTGAATTCACCGATGGTGACGCCGCGTTGACGATCCGCCAGGCATCAGAGGCCTGGCCGCTGATTGAAAACACGGTGGGCACCAGTGGCGCCACCAGCCGCCTCGTCGACACATCGCTACACCGCCTTGAGTGCGTTGCCACGGCTCCTTTTCGTGAACGCTTTCGGATCGAGGTGTTTGGTCGCCCGTTGCCGCTGGCATGTGTGCCCGTGCAGTGCCTGCCGCCAGGGATGAGTCTCCGGTCAGGCACGTGCTGGCTGGCAGGTCTTCGGTATCGGAGATACCAGCCTGGTGCGTTCACTCCACCCGGGAATCCTGGTCAACATGCCGCTCGTACTCGAGATCGTTTCAACGACTCAACGGCAGGCGATTGTTCTCTCAGAACGCTCCCTCATATTTGAGCCATGTGAGCGCAGATCCTTCGTGCCGAGATCACTCTGCCGCCCGCTGGCTGCCGGCGATCTCACCTGTGACCTGCAGATGAACGACTGACAGTCAGCCTCCGGCCTGCCGCTATTTGCCGAGCCCCGCGAGAAAACGCACCAAATCTGCCAACTCTTCTCGGGAGAGTGGATCAATCAGCCCGGCCGGCATGAGTGAGGTACCGACCGACTCCTCGTCAATCTCGGCGGAGGGTATCCGCACCTCGCGGTCGAGTGCGTCCCGTAACACCAGTTCATCATCACTCCGAGAGACCGGGATGCCGGTGACTACGCGGCCGTCGTCGGTGAGAACAACCACTGTTTGGTAGCCCTCCTTTACGTTCTTCGCCGGGTCAACGAGTGAATCAATGATGTAGTCGAGCGGACTGGCGGCCCCGATGGCAGCCAGGTTTGGCCCCACCTGCGGTCCCACCTCACCGACACGGTGGCAGGCCACACACTTGAGCGACTCTCGGCGAAAAATCTGTTCGCCGCGTTGGGGGTCGGCCTTTGTTCGAACATATTCCGCGAACGCATCAAGAGCGGCGTCATCCATGGCGTGGCGACCACCGGCTGTTCCGGTCGGATCACCAAACCGACTGGCGGCCCTCAGAAGGGCCTCATGCAGCTCCGGTTGCGGCCGCCCCGCCGCACTGATTGCCTGCAGACCTGCCTGAACCGCGGTGGCTGGCAGGGCGGCGCCAGTGGCGTCGATTGCCGCTGCCAGCAACGGTGCACCTTCCTTGGCCGCGAGGAAGCCCCGGTACACGGTCTCGAGCGGCTGTACATCTGAGGTGGTTGCGAGAAACACGACTGCCCGTGAAGTGGCAGCCTGCGGCCATCGCCCTACCAGCGCTGCAATGGCGACAGCGCGGTCGAAGGCACTTGTATTCGCTGCCTTGGCGATGTCCAAGAGACCCGACCGGGCCGATTCGTCGGGCATGGTACCAAGGGCACGAATCGCTGCCTGCCGCGTTGCTGGGGAACGGCGCGATTCAGTGGCAACTGCCGTCAACGGCTGAATTGCAGCCGACAGCCTCCAGGCTGCACAGGCTTCGATTGCCGCAGTTGCCACTGCCGCATCATCGGATTCCACCAGCCGCGTGACGGCCGTGAGATCACCGGCAGGCGCAACGCGACGGCGAACCTGAGTTTCAACGAGCAGCGCGAGCAAGCCGGTGGCCTGAGGCGGCGCCGTCGTTTGCGCCATCGCGATTTCGAAGACGAGCCGAAGGTCGGTTGGGCTGCCGAGTGCCGCGATGGCATCGACTGCTGCGGTCCGGTCGGCTGGCGAAAGCGACCCCTTGTGAACCATTTCGACGAGCGTTGGGACAGCTTCAGTGGCCTCGGCGGCTCGGACGGCAAAGATCGTACGGCTAGGCCGGTTGCCATCATCGAAAGTGCCGGCAATGACGGCGGGCAGCCAGTCGTTCCGCAACTCGCGGGCAGCGAGCCAGACGGAATAGTCGAGGGCATCATCGCGGTCGTGATCAACGGCGTGGAACACCAGTTCCGCTGCCCGCTGCCCACCGATGGAAGCCAATGCCCGCACCGCCTCAAGCCGAACCTGGGGAGCGGGATCATCCACAGCCGCGCTCAGGAGTTCGGCGGGATGATCGATCCGTCTGGCCCAGTCAGCTGCGATCCTCGCCGCCGCTGCCCGAGCCCGCGAGTCGGGAGAAGCCAGCACCCCCTTGAGAAGTGGCAGGTCGACATCGCCGGCACTGCCACGATCGAATCCCTGTTTCAGCCGGAGCGCCTCCAGCCTGAGCCGCTCAAAGTCAAGAGCATCGTGGTCGATATGAGCTGCCCAGCGATCCACCTCCGATCGCACCACATCACCGCGGGCAAAGAGTTCACGACGAGCCATGTCACGCGCATAAGACTCAGGGGATCCAAGGTGGTCGAACAACTCTGCAACCGTGAGTTTGGCAAAATCAATGCGGGGTACGAGCGGCCTTCCTCGGGCCGTTACCCGCCAGATTCTCCCATGCTCGCGGTCGCGCCGCGGATCCCGAAAGTCGACCTCACCGTGCTGGATGATCGGGTTGTACCAATCAGCGATGTAGAGCGCCCCGTCGGGCCCCAGCTTGACATCAATCGGTCGAAATGTGACGCGGCTGGAATGAATCAGGTCAGGGAGTTTTTCACTCACGAAGCCAGAGCCGGCGTCGTTGAGACGAAACCGGCAAACTCGGTTTGCACGGAAATCGTTCGTAACGAGCAGTCCCTGAGCTTCATCTGGAAGATGACGGCCGTCGATGACTTCGAGTCCACAGTATTTTGGACTGCCCGGATTCATGCCGTGGAGAATGCGCGGCGTTCCCGTAGCTGCCTGATAGGCGGCCCCCGGGAACGCATAATAGATGCCTTCGCCCCCTGCACCATCTGTCGTGAGTGAGCGGCCCCACGTGTCAAAAACATGGCCCCAGGTATTGACCCAACCGCGGGCAAACACGTCAAGCGCGAGTGATGCGGGCTCAAACCGCCAGATCCCACCCCCATTGAGCCGCCGAACTCCGCGGGGCGTTTCGATGTGGCTGTGGATGTAGATCGACTGATTGAAGTAGATGCGGCCATCCGGTCCGTGACGAAACGTGTGGATGATGTGATGGGTGTCTTCGGCGCCAAAGCCCGATAAGACCACCCGCCGTTCATCAGCGCGGCCGTCACCGTCATGGTCGAGGCAATGCAAGAGTTCGGTACTGTTGGCGACATATGCGCCACCGCGATCATCTGGGAGGACAGCCGTTGGCATGAGAAGCCCGTCCGCAAAGGTCGTATGGGCATCGGCCCGCCCATCACCGTCACGGTCTTCAAGAATCGTGACCGTGTCGTTCGCGACCTCGCCGGGCTTGATCTGCGGATAGACGCTCGAGGATGAAACCCACAGTCGTCCCCGCGTGTCGAAATTGATTTGGAGCGGCTTGCTGATGAGCGGATCGGCGGCAAACAGACTGACCTCATAACCTTCGGCAACCTGCATCGCGGCGAGTTCGGCTGCCGGGTCGGGTGGCGGGATCTCTGTAAGGCCACGCTGCGCGAAGACCGGCAGCGGTACTACGATGAGGCAGCAGACAAGAAGGAAACGCATGAAAGTCATCTTGCCAGTAACTCCGGAAGGTGCGGTGGGTCGGTTGTTGGAGCCACCTTAGTTCAACCGCCGCGCGGCCGCCCGAACCTTCGCTTCGGCGGCCTCGACAAGGGGATCGAATTGGGGAATTTCCACGGCGTTATTCCCCTGTTCGTGCTTTCGAAATAGGAAGATATAGGTCTCGTTGGCGGGTCGCCAGCGGTGGAAAAAAAGCCGATTTTTTTCGATGATCAGGGGGCGGATGGCAGCCGACTTCGCGGCGAGGTCGCCGAGATCATCAGGTTCGCGCGGCCCACAGGTCTGAGCGAAAACCTGCGCCGCCGCCGCATACCCCGAGTCGGAGAGGTGAACACCATTCTCAGTCGCGGGGCATTCGCGAGGGAGCGCCGCGGCGAGGTCGGCAAATAGGTCCACAAGGCCCGCCTTGCGCGCTGTCGCTGTCTCGCGGATCGCCTCGGCATAGGGAGCGAGTGCCGCGTTACGGTGAACGGCATCGGCACCCTCGAAGGGGTGTGGTGTCACCAGCACCAGTCTTATTTCCTCAGCAATATTCTTGCGGGCGGCGGCTTGAAGATCATCACACAACGTGCGTAGTTGGTCGCGGAATGCTGCCAAGCCGTCGGCCCCGCGGAATGATTCGTTTCGCCCGTACGCGATAAAGATCACCGTCGGGGCAAGGTCCCTCACGAGATCGAGCATCCGAGCGTAGCCCTTGGCGGGTGGATCAAAAACACCACGGGACTCGGCCCAGACTGTATCACCGCTCCAACCGAGATTGCGAATTGTGAGGGTTGCATCTGGGTGCGTGGCCACGAGCGCCGCTTCGATGAAGCCGCGGTCTCCTTCTCGTTCAATGAACGTGTCACCAAGAAGGATCACACGATCACCATCCCGCAGGCATGGGTGATGGGGTGTGGCGGCAGCGTTGGAGCCGTGGATGACCCACGAGAAAGTGACAGCCACGATAAGCATGGAGCGATGGGTGCACATGGTCTGACCAGAGAGATCCCTGAAAAGATGCGAAAGACTCATTGGAAATTGAAATGCTCGCCTCGTGATCAAACGTGAACGCTCCAGCCGTCGCGATACGTGGGTCGGCCCCACAACCTCTCGGCGGCCGGATTGTCGATCACACTGCCGGACTGCGGGTCGCATCGTACCACTGTGTCGGTGCGATAGGCGATATTTCCCAGATGGCAAAGCATGGCACTCTTCTGCCCCTCGTCTATCGGACTGTTGAGCGTTGCTTCGCCGCGAATTGCCGCGATAAAATTCCCGATGTGGGCACGATCTCCACCTCCCGCAACACTCGATTTCCCAGAGGCTACCTCCTTGCCTGACTGGTCGTAGATAGCCCACGTGTCGCGGTGAATCGCCATGGTTCCCCCATCTCCATAAAAGATGACCTCGGCGAGCGTCTTTTCGGCACGTCGCGGATGACAACTGCTTTGGATCCACTCGCACGCGGCGTGCCCGAAGTCATAGGTGGCCGTTGCAGTGTCAGGCGTCTCTTGCAGGTCGTCGTGCCAGTAGCGGCCCCCCGTGTAAGTCACCCGCAGCGGGTGATCTGCTCGAAGCCCCCACCGCAGGATGTCAAGAAAGTGGACTCCGTTGTTTCCCAATTCGCCGTTTCCCCAGTGCCAAAACCAGTGCCAGTCGTAATGAACTATTCTCTGGAGGTCGTGGTCGGGGATGGGATCATCCGGCACCGGCCCCTGCCAGAGGTTGAGGTCAATGCCCGCCGGGAGCGTGCGTGCGCCTGATGCGACCGCTCTGCGGGCGTTGTAATAGAA
>JAYQOK010000184.1:0-6126 GCA_038144795.1 Candidatus Kuenenia sp. | reverse complement strand
TGTTTAGGGTTTCGTAAGATGCAGGATTCGGACTACCCGCATTCCGAGAGCCGGCGTAGCTGGCAAGCGCAGGCATGGATGCCGATAGCGCAGCTAGATCCCAGTGAGCGGAAGCCAGGATGGCTGAAGCGAACGTCCGGCGACGGAGTGCAGGTAGTCCGAAGCCGGGTTGGGCGAATAGGCATCAGTGTTTGGCGTATAGTGACTTCATGCCCGGGAGACCCCGTCACGCCTATGTGCATGTGCCGTTTTGCCGCCACCGCTGCGGCTATTGTGATTTCACACTTGTGGCGGGCCGCGACGATCTGATCGAACGATATTTCGCCGCGCTCACGCGAGAGTTGGAGCGTATCTGTGAGCCGCTCAAACTCGACACGCTCTATCTCGGCGGTGGCACGCCGTCGCACCTAGGGCCCGATGGCCTGCGGCGGCTCTTCGGTCTGCTTGCGACGAAGCTCGGGAGAGTCGGCGATGCCGAAGTGACCGTGGAAGCCAATCCGCTCGATGTGACGGCGAAGTTTGTGGCGGCGGCCTGCGAGTGTGGGGTGACGCGGGTGAGCCTCGGGGGGCAGTCATTGGACGCGGCCACGCTGCGGGCGCTCGATCGGGATCATGAGCCTGTCGATGTGCAGGCCGCCGTCGATCGTCTGCTTGAAGCCGGGCTTGTCGTGAATCTCGACCTGATGACGGCCGCTCCCGAGCAGACGCTGGCCGCCGTTGAGGCCGACCTTGCTGCGGCAGTGGGCCTCGGCGTGCAGCATGTTTCCGTCTACTGCCTCACCTGGGAACAAGGCACGGCCTTTGAAACTTCACGGCGACGGGGAGAACTGCAGCCGGTGGAGGAAACGCTCGAGGGGGCGATGTTTGAAATGGCAATCGATCGGCTCGAGGCAGCCGGCTACGAGCACTATGAAGTAAGTAACTTTGCCCGGCCCGGCAATCGCTGCCGCCACAACGAGGCCTACTGGGACTGCCAGCCTTGGGAGGCCTTGGGGCCGGGAGCGGCTCGGTTTGACGGTCGCACGCGGATCACGAACCATCGCAGCACGACGACCTGGATGGCGAAGACGCTTGCCGGCGAGGATGCGACCGGTGAGATCGATGCGATGACGGACGACCAGGCGGCCCGCGAACGGCTTGTCGTCGGCCTCCGACGGCGGGATGGGATTGACCGGGTGGCGTTTCATGCGGCGAGCGGCTACGAGATCGACGCACTCGTGGGGGATGCTTTTGCCCGCTGGGCCGCGGCGGGGCTCGCCACCGATGATGGCGCGGCGGTTCGGCTGACCCGCGCCGGCCTGCTGGTGTCGGATTCGCTCTGGGCCGATGTACTGACTACTTGAGTGCCGCGACAAGGTCGAGGATCGCCTTCTTGCCGTCGGCGAAATACATGAGCGTGTTGTCGGCGGCGAAGAGTGGGTTGGGGATGCCGGCGAAGCCGGGTGAAAGCGACCGCTTCACCACCACTACCGTGCGGGCCTTATCGACGTCGAGGATCGGCATGCCAGCGATCGGGCTGGAGGGATCGGTGCGGGCAGCGGGGTTTACCACGTCGTTGGCCCCGATCACGATCGCCACGTCGGTCTCGGCAAATTCCGGATTGATGTCGTCCATCTCGCGGAGCTTTTCATACGGCACGTCGGCTTCGGCCAGCAGCACGTTCATGTGCCCCGGCATCCGCCCGGCCACCGGGTGGATTGCGTACTCCACCGTCGCGCCGCGAGCCTCTAACGCGTTGGCCAATTCCCGCACGGCGTGCTGGGCCTGGGCGACGGCGAGGCCATAGCCCGGCACGATCACGACCTTGTCAGCCCCCTCGAGCACCATCGCGATCTCTTCGGCTCCGGCGCTCTTGATCTTGCCGGCATAGACGTCGTCACCACTCACCACGGCGGTGGTGCCGAGGCCGCCAAAGAGCACGCCCACGAGCGAGCGGTTCATCGCCTGACACATGATCGCCGTGAGGATGAGGCCCGATGCACCGACGAGTGATCCAGCGATCACCAGCACGGAGTTGTCGATCACAAAGCCCGCCGCCGCGGCGGCCAGCCCCGAATAACTGTTGAGGAGGCAGATGACGACCGGCATGTCGGCGCCGCCGATTGGCAGCGTAAGCGTGACGCCCAAGGCACTACCAACCACGACCAGCAACCAGAAGAGAATGGTGCGGTCTGGATTGGTGCAGACGCCCCATACGAGCAGGAGTGTGAGGGCCACGAGTCCGAGGTTGATCCAGTGGCGGCGTGGATCGGTCCAAGCCTTCTTAAACTGTGGCAGTTCCTCGAGCTTGCCGAAGGCCACGAGGCTGCCCCAAAACGTGACTGCGCCGATCAGGCCTGTGAGGCCCGTTGCGATCGCAAACTGGGTCCATGGCTGGAGGCTCGCGACCGCCGTCGTTGCCCGCGGATCCGAGTCACAAAAGGCAAGGTTGCAGGTGCTGGCCAGCTCGGCCCCGGCGACAAGCACCGATGCCGCGCCTCCAAAGCCGTTGAGGAGCGCGACCATCTGGGGCATGCCCGTCATCGGATAGCGAAGGGCCATTGTGGCGCCGATCCCGCCGCCGATCAATCCGGCGGCAGCCAGCATGATCAGCGGCCACACCCCGCGGCTGGCCACGCTCTGCACGATCGGCCCTTCGAAGCAGGCGGCGATGATAGCGATCGCCATGCCGGCCGCACCGAGAAATGTCCCCCGCACGGCCGTTCGCGGACTGCTCAACAGCTTGAAGGCCACGATGAACAGCATCGCAGCAGCGAGGTAGGCGAGATTGATCCAGGCTTGGCTCGACATGCAGGGCTACTTCTTCTTGGGGTTGAACATCTCGAGCATGCGGTAGGTGACCACGAACCCACCGGCAACGTTGATCATCGCGAGCACGACTGCGGCCAGCCCCAGCAACGTGCTCGTGGCCGTGGAGAGGGCACCCGCCACCACGATCGCGCCTACGGCAGTGATTCCCGAAATGGCATTGGATCCGCTTGTGAGCGGCGTGTGGAGCCGCTGCGGCACCTTCGTGATCACCTCGAAGCCCACCCACATCGCGAGCAGGAAGACGGTGAGCAGACGGATGAACCGGGCGGCCGGATCCTCGGTGGTGACCGCTTCGGCGAGCAGGATGGGCAACGACATGAGGCAAGACTCCAAATGACTTGGGGAGCGTCAGGAACTAGCGATCTGCTCGAGTGGAGCAAGGCCCGCCCGCTCACGAACCTTTGGATGCACGAGCTGGCCCCCCCGCGCCACGAGCGTGTCGCGGCAGATCTCATCGTCGAGTGAGACATCGGGGAGGCCGAGCTTCACGAGGTGGGTTAGGAATGTCGCAATGTTGCGGGCATAGAGCTGGCTCGTGTGGGTGGCGACGTCGGCCGGCAGGTTGGTCGGCCCGAGAATGGTCACGCCGTCGACGATCGCTGTCTCGCCGCATGCCGTTGCCTCGCAGTTGCCCCCGCGCTCAGCGGCCATGTCGACGATGACGCTTCTCGGCTTCATCAGCGACACCATTTCCCGGGTGACGAGTGTCGGCGCCTTCTGGCCAGGAATGAGCGCCGTGCAGACGACGACGTCACTGTCGGCGATCACCTTGCCGAGGAGTTCCCGCTGCTTCTTGTAAAACTCTTCGCCCATCGCTTTGGCGTAGCCGCCCGCCGCTTCGCTCGATTCGGTTTCCAGGTCGAGCTCCACGAACTTGGCTCCCAGGCTCTGCACCTGTTCCTTCACCGCCGGCCGCACGTCATAGGCGCTCACCTGGGCCCCGAGCCGCTTGGCCGTGGCGATCGCCTGGAGACCTGCCACGCCTGCCCCGAGGATCAGCACCTTGGCCGGCTTCACCGTGCCGGCGGCGGTCGTCATCATCGGAAAGATGCGGGGCAGGGCGGTAGCGGCGAGGAGCACGGCCCGGTAGCCGGCGATGTTGGCCTGACTGGACAGCACATCCATCGCCTGGGCCCGCGTGATTCGCGGCACCAGTTCCAATGAGAATAGCGTGACCCCCTTTTCGGCCGCCTCGCGACAGGCGTCGGGTGCACCGAGCGGGTCACAGATGCCGATCACAATCTGGCCTTGTCGGAGCCGGTCGCGATCGGTCGGCCAGGCCTCTCCTGCCGCTGCGGCCGTCCGCACGGTGAGCAGGCAATCGGCAGCAAAGGCTTCCTCGCGGGAGCCGATCCGGGCCCCTGCGGCGCGATAATCGTCATCCAGAAAGCCGGCGGCCACACCGGCTGATTCTTCGATAACCAGTTCGAGCCCGGCCTTGACCAGGGGGGCGATGGCAGAGGGCACCAGGGCCACCCGGCGTTCCCCGGGGAATAATTCTTTGACGACGGCAACCTTCATAGAGCGATCTGCACCTAGTCCGCGTGATGGCGAACAGTGTGCTTGCGGGCTGCCGCCATGGCAACTGGCCCACCTTTTTGAAGGCCGTTCCGAGCCCTTCCGGGCGGCTCCGTGCAAAACTGCCGTGGGACCGGGGAGCCGCTTGCTGCCGAATCGGCTGATTGGTAGCATCCGGGGCTCGGAAAGAGAGAGGATTTATTCGAATCATGAAAACGTTCATGGCAAAGCCCGGTGAGGTCGAGCAGCAATGGTGGCTCGTGGACGCCGATGGCAAAATGGT
Source organism: Candidatus Kuenenia sp. (assembly GCA_038144795.1). Taxonomy (GTDB): domain Bacteria; phylum Planctomycetota; class Planctomycetia; order Pirellulales; family UBA1268; genus CACORA01. The sequence goes on along the minus strand of JAYQOK010000184.1, from coordinate 1,514 downwards.
CGGTCGGCTCGCGACGGAAATCGCCATGATGCTGATGGGCAAGCATCGGCCGACATACACGCCGCATGTTGATACCGGCGACTATGTGGTGGTAATCAACGCCGAGAAGGTGGAGTTCAGCGGAAAGAAGTGGCAGCAGAAACTCTACCGCTGGTATACGGGCTACAACGGCCTGCGATCGGAGACAGCCGAGCACCGCCGAGATCGGCGGCCGGAACTGATCCTGCATGAGGCCGTCCGCCGCATGCTGCCGAAGACCCGTCTCGGTCGGGTCATGCTTGATAAGTTGAAGATTTATGCCGGTACGGAGCATCCGCATCAGGCCCAGCGACCTGAGTCGCTGGAAGTAGGAGCGAAATAAGAGAAAGACAAGCCATGGCAGCAGCAACCAATTCGCAAGATGTGATTGCCACCGGTCGTCGAAAGACAGCCGTCGCCCGCGTGCGACTTCGTCCCGGCACGGGCACCATCACGGTCAACGGCCGAGAACTCGAGGCCTATTTTCCCGCCATCAAAGACCGGATGCTCGTGGCTGGGGCTCTTGAACAGGTCGGCAAGCAGTCCGATGTGAATGTGAGCATCACCGTCGATGGCGGCGGCTCGACCGGTCAGGCGGGAGCCTGTCGGCTCGGCATCGCTCGGGCGCTCAAGGCCTTCGACGCCGAACTGGCCGAATCGCTTCGCCACAACGGATTGCTGACCCGTGACGGCCGCATGAAGGAGCGGAAGAAGTACGGCCTTCGCGGTGCGCGTCGCGGCACGCAGTTTAGCAAGCGTTAGCCTTCGGTTGCGATCGGAGAAGCCATCCCTAGTGCGGCTCGGGGTTGCCCGTGCCACATCACCGGACGTTCGCTACGGCCATCCAAGCCTTCGCTGACTCGGAGGAAACCTCGCTTTCGCCATCCTGACTGCGCTGGGTGTCCTACGCCCGCTCAGTGGCACTGGCAACCCCTCGCTAGGGAGTTGTGTGAGGCTGTGGAAGGGCCATGGATGGCCGCATTTCAGTAAAAATAGCCAAAGCCCGCACAACCGGTCCGCAGATGCGGATTTTTCAGCCGGGGCCGCGAGTTCGACTTCTTCGGTGCCGAAGGCATACTTGAGGAGTTGATTCCGTCGAATAGTCCAAGTTGCTCGAGGGTGCTTTCATGGTGAGATTCGTTGCCGTCGTGTGGGCCGTCTGCTTCTTGGTCGCCTCGCCTCTGGCCGGCAAAGAGCCTCCGCGAGCCTCCTCTCCTGCAACTGCTTCTGCTGCCCTCGACGTGCTCGAGGCCCAGGCTCAGGGACTCGTGAGCGTCAAGTACATCCCCAATGACGCCAAGTCAGCACAGATTGTGGTCGAAAATAAATCAGACAAGCCGCTCACGTTGCGACTGCCGGCTGCATTTGTCGGCGTGCCAGTGCTCGCCCAGATGGGCATGGGCATGGGCGGCATGGGCATGGGCGGCATGGGCATGGGCGGCGGTGGCATGGGGGGTGGTGCGGCTGCCCAAGCGACCGGTGGCGGTGCCATGGGC
>JAYQOK010000183.1:1302-6132 GCA_038144795.1 Candidatus Kuenenia sp. | reverse complement strand
CACGTACCGTGAACAGTCGGAATGCACCCCGCGACCGACAGTCACGCCGGGAGGTCGACCGTGCGTCCGGTGCGGAAAGACTCATCGGCAGCCAGTACGATCCGCAGGCTGTTGACCGCATCGGACATGTGGGCCGAGAGATCGCGATCATTTTCGATCGCATCGAGAAACAGTTTCTGCTCCAACAGGCAGAGGCCGTCGTGGTCGGGTTCGTCGGCACACTCGATGAATTCATCGGCCTTGGCAAACGAGCCGTCGGCCGCCAGTTGGCCATGGTGCAACCGCAGCCGCGCAGCCTTCGTATGATCTTCGACACTGTCGCTGGCAACGCTCCCGTCCTGCACGCCCACGATGCTCACGCAGCCCTGCGGACCAACAACATCTTTTACGAAGAAGGCAACGTCGCTCATCATCGGCCCCCAGCCCGCCTCGTACCAGCCGACCGAGCCGTCGGCAAACGTCACCTGCAGGTTGCCATAGTTGTACATCCCAGGCTCGAGTTCTTCGGTCAGCCGTGCCCCAATTGCGCTCACCCGCACGGGCTTGGCGTGCGTCATCAGACACATCACATCGACATAGTGCACGCCACAGTCAACAATCGGAGACATTGATCGCATGAGTTGCTTGTGCGTTTCCCACATGGAGCCCGATGACTGCTGATTGAGATTCATCCGCATGACAAGTGGCTTGCCGAGTGTACGGGCCGTCTCGACAAACTTGGCCCACGTCGGATGCACACGAAGGATGTACCCGATCACGAGTTTACGGTTGGCCCGACAAGCTGCGGCTACTACCTCTTCGGCCTCGGCCACGGTCACGGCAATCGGCTTTTCCAAAAAGACGTGGCAGCCAGCAGCGAAGGCCTGCTTGGCATAGTCGGCATGCGTGTCGGGATACGTGTTGATCGAGACCGCATCGGGATGGGTGGCGGCAAGTGCCTCGGCGAAGTCGGAAAACTGCGGATACTCTGCTCCCACAGCGTCAAGCAGCGCCCGCCGCGACTTCTCCCCGCGGGCCACGACCCCCACGATCTCGAACCCGGGCAGGGCGTGGTAGGCCTTGGCGTGCGACATGCCCATATGGCCGCACCCAACGACAAGAATCCGAACGGGCTTCGACATCGAATCAGTTCCTGATGGCGATAGTCATGACACGCGGGGGCACCAGATGCCCACACCCACCTGTCACGGTAAACTCTTTTCATCATGTTCACCAGCCTTTCGTTTATGGCCGCAAGTGGAAAGCGATCTGATCGCAGCGTCACCGAAGATGACGGACCTCTTACCGCAGTGCTGCGGGAGTGCGATCAGCAGCATGTCTGGCATGCTTTCACGCAGATGCAGGAATACGAGCCGCTCCTGATTGAGCGGGGAGAGGGCTGCTGGCTCATCGACACCGAAGGCCACCGCTATCTTGATGGCTCGGCGAGTATGTGGTGTAACGTCCACGGCCATCGACATCCGCGGCTCGACACGGCGCTCATATCCCAGCTCGGAAAAGTGGCCCACACCACCAACCTCGGCCTCTCCAATCCCACGACCATTGAGTTTGCCCGGCGGCTAGTCGAAATCATGCCGGTGGGCCTCACGCGGATCTTCTTCTCCGACGACGGCTCGACGGCGATCGAGGCGGCCCTCAAGATTGCGTTTCAGTTTTGGCTGCAGGCCGAGCGCGACCGGCCCCAGCGGCGGACGAAATTCGTGGCGATCGGCGATGCCTATCACGGTGACACGCTCGGCGCGATCGGCATCGGCGGAGTCGATCGGTTTACCGCGCTCTTCATGCCACTCACCTTTGACGCGATCCGCGTGCCCTCACCGGGCGGGCCCGATCACGCCACGTCCGCGGCCACACCATCCTGCGCCGAGGCCCTTGCGCACCTCGAACGCATCTTCGTCGAGCATGCAGGCGACATCGCCGCGATGGTAATGGAGCCACTCATGCAGGCCGCCGGTGGCATTCTCGTTCACCCGGCCGGCTACCTCTGCGGCGTTCGTGAACTCACGAAAAAATACGATATCCTCCTGATTCTCGACGAGGTGGCCACTGGCTTCGGCCGCACCGGCTCGATGTTTGCCTGCCAGCAGGAGCAGGTGAGCCCCGACATCCTTTGCCTCGCCAAAGGCCTCACCGCTGGCTACCTCCCCATGGCTGCCACGGTGACGACCGACCGCGTCTGGGATGCTTTTCTCGGCACGCATGCCGAGCGACGCACGTTTTTTCACGGCCATACCTATGGTGGCAACCCGCTGGCGGCGGCCGTGGGGCTCGAGTCCCTCAACCTCTTCCGCGATGAGCGGCTTCTGGATCGGTTGCCTGCCAAGATCGACAGGCTGCGCGAGCATGCCGACCGGATCGCAAGGCTCAACCATGTGGGTGACGTGCGGCAGTGTGGGCTCACGGCCGGCTTCGATCTTGTTGTCGACAAGGTCTCCCGCACCCCGTTTCCGTGGCAGGAGCAGCGGGGCATGCGGGCCTGTCGCGCCGCCCGACGGCACGGCGCCTTGCTGCGGCCACTGGGCGACGTGGTTGTGATCATGCCCCCTTTATCGATCACACTCGACGAACTCGACCGGCTCTGCGCAGCCACCGAACGCGGGATTCAAGACGCCACAACGCGTGCCGCAGATCTCTCTTCCGCCCCCTCACCCTCTCCCTGAATCGTCGCCATGCCACGCCACGCCAATCCCGTCACTGACCCACATTTTCTTCTCGGCACTGACGCCGCCCGAGAACTCTATGCGGCCGCCGCGGAAGAGCCAATCTACGACTACCACACACACCTCCCACCGGAAGAGATTGCGAGCGACAAGCAGTGGGCGAACCTCACCGAGGTCTGGCTCGGTGGTGACCACTACAAGTGGCGGGCGATGCGGGCCAATGGCGTGCCTGAAAGACACATCACTGGCGCTGCCCCGCCGTATGAAAAATTCCTCGCCTATGCCCAGACGATGCCGCGGCTGCTGCGAAATCCCCTCTGGCACTGGACGCATCTGGAACTGTCACGAGTCTTCGGCATCAACGATGTGCTCGACGAGTCTTCAGCACCGCGGATCTGGGCCGCCGCCAACGAGCGACTGGCCTCCATTTCCGCCCGATCACTCCTGAAACAATTTCGCGTGGCGATGGTCGGCACCACCGACGATCCCGGCGATGATCTCGCCCACCATGCGACGATCGCAGCGCAGGGGATCGGCACGCGGGTCTACCCCGCCTTCCGCCCCGACAAGGCGCTCGCCGCTGACCAGCCCGACGTGCTGCGGCCCTGGGTCGCCCGCCTTGAGCAGGCCGCCGGCGTCGACTGCACAACCTTTGGCGGGCTGCTCGCCGCGATCGACGCCCGCCATGCGTTCTTTCATACACATGGCAGCCGACTCTCCGACCACGGCCTAAACCATGCCTTTGGCCACGGCGGCACGCATGCGGAAGCGGCGGCGGCCTATGCTGCGGCGATGAGCGGTGAGGCCGTGACCGGCGCGGCCCTCGATGCATACCGCGGCTTCTTGATGGTGTATTTCGGAGAGCTCGACGCCAACCGCGGCTGGGTCAAACAGCTCCATCTCGGGGCACTACGCAACCCTAACTCGCGGGCTCTCCGAGATCTCGGCCCCGATACCGGCTTCGACTCGGTCGGCGACCACCCACAGGTTGAAGGTCTGGCCGGCTATCTCAACGAGCTCGAATCGAGAGGCCGCCTGCCAAAGACGATTCTTTACAACATCAACCCCCGCGACAACTATCCCTTCGCTGCTCTCTGCGGCAGCTTTCAGGGAGAAGGGATCCGCGGCAAGGTCCAGTTTGGTAGTGGCTGGTGGTTTCTCGACCAGCTTGACGGGATGCGGTGGCAGATCGACACCCTTTCGCAGCTCGGCCTGTTGGCTAACTTTGTCGGCATGCTCACTGATTCGCGCAGTTTTCTCTCATATCCCCGACACGAGTATTTCCGCCGGCTACTCTGTAAAATAGTCGGTGAAGATGTCGAGGCAGGCCTCCTACCGGCCGACATGCCATTGCTTACGGGCCTTGTTCGTGACATCGCGTTCTGCAACGCAGCGGCGTTCTTTGGAATGCTTCCTGGTGACGTCTGATTTGCAGCACGAACTGGCCGTGTCTACTGCGCGACGGACTTGCTGCCCTCGGTAGAGCCCCCGATCGGAGCCCCTTCGGGCAACGGCCGACAGGCCGTCGCGATGCCCAACTGGTAGAGATCTTCGCGGACCTTGCGAAAGCCCTCGAAGCTGTCGGGATAGCACCAGAGCGTGACCGTCACGTCCGGAGTAGTGTTGGCAAGCAGCGAACGAAATCGTGACCGACTCCCCAGCGCTGCCTCCACCCGCTCACCGATCCCCGGCCCGACGGGCCGCACCACCCACTCCCGCGACCGCACGAGCACCTGCCCCCGGGCCTGATCAATTTTTGTCTCGATCACATAGTCAAGCGTGAAATCCTGCTCCGGTCCGACCGTCTCGATCCGGTTGGACATCGCCGCGAGATTGCCCTGCTGCCGTCGGGTCTGCCCCTTGGCCAGTTCGAAGAGTTCGGTGAGCGGGATGTAGGCAATGCGGTCGCCCTCAAGGCGAAAGTGAATCTCCTCGCCGGTGACGGTGCGGCCGATTGGCGTGGGATAGGCGAGTACCTCTTCCGTCGTCTGTGGCGCATGGGCAAGGCCCTGTGCCTCCAGTTCCGTCTTCTCAATCTCTGCCTTGAGCCGCTGCTTCTGCGCGGCTGCCTCCGCCACCTTCACCCGCTCGGAGTCGGCAGCGGCCTTCCGCTGCTCCACCTCGCGGGTCGCCGCCGCCACAGCCCTCGCCAAATCTACGCGAGTCGCAA
>JAYQOK010000183.1:0-1292 GCA_038144795.1 Candidatus Kuenenia sp. | reverse complement strand
TTCTCCCTGCTCGACCAATTCCTGAACCACATTCTCAGTGATCGCCACCGTCGCCTCCAGAGTTTCAATCTCTCGCGCAAGGGCGGCCGCCTGCGAGTCGGCGGAGGCCACAGGCTCGAATACGAGCTGCTGCACGCGACCCCCAATCACCATGACGAGGATGATCAGGATGCCAACGATGTTGGTCACGACATCGAGGAACGAATCCTGCCCGGCTGATTCGGCTTCCGCGGAACGATAGCGTCGCATGGGGAATGATCCTCGTCGTCAATGCCGCGCTAGCGGACTCGTCGTCGTGTGCTCGTCGGATAGACCGGGGGCAGCCGCCGGACGGCGTCCTCTTCGCCCTTGCGGCGCGTTTCCAGACCGCTGTCGGCCAACAGCCGCTCGATGTCTTCGCGTCGCGATCGCCCGTCAGCGGTCTCGGAGAGGACCAGTTGCGGGTTCCAATACATCCGATCACCAGCCAGCCCCCAGCCGCTCACATGGCGGTGCACGGCCTTGACCAGCGGATCGATCGCTTCGGCGGTGTCCGGGCCCAACGGAATGCGGTTGACAACCGCCCGCACGCCATCGTCATAGACTCGGAGTTCGTCATACGAACACTCGATGTGGATCGGTCGCGTCAGCGGGATGGGGCGATCGGCCGTCGCCAGGCTGGCCCAGTTCTTGCCACGGGCACCGGCCATTGATCCCGGCGACATGCTGGCCGACAGGCTGCTCCCCCCGGGTCCTCCGGCCGCGCCACCGGCCTGCAGCATGCCGGGCAACTGCGGGCCACCGGTGCCGGCACTGCCACCGGCACCACTCGCCATTGAGTTGCTCGCTCCGCTGCCCGCCTGGCCAGGCTGGCCTTCAGCCCCGCCACCCGGCACACCCGACGTATGACCTGCCAGCGCGGAGCCACCGGGAGCGGTTCCACTGGCAGCGGCTGCGGCAGCCGGAACATCCGGTGGAGATTCTCCAACCGCACCAGGAGAGCCGCCCATCTCTTGACCACGACGGCCGCCAATGCCGGCGACGCTCCCACCGCCCTGAGCACCGAGCATGCGGTCTGCCCCCGCCGAAGGCCCTACCTGTGATCCCACCCCCGTTGCTTGATCACCGAACACCGAACCACTGCCTGCCCCGCCAAAGGGACGGGCTGGAGCCTGCGCGGCCGTGCCGTAGCGGTCGCCGAGTCCACCCTGAGAATTGTTATCGTCTGAACCATTCGCCAAGCCACTAGTGCCCCTTTCGACCCCTGAGGCCGTGCCCGCGCCAGGGGCATATCCAGTGCCGTTGCCAGTCCC
>JAYQOK010000182.1:0-6198 GCA_038144795.1 Candidatus Kuenenia sp. | reverse complement strand
TTGACCAGCATGTTGACCGTTGGCCCGCCCCGCGACACGGCGCGTTCGATCAGTGCCACGGCCTCGTCCGCCGGTCGCGCACGGTTGGCACGCAGCGAATCGAGCATCTCTACCGCGATATTCATGAGGTGCACCGGCCCCTCACGCTCCATCATGGCGACATGGCCGATGGCAACGGACTGACCCGGCTCATCCGGGAGATTCGGCCGACCGAGGTCTACAACCTCGCCGCCCAGAGCCATGTGCGGGTGAGCTTCGATCAGCCGACCTACACCGCCGACGTCACGGCCGTCGGCACGCTGCGGCTCCTCGAGGCGATTCGCGACCTGCAGGATGCCGTCGGCTACCAGATCCGGTTCTATCAGGCTTCGAGCTCGGAGATGTACGGCAAGGTGGTGGAGACCCCCCAACGGGAAACGACGCCGTTTTATCCCCGCTCCCCGTACGGCGTGGCCAAGGTCTATGCCCATTGGATCACGGTCAACTACCGGGAGAGCTACGGCCTGCATGCCTCCTGCGGCATCCTCTTCAACCACGAGAGCCCCCGCCGTGGTGAGACGTTTGTGACGCGAAAGATCACCCGCGCAGCAACGCGGATCAAACTCGGTCTACAGGAGAAGCTCTACCTCGGCAATCTCGATGCCCAACGCGACTGGGGCTATGCTGGCGACTACGTCGAGGCGATGTGGCGCATGCTCCAGCAGGACGAGCCGGAAGACTACGTGATCGCCACCAACGAGACCCACTCGGTCCGTGAATTCTGTGAGAAGGCATTTGGCCGGCTCGATCTCGATGCCCGCGAGTTTATCGACATCGATCCGCGGTATTTCCGGCCGGCGGAGGTCGACCTCCTGCTCGGCGACTCCGGCAAGGCCCGCGAAAAACTCGGCTGGACGCCGCGGACGTCGTTCGACGATCTCGTGGCGATGATGGTCGATGCCGACATGGAACTGGCCCAGCGGGAGCAGGTGCTACTCGCGGCCGGCCACGGCGACACGCTTCCCAATCGCTGACCTGCTTTCTCGGAAGAGGTTTCGTAACCATGGATTTGTGCGGCAAACGCATCGTGGTGACCGGTGGCGCAGGCTTTCTGGGCACAGCCGTCTGCCGTGTGCTCCGCGGTCGCGGTGTAGCGGCCGAGCAGATCATCGTGCCACGGCGGCGGGACTACGACCTCACGATCGAGTCGCAGGTGGAGCGGCTCTATGCGGATGCCCGGCCCGACGTGGTGATTCACCTCGCCGCCGAAGTCGGCGGCATCGGGGCCAACATGGCCCAGCCGGGACGGTTTTTCTACGCCAACATGGCGATGGGGCTGCACCTGGTGGAGCATGCCCGCCGCCGGGGAATCGAAAAGTTTGTCCATACCGGCACGGTCTGCGCCTATCCCAAGCACTGCCCGATTCCCTTCCGTGAAGACGATCTCTGGAATGGCTATCCGGAGGAGACCAATGCCCCCTATGGCGTGGCCAAGAAGGCGATCTTCGTGATGCTCGACGGCTATCGGCGGCAGTATGGCCTGGCCAGCGCCGTCACCGTGCCGGTGAATCTCTATGGCCCGGGCGACAACTTCGATCCCGCCAGCAGCCACGTGATCCCCGCCCTCATCCGCAAATGCGAGGAGGCCCGCCTGGCAAACGCCGCGGAGGTGGTTTGCTGGGGCACGGGCGCCGCCACGCGGGAGTTTCTCTACGTCGATGATGCCGCGGAAGGGATCGTGCGGGCGGCCGAGATCATGGAGGAGCCGCTGCCGATCAATCTTGGCGGCGGTGTGGAGATTGCGATTCGCGACCTTGTGACGAAGATTGCCGCCGCCTGTGGCTACGCCGGCCGGATCACATGGGACACCACGAAGCCCGACGGCCAGCCCCGCCGCAGCCTCGACATCACACGGGCGAAGACGCTCCTTGGCTGGACGCCCCGGCAGGATTTCGACACCGGCCTTGCCGCCACCGTCGCCTGGTGGCGCAAGCAGCAAAAGTAGGACAGGCTTCAGCCTGTCACAAGTAGGACGGGCTTCAGCCTGTCGCAAAAACTCGCTTCAGCCTGTCGCAAGTAGGACGGGCTTCAGCCTGTCGCAAAGAGCCCCATCAGCCTGTCACGCCTGGCTGGTGACGCGGCTCGGGGTTGCCCGTGCCACATCGCCGGACGCTCACTCAGGGCATCCTGCCCTTCGCTCGCTCGGAGGAAACCTCGCTTTCGCCATCCTGGCTGCGCTCGGTTTCCTACGCCGGCTCCGTGGCACGGGCAACCCCGAGCTGAACAACTACTCCGGCGTGATCGCGCCGTGGCCGAGGATGAATTTTCGGGTGCCGGCGGGGCCGTCGAAGATCACCGTGCCCACCGACCGCGGGCCCGTGCCGCTGATGCCGGAGAGCGTGCCCGTGCCGTACTCCTCGTGCCGCACCCGCTGGCCGGCCGTAAGGCTCGGCTGTGGTTTGGTGAGCCCCGCCAGCTGGTCGGCCAGATCGGCCGCCGCCTGGAACCGCGGCCGGCGACCGGTCTTGCGGGCAAGTGTGCGGGGCTGGTCGTCATCGAGTTCCAGCACGAGCCCATCGCCCCGCGGACGCAGGCCTGTCGCGGCATCGGGCTCGTCGGCTACCTGGGAGAATTCGTCGTCGCTGGACCCGGCATCAGCGGCATCCCAGGGCTCGAAGCCGGGCACGCTCGCACCGTCGGCCGGCGCCTCGGGCCCGGTCACCACCGTTTCGCTGCCGGTCATCTCGGTGAGAAACAGGCTCGGGGCGTTGATCCGACGGGAGCCGCGATACTCGCGAATCCGCGCACTGCTGGCATGCACCTCCTGCTGGCCGCGGGTGATGCCGACAAAGACCAGCCGCCGCTCTTCCTCGAGCTGGTCAGGATGGTCGAGGCTTCGCTCGTGCGGCAGGATGCCGTCTTCCATGGCCACCAGATAGACCACGGGGAATTCGAGACCCTTGGCGGCGTGGAGCGTCATCAGCGCCACCCGCTGCCCATCGGCATCCCAGGCATCGGTGTCGGCCACGAGGGCCGGCGTCTCCAGGAAGGCGCCCAGCGCGTCGTCGTCGGGATTCGTGCGGACAAACGTCTCGTCGAGCTGGCGGGCGGCGGTGACAAGTTCCTCGACGTTGGCCAGCCGGTCTTCGCCATGGTCCTCCTCGTCGGCCCCCTCCTCCTGAAGCATCCGGCGATAGCCGGTGCGGTCGAGCACGGCCTCGATGAGCGGTGCGACAGTGTCACCACCCTCGGCGGCGATCCTGTCGAGATCGCGGTGCAACGCGGCAAAGGCGGCGAGGGCCTTGCCGGCCCGCTTCGACACGCCGGAGATCGCGGGGGCCTGGGCCGCCGCCTCCAGCAGGCTCTGGCGTCGCTCCTCCGCCCAGGCGCCGAGGTGATCGAGCGACTGTTTGCCGATCCCCCGTGGGGGCACGTTGACGACCCGCAGCAAAGCCTCGTCATCGCGTGGGTTTTTCAGCAGCCGCAGCCAGGCGACGATATCGCGGATCTCGCGCCGCTTGAAAAACTCGAGGCCTCGCCCCAGCTGGTAGGGCACGCTCCGCGACCGCAGGGCGACTTCGAGCGATCGCGACAGGGCATTGGTGCGAAACAGGATCGCGAAGTCGCGGGGCTGGCGGCTACCGGTATCGATCGCATGCGCGATCTCATCGGCGATTCGGGCGGCCTCGTCATGGCTGGTCGAGTCGAGCACGATCCGCACCGGGCTGCCGGCATCGGCATCGGTGACGAGCCGCTTCGGCTTCCGCTTCGAGTTGTGGGTGATGAGCCGATCGGCTGTGCCGAGGATGTTGGCGGTGCTGCGATAGTTGTGCTCGAGCTTCACGACCGTCGCTGCCGGGTAGTCCCGTTCAAATTCCAGAATGTTGCGGATGCTCGCGCCCCGCCAGCCGTAAATCGCCTGATCGGGATCACCGGTGACGGCGAGGTTGGGATGGTCGACGGAGAGGCCGCGGAGGATGCAGTATTGGACGGCGTTGGTGTCTTGGTATTCGTCGACGAGGATCCACCGGTGGCGGGCATCGAGAATGCTCCGCAGGTCGGGATTGTCGACGAGCAGTTTCGCCACGTGAACCAGCAGATCGTCGAAGTCGACCGAGTTGCTTTCCCGGAGCATCTCCTGATAGACCGGCCAGAGCTTCTTGGCGACCTCATCGACCGGCCGGCCCCAGCGGGGCTCGAAGGTGTCGGGCGTGACGAGATCGTTTTTGGCCCGGCTGATCGTGCCGGCGATGCGGCCGATCGGCGTGTGAGTGAGCGAGAGGCCGAGCCGCTTGGCGGCCCGCTTGAGGAGGCTCGAGGCGTCATCGGGATCGAGGATAGTATAGTCGCTCGTGAGCCACACGAAGCCGGCGTGTCGGCGGAGGAGCCGGGCGGCGAAGAGATTGAAGGTGCCCATCTCCACCGGGTGCGGGACGACAAAATCGGTGACACGACGCCGCATCTCGTCGGCCGCCTTGTTCGTGAACGAGAGCGCGACGATCTGATGGGCCGGCACACCGACTGAGATCAGATGCGCGATCCGATGGGTCACCACTCTCGTCTTGCCGCTTCCCGGCCCTGCTAGCACCAGTAGTGGCCCCTCGACGTGCGTGGCCGCCTGCCGCTGCGCCGGGTTGAGTGAGCCGAGGGAAACCATGGCATCCGTGACAGTGGGCGGGCTGTGAAGCCGGGAAGGCACGACGGCCAGAAATCGAGCCACGCTCCCAGGTAGCCGAAAACTGACACCTTCGAGTATATTCCCGCCGGTTCGGTCGCAGATGCGTTCGTCTGCGGAAGCCGCAAAACACACGTTTGCTTTCACTATCACTTTCACTTCGCACGGGAGGGACCCCATGCCACGCGTTCCATATAAAGACCTTACTCAAGGTGACGAGATGGCCGAGAAGCTCGAGATGAGCACGGCCGAGATCGGGCTGTCGGTGCGAACCACCAACTGTCTCGAGGAAAAGGGGATTTTTACGGTCCACGACCTGCTCCACTGCACCCGGGCCGACCTCCTCTCGATTTCCAACTTTGGAGAGAAGACACTGGAAGAGGTGTTCAAGGCCTTGGAGAAGATCGGCTTCTTCCGGGCCAGTCGGCCGGCCGACGCAGGTGAGTCCCTGCAGGAACCAGCCGGTCACACCTCGTAAAACAGATCATCGTTCGGTGCATTACCGGCTCGGAGGCGGCAAAAGTCTCTTCGCCGGGCGAGGTACGCCCAAGGCTCGTCGAGCGTTTGCCGACCCCTCGCCTGCCGTTCCCGGTCTGCTGTGATCGCTTGACGATGACAGTGCTTGATCGATACGCCGGGAAAACGCCGGCGGGAGGAAGTTGGTGCGGCTGCCGCGGTTCTTCGAAAAAAAACGGGGTGAGCGGCGAACCGGGTCGCAGGCCTGGGCGTCAGCCGGAGAGGCTGCCTTCTATGCAGCGTTGCTTTTGGCCGGTCTCGTGTTTGGCGGGCTGCTTGTCTCCGGAGTGGCCGTGCCGGATTGGCGGCTCAATCATGACTTCCTGCCGGCCCGCGGTGTTGTGCTGGCCAAGGGATTGCAGCGGCGATCGGTGGCCGATCCGCCCGGCGTCGTACACACCACCTGGGCGGCGGTGGTGCGGCTGCGGTTTCCTGTCGACGGGGTGAGTAGCACCGCCTGGAGCCGGCCGTCGGCGGCTGCGGTCACGCCCGATCGTGAGACGGCGGTTGCGCGACTCGACGGGCTGCCGGCGGTCGGTGAGGAAACATCATGTTGGTATGATCCCGAGGCTCCCGACACGGTTGTGCTCACGCGGGGCTACAACTGGGTGTTGTGGCTGCTCATGCTGCTCCTGCCGGGAGCGCTGGTGGCGTTTGGAGGAAGCGGCCTGCTCCGCTCGGTGCGGGCTTGGGGCAAGTCGGAAGAGCGGCGGGCGGCGGCCGTCGGACTGCCGGAAAGGATCGCGCCACTCGGCCAGACGCCCGCCGAGACGCCGGGCTTTCCCGGAGTCCCGGCCTGCGATGACCTCGTCAATTCGCCAGGCACGATCCTGAGCTACCGCCTGCCGATCGAAAGCCCCGAGAGCTGGGCCCTGCTCGGATTTGGGCTGTTTGCCCTCGTGTGGAACGCGGTGCTCGTGGTGCTGGCGGTCGGTGCCGGGCTCGACCTCATGGGGGGGCGGATCGACTGGCTGCTGTTCGGGCTGATCGTGCCGTTTGCGGTGGTGGGAATCGGCGGCATTGTGGTC
>JAYQOK010000181.1:0-6224 GCA_038144795.1 Candidatus Kuenenia sp. | reverse complement strand
CACCAATGGCGGCCGAATCGGTGCTGAGACCAGCTCCACGGTATCGATGAACCAGCCCTTCGTCAGCCAGCCCCGTAACTCGAAGGCCTCGCCCTGCCGCACCGTCACGTCGCAGGTCGTCCGCGCCAGCACGGCTTCCGGCGAGGCGTCCACGACGCTGACTCGTTGCACGTTGACATCGGCAAGACGGCGTCTCACCGCGACGTCGACGCGGGGCCGTGGCCCTTGGTGTTCAATCCAGATGCGGGCCGGCAAAACCCCCGATTCGACCGGCGTCTCCACCGGCGGGGTGCGCCAACTCTGCGCCACCTCCGGCGAAACCACGGTCGCCCGTTCCACTGCCACATCAGCGATGACCTGTGACGGATCCGTTTCGATGACCATGCCGCCGCCTGCCCACAGATCCTCGGCCACCTGGAGAACGGAAATCAGAGTCAGCTCGTTTTCGCGTTCAGAAAGTGGTGCCACCGCCTCGACAAGCAACGCCTGCCGCCGTCCCAGACAGCTCATGGGGAGGTTGACCCGGAGGCCCTTCCCCCCTTCGATTTCCTGCCACTCAGGCTGTGGCGTGAGCGCTGGCAGCGGATGGAGCCGAACACCAGTGACAATCGTCGTCGGAGACTTCATCAGCGTCACCGCCACCGCCGGTCCGGCGTGATCGGTCGCCATCGGTTGCCAGACTGAGTCGGGCTCCACCAGCATGCTCAGCCGAATCTGCTGTCCCACAATCACCGCCGACGTCCATGAAATCAGCCGCGGGCCTGATTGCCCTCCTGAGTTGGGCGTTTCCAGGCCAATTTCAACAGCAGACCGCGGCCCAACGTCGATCCGCCAAAGGCGTTCCAGAGACGGGCCCGACGCGTCCTCAGGTTCGGGAGTCACCGTGGCCGCCGGTACCAATGGCACCAGCCCCACAGGGAGTCGAAGCACGATGGTTGATGCGAGCGCTGGCACCAGCGGCAGGGTGATCATCCGGCGATTCTCTTCATCGCGTTCCACTGGGCATCGCCACTGACAGGCATAGGTGCCGGGTTCCGGCGTGAGCAGGGCAAGACTGCCATCGGAGCGGCCGAACACGGTAGCCTCCCCCGTGCCCGCTGCCGTTGTCATCCTCGCTCCCTGCACGCCAAGGCGACCGAGGGAAATCAGTGGCATGGTCGCTCCGGAGGCAAGTGTCCATATCGCCTCTCCTTCGAGCACGGTTCTTGCGGGCGTGTCAATCAGTCGAGCGTCGTAGCGCACAAGATCGAGGAGGGGAGTCGCCCCCCACAATGACTCGGCTGCAGACCGCCCCTGCCCCAGGCGAGAAAGGGCAGCCTCAAACTCCGACGCCACCATCGGAATGTAACGGTTGGTTCCCAGAGGAATGTCGCTCAGGCCCTCTGGGGGAAGATGCACGCGCATGAATGTGAGTGGACCCTCGCCGTCAGCGCCCATCAAGCATGGAACGACCACGAAGAGGAGGCAGATGACTCGGCGGGGCAAGACGTTGATCATGCGGAGCGTCCCGGTGTGGTAACGCTTTCCGACTGCCCGATCACCGACTGGGCAACGATGAGTGACGGGGATTCTTCACCCCGCATCAACGACACTGAACTTCCCACCGGTGATCGCTGTCCCGCGGGCGATGGCAAACGGATGAGCCCCCGCATGGCTGCAGCGAGGAGTCCGCAACCGACCCCCGGGAGGGCTCCCTGGATGAGCATCGGAATCAGACCGGGCCGCGCCGCTGCGAAGAGCGCGAGGCCGAAAGCGACGGTGCTTATCAGCCAGGCTGAACGAACAGCCGGCACGTACACCATGAGAAGACCAATCGCCAGCAGGGGGCCCGAGACGGCCAGCACGAGCAGCCATGTGGCGGCCACCCAGAGCGTCTCACTTCCCGGCGATCCGATTCCCGAGTAGACAAGCCGATTCCTGACCAAGTCAGTGTCGACGGCATCCCGGCCAACGTCACGAGTATCACCGGCGTTGGCCCGCAGCCAGCTGCCGATGACAGATTGCGGCACGATGGGTTTTCGCTCCCAGCCGATGGTGCCCCACACCCAACGCTGCTGGTCGGTCCAGCGCTGCGGAGACACCAGCACATGGCGGTCGGGGGGGAGATGCACATCCCAGTAAAAACGCCGTTGCTGCACACCGTCGGCGAACTCCGGCGGCGCCAGTATCACCCGATCGAGTCCGGCCAACCCGATCACGCCGACGGGAGTCCAAGAACGAGCGAGGCGGATCTCCAGAAGCGCGGTTGAGCGAACGCCAACTGACGGCAGCAGCACTTCGATCCCCGTTTCAGTCTGTACGACGTCGTCGATGCGGCGGTCATCAAGCCACACTTCCATGGACGTCGTCTCCGATCCATCAGGAGTCAAAAACACGTCGGGAAGGGTCAGCACAAGACGATCCGCTGTGGTGCTGATGGCATACGCAAACCTGTCTTCGCGGCGATCGGAAAGGAGGCGGGTCTGCAACCATGCCGCTTCGATGATCGTCTCTCCGGACATTTCCCGCCGGCGGGTCGCCAGCGCCAGCGGAGCGATCTTCTGAAATCGCGAGGTCATCCACGAGCGCGATGTTCCTCCCACGGGTGCTGTTGTGTCGCGCTTCCATTCATCACCGCGGACATCGATCGAAATCGCATCGTTGGTACTCACTTGAAGGGTTTGTCGACCGACCTTCGTGTCGAGCGGCACGACGAGCGGCAAATCCTCTGCGACTGTCGTTTCGGGGGGGATTTCCGGCCCCGGCAACTCGTAGGTAACCGTCACCTCGCCGGCCCCAAGCAGAGGTACTGGCAGCATTGCTCTGGCGCGTGACCAGCCTGTTGCAGGCCCCGGCTCCCCCTTTGGAGCCGCCGCCGCGGTCTGAACAGCCGTTTCACCCTTGGACAGGCTGTCTAACGAGTCCGCCACCGAATTTTTCCCTTCGGCAGCCACGCCATCGGCCACAGGGTCGATGACGAGATTGAGAAGTTGGCCATTTTGACGGATTTCCAGCTTCTCGCCGACGGCGACCTCCGCCGGCACAAGAAATTCAATGAATTCAAGCGGCACATGGGCGACGGCAAACCGCATCATCTCCGTCACGCGGACGATATCCTGATCGATATCGACCTGCGTGCGGATCGAGGCATCGACGCGGCGTGTTAGAAACCGCCGCTGGGCTTGGAAGAGGCCATCCGTACCATCCAATCGATAGGCCAGCGCGAGTCGCTCGGTCTCCGTTCGCACCGGGGCAGGAGCGATCTGACGAACAAGCCCCCGGATCGCGGCCGTGTCGGGGATCAGTTCGATGTCTGTCTCACTGGTAATCAGGACTGCCGCCGGCCCGAGGAGGCTCGCCTCCGGCATCGGAAATCGCCACATGACCTGTTCGGCCGCGGCGTCGATCGGTCGGCTGCACCGAAAATCAATTACCGAGTCACCGGTCAGGCTCTGTTGAAAGGGAATGATCAGCCGCTTGCCATCGGTTGTCACCGCCATCGCATCGACCAGGCCGATCGGCCCAACATCCTCGATATCCCACCCATCAAGCGCCACGACCAACCGTGAGGCGGCAGCCCCACGAACACTCACGCGCAGCCGTCCATCAAGGGTCACTCGTGATGCCCCGACTCCATAGCGATACTCCGGTTCGATGACCACGCGACTCCCCCGTGGCCGGACCCGCATCGGCAATGACGCAGGCTGGGAATCGTAGGCGAATGAGGCCACAAAGCCGGGCCGCCGGGCCGCCGGTGGTGGATCAATGCGGCGGTTGAAGCGAGCATCGTCCCACTCGATCTGCCAATCCCCTTCCACCATCACACTCACTCGTCCCCGTTGTCGCCAGTCGGGAATGCCAGCGACTGAAAAGCCAAGTGGATCAAACGGCGTCCGCCCCGACGCATCGATCGTCTGCTCGCATTCGAGGCCGACGCTCGCTCCACCTGTCGAGTCGTGATCGACTTGGACGACAATTTCCGGAGCCTCCACCGTTCCCGACCGCTGCTGCAGGACGGCTGGCTCACGAACACGCCGCAGTGTGCTGCGCGCCGGCAGGCGAATACGCAGCGTGGGGGTATCGACCGGCAGGCTTTCAAGTCGGAGGGTGGCCTCCGTAATGGCCGTCTTGCCATCCATCCGCACGAGGCTCTCCACCATCACGTCCGGAACTGCGACAAGATTCTGTTCCGACGCGCGCCGGTCACCAATCCGCACCTCGAGTCGACCCGCCGCACCGACAACCGTAACCTGCGTACCCTCTGGTTCATCGTCACTGTTTGGTTTCACAATCGGTGGCAAGGAGGCCGGTCGCACAGTGACCGCAGCGTCGGACCGCGGGGTGCGAATTTCCACACGCGAGGCCGTGGCCGGCGGCACGAGAAGCATGATCGTATCCAACTGCGTTGAGGATTCGACAGGAACCCCACCAGGCACGATGACGGTATGGCGCACCTCCTCGTCAGAGTCAGCATTGAACCAGACTCGCGGAGTCGAGGGCTCCGCCTCTCCGCCAGCGGCAAAGAACATCTGCCCCGGCCCCTCGTGGACTGGATCACCGTTGATGAGAAATCCCTGCAAATCGATCGGAACGCTCACCCATCCGGCCCGTACCTGCCGCACCGTCAGGCGAAGTTCGGCGGGGCAGGTCCTCATGACGGCCGTGGCGCCGGTCACCGGTTCGGGCAGCGTGACCACAATCGAGATCGATTCCGTCACGGCAGCCGGCGGCTCAGGGAGACCAGGGAGGCCATCCCGCAGCCGCATCAGTTCGATGAAATCCCGGTATCGAAAGCCGGGAACAGGCACGAGGCGGCCAGCATCATCACGGAGATAGAACAGTTCCGGCGCAACTTCGTTCACGGTCTTCACGGGCTGCGTTGCTGCCGTGGGGACAGGATCTTGGACCCCCGTCACGGCCGCCGGATTGGATGCCGGCGGGGCGGGGCCGATTTCTGGGCCCGGCACCGGCACATCAACGACCCCGTCGGGAAGGGGCGGCGGGTTCGGCTGGGCGACCACTGAAGCCACCATTACCAGCCAAATGATGGCCCCCAAGAGCAGTCGATCGATACATCGTGTGGCCCGGGTCACGTGGAGTGCTATGCCTCGGCGGCGGAGGCTCCGCCGACCTTACCGATTGCGTGAGTGAAGAAAACCTTGCTGCGCCCACCTGAAGCCTAGCACGCCCGGGAAAAAGAGGCGATTTTTCCCAATTGGCACGTTCCGCACGACTGTTACATTCTGGCGATGTGGCACAGCAGTCGTTGCAACGCGACAAACAGGGTTTTCGAACTGGCGGCGATGAAGGCAGGCCGTTCGAGTGACACCGGTGCCGGTTCTCCTAAGAGCCCGGGCTCCTCACCTTCCCGAACAAATGGCCCGATGATCGCCCCTGCCTCACGGGCAATCAGGAGTCCGGCAGCGACATCCCAACTGGCGATTCGTCGGACCCAAAATGCATCCAGACGGCCACACGCCACATAGGCCAGATTGATCGCGGTTGAACCCGTTCGCCGCACCGAGTGAACATGCGGAATGACGGCCAGAAAATCGGCAACAGCTTGGGCATTGGCCGAGACATGCGGTGGAAAGCTCACCGCCACAAGCGCTGCGGTCAGATCCCGTTCGCCGCTCGCCGCGATCGGTCGCCCGTTGCAAGTCGCTCCACCTCCGCACCGAGCCGTGAAACACTCGTCTCGCTCAGGATCATAAATCGCCCCGACCAAAAGATTGTCTCCTTGGGCGAGAGCCACTGAAACACAGTACGCAGGGAAGCCGTGAACATAATTGCTGGTACCATCCAGTGGATCCACAATCCATCGCAACTGATCGACATCAACGGGCTTCGCATGCCCAACGATCGATTCCTCTCCGATAAATCCGTGTCCAGGAAAGGCTCTGAGAACCAGCCTTCGAATCTCTGACTGAGAGGCCAGATCCGCCTCTGTGACGAGATCACGCGGCCCTTTAGTCGATGATGTAAACCTTCCCTGCCAGTCTGTCAGCACGCGCCCCCCTGCACGTGCGGCTGCCTCACAGACAGCCAGTGGATCTTCGTCAAATTCCGACCACTCAACCATCGATGCACGATGTGATTGAGTGGAACCCGAGGACACGCTCTCCTTCATCAAAATTGGTACTCCAGGCCAACATTCACTCCCTGAGCCCAGAAGCCCGCTGTACTCAAATTAAAAACCGGAGCGATCGGGCCGACTAGCTGCCCTCCATCAAACTGGCTTGGAT
>JAYQOK010000180.1:0-6265 GCA_038144795.1 Candidatus Kuenenia sp. | reverse complement strand
GCAGTCCTGCAGCCGCAAGGCCCCGGGGCGGAGATGTTCGACACCACCGATCGTCACCGGCATGCCGAGCACCTGCTCGGCATGCCGGCGGAGGGCATCACGGTGGGCGGGAGCATGTCGCAGGAGAGCCACGCCGACGAACGCGGCACAAGGCACGACACCGAGGAGCAGGAACAAGGCCCGTACACCGCGAATCTTCGCCGTCGATCGCTCGATGAACATCCCTGTTCCTCGCATGGGGCCGCGGGCTCGCGGCGTGCGCTGGCAACTATTTCTGCCTCGCCAGCTCGTGATACAACCGCCAGCGGGCCTGCATCTCATCGATGCTGTCGCCGCCAAACTTATCGACCAGGGCCGCGGCCACCTCAAACGCGACGACATTTTCGATGATCACACTGCAGGCGCTCACCGCGCATACGTCGCTGCGTTCGTAGGCAGCCTCTTCAGCTTCCTTGGTTCGCAGGTTCACCGAACCGAGCGGCTTGCGGAGCGTGCTGATCGGCTTCATGGCCGCCTTCACGACGAGCGGCTGACCGTTGGTCATGCCGGCCTCGAGGCCACCGGCGTTGTTCGTGGGCCGGGTGAAGCCGAGCGAAGGAGTCCCCCGCTCGTCGGCCGCATAGGCAATGGCATCGTGCACCTCCGACCCGCGGCGGCGGGCGGTCTCAAAGCCCATGCCGATCTCGACGCCCTTGATCGCCTGCACCGCCATCACAGCCTGGGCGATCCGACCATCGAGCTTGCGATCCCACTGGGCGTGGGTGCCGAGCCCGATCGGCAGGCCCGTGATTTGCACTTCGACGATGCCACCGAGGGTGTCGCCCTCCTTGCCCACCTTGTCGATGAAACTGGTGACCTCGGGATCACGGTCGGGGAAGAGGGAATAGATGCCGCTGGAGTCACGGATCGCCCGCAGGTCAGCCGCCGAACGCCCATCGAGGCCATCCTCCGGGCCGCCGAGCACGATGCCGCCGAGTTCCCGCACCCAGCCAGCTACCGCGATCCCGAAGGCACCCAACAACTGCCGGGCGATCGCTCCGGCAGCCACGCGGGCGGCCGTCTCGCGGGCGCTGGCCCGCTCGAGCACGGCCCGCACGCCCCCGAGGTGCTTGATGCTGCCGGCCAGATCGGCATGTCCGGGGCGGGGCCGCTCGACGTCGTCGAGCCGTTCGAGCTTGGCATCGCGATTGATCACCTCGAGCGCCAACGGGCTGCCGAGGGTGACACCCCGCCACAATCCAGAGAGGAAGGTAACTGTGTCAGTCTCGATCCGCTGGCGGCCACCTCGGCCATGGCCCCCCTGCCGCCGCTGCAGTTCGACATTGATCGCCTCAGCATCGACAGCGAGACCGGCAGGAAAGCCATCCACGAGGGCGACAAGCGCGGGGCCGTGCGATTCGCCGGCGGTCCAGTAGCGGAGCATAGCAATGATGAGCGGAGTCGATAGGGGCTGGAACCGGAGCATAGGAGTTTAGATTGAAAAACTCCTACTCCCTAGGGCAAATCAGGGCAAATCCTGAGCAGATCTTCGATCCAGCGGGCACCGTGTCAGACCAAGGACACGATGTTTTCCGGCAGGTGGCCGGTCAGGAGGCGGCAGGCCTCGAGGTATTTTTCGCGGGTCTGGGCAACCACGTCGGCGGGCAGGGCAGGGGGTAGGCTCGCCTTGTCCCAGCCGCTCTTCTCCAGCCAGTCGCGAACAAATTGTTTGTCGAAAGATTCAGGCACCCTGCCTTTTCCGGCCGCGGCGGCCGGCCAAAACCGTGAGCTGTCGGGCGTGAGCACCTCGTCGATGAGCCGCACCGTGCCGTCGGCGTCGAGCCCCCATTCAAACTTCGTGTCGGCCACCACGATCCCGCAGCTGGCGGCATGCGCCGCACCGCGGTTATACACCGTGAGGCTCTTGTCGCGAAGCATGGCGGCCAGCGGCTCACCGATCGCCGCCGCCATCACGGCAAAAGACACGTTCTCATCGTGCCCCGCTTCGACCTTCGTCGCGGGCGTGAAGATCGGCGCTGGCAGGCGATCCCCGGCAGCGAGGCCGGGCGGCAGCGGCTCGCCACATACGGTGCCGCTGTGTCGATACTCGACCAGCCCTGAGCCGGCAAGCCAGCCGCGGACGACGCACTCAAACGGAATCACAGAACTCGCCCGCACGAGCATCGTGCGGCCGCGTAGCGGCCCGCGATCGACCGCCGCCGGCAGGTTCATCGCATCGACGTCGGTGGTGATCAGATGGTGGGCGACAGGATCGGGCCCGGCACCGAGCCACTCAAACCAGAAGGCAGAAATCGTGGTGAGCACCTTGCCCTTGTCGGGAATCGGCGTAGGGAGGATCCAATCGAAGGCGCTGATCCGGTCGGTGCTCACGATGAGCATCACATCGCCGTAGCGGGCATCCCGCAGCCGGTAACAGTCCCGCACCTTCCCCCGTGAAAGCGTGCCGATGCCGAGATTCGTTTCAATCACTGCGTCATTCATGCCGTGTGTTCTACGCGAAGACTTACGGTTGTCCATCATCCATCAGTGATTCAGCGAGGGGTTGCCCGTGCCATGGAGCCGGCGTTGCTGGCAAGCGGGGGTAGGATGCCGAGAGCGCGGCCAGCATCGAGTGAGCGCAGGGCAGGATGCCCGAGGCGAACGTCCGGCGATGTGGCACAGGCAACCCCGAGCCGCGTAAGCATGGGGTAACTAGCAAAAATCGCGGGACATTCTGGGGACGCCGGCCTGCCGATCGGCTGCGAGGCCAGTTGCCACCACATGGACAACGCTGCCACGGCGTTGGATGCGGCCCTGCACGACAAGCACGGCCGCCCGCCGGGCAGCCGCATCGGCCCGCTCCCACACATCGGGCCGCACGACGATGTTGGCGGCACCGGTCTCATCCTCGATCGACAGGAAGATCATGCCTTTGGCGGTCGCCGGCCGCTGCCGCGTGAGCACGATCCCCGCCACCTGCACGCGGCGGCCTTCCGGGGCGGCCGTCGCGGCAGCGATCGTACTGATTCCCTCGGCGGTACATCGCGGGCGTTCGAACTGCAACGGATGGGCGGCGAGCGACAGGCCGGTGGTGCGGTAGTCGGCGATCACCTCTTCCTGGCGGCTCATCGGTGGCAGCTGCAATCGATCCGATACCGTTTCATGGCTGAAGGATTGATCGCTGAGGGGTTTGTCGCTGTCGCTCGATTCAGTGTCATCATCATTCTCGTCGTCATCAGCGAGTTGATCCAACAGCGGCATGCTGCCAGGGCGGTCGAGAAACCGCATCGCCTCCCAGACCGCCCTCCGCCGGTCGAGGCCGAGTGATCCCAAGGCACCGGCGCGGGCCAAATGCAGCAACGAGTCGCGGCCCAGCCCGGCCCGCCGGACCAGGTCGCGGAGAAGACGAAAGCGACCGTCGGTGCGGGCGGCCTCGATCCGCATGCCTGCCGATTCACCCAGACCGTACACCTGCTCGAGCCCGAGCCGAATGGCCGGCTGCTCTCCGATGCCAGAGCCCGGGCCAGGCCTGCACCCCTCGGCTTTCTTGGGCAGCTCGAGCGATGCATGCCAGTGGCTGACATTCACATCGACCGACAGCACCTTCACACCATGCGCTTTCGCATCGCGAATGAGCTGGGCCGGTGCATAAAACCCCATTGGTTGGCTGCCCAACAACGCGGCCGTGAAGGCCGCCGGATGATGCCGCTTCAGCCAGGCCGATACATAGACCAGCAAGGCAAAGCTCGCTGCATGGGATTCAGGGAAGCCGTATTCGCCAAAGCCACGAATCTGGCCAAACACCTGCTCGGCAAACCGCTGCGACAGCCCCCGCGCACGCATGCCGGTGATCAGCTTCTGGCGAAACTCTTCGATCAGCCCCGGCCGCCGCCAAGCTCCCATGGCCCGTCGCAGCTGGTCGGCCTCGCCGGGCGTGAAGCCTGCCGCCACCACGGCCAGCCGCATCGCCTGCTCCTGAAAGAGGGGCACACCGAGCGTCTTCTCCAGGACCTTCCGGATCTCGTCGTTGGGATAGGTCACCGGATCCTCACCAGCCCGCCGCCGCAGATAGGGATGCACCATGTCGCCCTGGATCGGCCCCGGCCGCACGATCGCCACCTCGATGACAAGATCGTAGAAGCAGGCTGGCTTGAGCCGCGGCAGCATGCTCATCTGAGCCCGGCTCTCGATCTGAAATACCCCCACGGTGTCGGCCCGGGAGACCATTTCATAGACGACCGGATCTTCAGCCGGCACCGTGGCGAGCGCGAGCCTTGGACCCCCGGCCGACTCGATCAGGTCGAAGGCCCGGCGGATGCAGGAAAGCATGCCAAGGGCGAGGCAATCGACCTTGAGGATGCCGAGCTCGTCGAGATCATTTTTATCCCACTGGATGATCGTGCGGCCGTCCATCGCCGCCGGCTGGATCGGCACGAGGTCGCAGAGGTCGCCCCGCGTCATCACCATACCGCCAACATGCTGGCCGAGATGCCGGGGAAAGCCGACGAGCTGGCCGACGAGCGTCATGAGCCTCATGCCCGTGTCACCGGCGGGATCGATTCCCGCCTCGGCCAGCCGCGTCGGCAGATCCTCGAGGCCATCTGCCACGTCGAGCACCGCGGCCAGCGCATCGACCCGGTCGAGCGACAGCCCCAGCGCCTTGGCCAGATCGCGAACGGCTGATCGCAGCCGATAGGAGATCACCTCGGCCGTCATCGCCGCCCGGGTGCGGCCGTAGGTCTCATAGATGTATTGGATCACCTCCTCGCGACGCTGGTGCTCGAAATCGATGTCGATATCGGGTGCCTCCCGCCGCTCGCGGCTCACAAACCGCTCGAAGAGCACGTTCATCCGGGCGGGATCGACCGACGTGATCCCAAGGCAATAGCAGACGGCCGAATTGGCCGCTGAGCCACGCCCCTGGCAGAGAATGCCACGACGGCGGGCAAATCGCACGATGTCGAAGACGGTGAGAAAGTAGGCCTCGTAGCCGAGTTCGGCGATCAGCGCAAGCTCATGGCCGATAAGCTCACGCACTCCTTCGGGCACGCCAGCGGGATACCGCTGCACCGCCCCCTTCCAGGCCAGGTGCGCGAGATACTCCTCCGGCGAGCGGCCTGCGGGCACCGCCGCATCGGGATATTCATATCGCAGCTCGTCGAGCGAAAACGTGCACCGTGCTGCGATCTCGGCCGACCGCTCCACCGCCTCTGGCACCGTGGCAAATCGCTCAGTGATCCGCCATGGCTCCTGGAGATGCCGCTCGCCATTGGCGAGCAGCTGGTCACGGATCTCCTCGACCGTGCTGCCGTGTCGCACCGCAGTGAGGGCGTCGAAAAGCGGCAGCCGCGACCGCTCGTGGTAGCGGACGTCGCCCGCCGCCACGAGTGGCACGCGAGTCCGCCGGGCCAGCCGGGCAAACCATGCGAGCCGCTGCGAGTCATCCCCTTCGAGGGCCACCTCGGCCAGCGCATACAGCTGATCGCCAAACACCCACCGCCATTCGAGCAATCGGTCGACGATTTCATGATCGTCTGTCTGGCGAACAGGAATCTCGGCAGCATGCACTCCTGACGAGAGGCAGGCCGCCAGCGGCACCCCGGCAATGAGCCCGCCGGAGTGCAGGGCGATGTCGTCACGTGAAAGCCGACAGCCGCCGGCATCACTCCGATCCCCGGCCTGCTCGTAGCCACGGGTCAGCAGCCGGCAGAGGTTGGTATAGCCCGTGCGATCAGCCACCCACACCACCAGCGGCGCGGCGTCGACCGGTTCGAGCATCGCCCCGATGACGAGCTTGAGCCCGGCCTGCTTCGCCGCGGCATGGGCCCGCACAATGCCGGCGAGCGTGGCATGATCGGTGATTGCCAGGGCCTCGTAGCCGAGCGCATGGGCCGTGGCCACGAGTTCGTCGGGGGGCGACCCGCCGCGTTGAAAGGAAAAGTTGGTCGTGCAGTGAAGCTCGGCGTATCGCATCAGGCAAACATCCCGTGGAGAAACCAGGCTCCGTCGCGAAGCCTGCGAAACAGCCAATACCGTCCTCCCGTCTCCGTCTCGACGACGTAGTAATCGCGGCGGACACTCGGGCCCCGCCACCAGGCCGTCTCGATCCGTTCCGGCCCGTGGGCCTGGACCACTTGGTGGGTCTCGCAATTCCAGCGAAACCGCAGCGGCGGCCCACCATAACCCGGCGACAGCCGGCCGCTCGCGCCAGGCATCACCGACACGGTCTCGCGCGGCACCGGTCTGGGCAGCATCCAGACCGGCCGCCGCCCCGCCGGCGACAGCC
>JAYQOK010000179.1:2527-6286 GCA_038144795.1 Candidatus Kuenenia sp. | reverse complement strand
GCCTCGCAAGGTACCGACCACGGCCGCGGCTTAGCGGCCGGGGTGCTGGGGGAGGGCGTTGCCGGGGGCCGCGTCCTGGGACAATGGCCGCTGGAAGAAATCGCCGAGCCAACCCTCGCCGGTCCGGGTGGCCTCGCGATCAGCCTGGATGCGAGAAGCCTTTTTGCCGAGGTGCTCCAAGGATCGCTGGCTGCGACAGACGCTCAGTTGGCGAGCGTCTTCCCCGGCCATGCGGTCCGCCGGCAGGGCCTGTTTTCGGTCTGACCGGTGTCAGCACACCCCGGAAACGCTGCCCTTTCGCTGGATAACTCAAGCCGTATGAGTGGCTTGCCTGGGATCATTTTCCCTCAAACTGTTCTGCTTGTCGCAGAGCACGCTCCGCTTCATCCGAATTGCCCTGCCTCGTCCACGCTGTTGCCAGAAGCCTTCAATACGCCTCACATGGCTCCACTTCAACCGCCCGCTTGGCCATCGCGACAGCCTCCTCACCGGAATCCGCGGAGCCAGCAGGGCCTTGGCCTCCGCGTCTACTGCAGCGCCTCCACCACAAGCGTGTGCCTCACCGGCTGGACCTGCTCACGGGCCGCCTTGTCGAGTTGCTCCCACCGGCCCATGAGCTTCCTCGTGAGGACGGCGGCCGCGTCCTGCACCTCCTTGTCGGTACCGATATCGGGAATCATCCGGAAATCGGTGACAATCTGCTTGATCATGAAGGTCTCGAACGCCTGCTTCGCAGCCACCGCGGCCTGCAGCTTGGCGAAGGAGTCGTCAAACGGCGTCTTGGCAAACTCAGCCGCCAAGTTCACGCCCGCCACCAACTGCTCCTTCGTGAACTCCCGGCTCTCGGTACCCCACGTGACCTTTGCATGCGGCGCCTGCAGCCCACCCACCTTGAGCGTGAAGCGGTTGAGCTCGTCGTTGAAGGGTACGAAGGGTAGGATGCTGCGGGTGCTGGAGCTGCTCTTGCCGTCGCCGTCGAAGCAGAACGGCCATCGGCGGCTCAGCAGTTCCACCATCGCCTTGCCTCCGTCCCGTGAGACCGCGACCACCTCGTGGCCCGCGGTCGGCGTCGCGGTACCATTGCCGCCAAAGTCGACCGCCACCTCGCCGATGCGGCCATCGAGGCCAAGCCCTTTGAGAAACGCGTAGGCCATGAGGAGTTGGCCGTTGGGTCCGGGATGGAAGCCGTCGCCGCCGCAGACGTCGTACTTCGGCCCGAGCTTCTCGTTGGCCTTGCCCATGGCCTCGACCATGGCTGCATGCACGTCGGCGAACCGCTGGTGCATTTCTGCTGCCAGCTTCCGGTCGATATCGCGGAGATGGGCGAGGGTGTCGTTATAGGCCACGTGCGACGGCTGTTCACCCATCTTCTGTCCCGGGCGGAAGAAATTGGTGTCGACGGCACCGGGGGAGCCGACCACAACCATCTTTACGCCGAGTTCGTCGAGCTTGCCCAGCACGTTGCGCATGTTCTTCTCGTACGTAGCGCCGATCTCCTCGCGCCACGGCTGGTAGCCGCCGTCGTTCATGCCGTAGCAGAGCGTGACCACGGTGGGACGGAAGGCGGCTAGGTCGTTTTCAGCGCGGTTCGCGAAGCCATCCGCCCGCTCGCCGCTCCAGCCAAACTGCATCACCTTCACGTCGGGCACGCCGGAGCAGGCCAGCAGGTAGGACTCCAGGAACTTGCTGTAAAGTTTCTGCTCGGTGATCGAATCACCCACGATCGCGACGCGAGCGGCGGGCACAACGGCCGACTCCGCCCGGGCGGTTGCAGGCAACAGGCATGACACGGTCAAGAGCAGCAGCCGGCAGCAGCGGTTCATCGGTGCGTCTCCGAGAGGATCGGGGAAATGGTGGAAGATCGAGGAGGCAGTCTAAACCGTTTTGCTGGCTGCAACAGCCTGCGGACCGACGGTGCGGGGCGGCCGTGCCGGCCCGTGAAAAAACTGGTCCAATTCGACCTGCGTGAAAGCACCTCCTTGATCGGACCGCATTCAGCCCGACCAACTCCGGCAGTGCTCCTCATGATCCCCACTCGGCCGACGCTTGGCGACGTTTCATTGGCCAACCCATCCTTGATATCATTGTCGCTATCCGCCGTGGGTAGGTTAAGACCGTGGTGTCCGCTCAGTCGCCGACAACTCGATTGGACAGTCATTGGCCTCAGCTGCAACCGTGAATCGAAGGTTCTCGGCAGCAGTCCCCGGAAGCGGGTTGTTGGCATCCTCGCTGCCAACGTAGACCGCGTACTCACCAACCGCGGCCCCCGGCTTTCCATCGGTGAAAAGCTCGAAGCCGCCATCAGCGGCCGTCATGGCGGTCGCGGTGCGTCCTCCGCCTGACGCGAGCGATCCCACTGGCGTAAACGTGACGCGGCAGCCGGCTATCGGCTTTCCCTTAAATGTCACGTGACCTGTCGTTGCGGCCAGTGGAAGAGAGGATCCCCTGCCGCAACCGACTGGGATTGCGATGAGCATCATCCCGGCCATGAGCAGCCAGTGAACTCCAATCCGTTGTTTTCCACACGTCATGATCCGTTCCATTTTGTTAGAAAGCATTAAGGAATCTGCCGAAAACCGAGTGACAATTTGTTGCTCATTCTTCGGAATTATCGCCCCGGCCCCGTGTGCCTTTGGCGGCGTAGATTACGCGGTCAATACCCTCTTGCAGAAACGTGGTTGACCCGTCGCAATTGACAAAACCCGCACCGCCTGGGTGCCGGCTCGAAAATCCGCTCCAACCCCGTTGGCCGGTGTCGGAGAAGAAATTCATCTGGATGCCAGTCGACCCGCAGAACTTACCGAACTGATCCTGAACTGCGTTTGTGCCAATGTAAGTGTAATTGGAATTTCCGTTCGCGTTATTCTTGCACCGCTCTCCGACAAGGATCGTTTTCGAGAGGCCATCAGTGATCTCAGTCTCGGAAAACGCTAGTTTCTGATCTTTTAATTCGCGACAGGGAAAAGCACCGTCGTATCTGGAATCGGTGGCGCCCCAATCATCGAAGTGCTGCTGCCACGTGTCGGAGCCATAGGAGGCGCCGGAAGGACCTATCGCACCCGAGATACAGGCTCCGTAGTTGCCACGATAGCGGCCAGTGGCGGCGCCATCATTGAAAGTCTGGCTTGACTCCGGCGCGGAGGGACATTGGTAGCCCTTCAGTTTGACCTGAAGTACGGCCGTACTCTGCGGATTCGTCCAATCGATGCTAGTGGTTCCAACGTTGGGGATCTGATCCCACAGGTTGGATTGTTCGGAGAAGGGAAGCAGGAAGCCGCTCCAGAAGAGACAACTATTGTTGGTGTTCGTGTTATTGTTGGCGAGCACGTTCGGCGGAAATCTCAGATTGGCACTAAGGTAACTGTGTGAGGCGATACCAATCTGCTTCAGGTTGTTATTGCACGCTGAACGACGGGCTGCCTCGCGGGCCGCTTGCACGGCGGGGAGCAGGAGGCCAATGAGCACGCCGATGATGGCAATGACCACAAGGAGTTCGACAAGCGTGAAACCTCGTGGAAGAGCTTTTCGATATTCACGGGTCGCGGAAGGAATAACAGTATTCAAGGGAATCTTTCTTCGATAGAAGGAGGAGTTAGGAGAAATAAGAACCCTCAACTCGAGTCGTCAGCCACACTTGAACGGACGGCAAGTTCGAGAGTTTCGGGGCGCGGTTTGAAAGAGGCGTGCCCCCGGCCCCCCCCCCAGCGAGGTTGCAGCTATGGCATATAGGGCCGGCGGGGCCGGGCAAAAAACAAGACA
>JAYQOK010000179.1:0-2517 GCA_038144795.1 Candidatus Kuenenia sp. | reverse complement strand
ACTTCAACGGACGGCAAGTTCGAGAGTTGCGGGGCGCGGTTTTAAAGAGGCAACCCCCTTCCCCCCCAACTTGTCAGTGAACGATTTGGAAATGCGGCAGGGCGGAGCCTGTCAAAAAGGCAGCCTGCGACCGACGTCCGCAGCCTCTGAGCGGCGCCGTGCGACGTTCATGGGAATTCGGCTTCTTGGCCGACGCCTCGCCGTGCTTGCGACCGACCGCGACTCGGAAGCCTCGCGGTTACTTTCCACCGCGTGGCCCGAACGACCGCCGCTTGCCGGGCCGCTTGCCCGACTTGTCGCTGCCGCCAGGCCGCGTGAATCGCTCCGGCCGGCGACGCTGCGGCGGCCGCTCCCGATCGGGCGGCCGGCCGGTGTCGTCAACCCTCGAGCAGGGAACTGCTGGCGGGGAAAAATGATGCAGGATCGCGGCCGCGACCTCGGTGGGCGTGTAGCCCTGTTCGAGCAACCGCTCGACGAGCGTCGAATGCTTGGCGAACTCGCCGGCCTCGAGCGTGCTCCTGAGCTTTCCGAAGAGCGCGTCGGACCGTCGGCTCTCTACCGCCTCGGCCGACGGCACCTGCTCGCGGCGGATCTTCGCCTTCGTAAATCGCTCGATCGACTGCAGTTTGTAAATGCCGGCGCCGGAGACGAGCGTCACCGCCCGCCCCTTACGGCCCGCCCGGCCCGTGCGACCGATCCGGTGCACGTAGTCTTCCGCGTCGTACGGCAGGTCGTAGTTCACGACGAGTTCGAGATCATTGACGTCGATGCCGCGGGCGGCCACATCGGTCGCCACGAGAAACGCAAAGGCTGCCCTCTTGAAGCTGTTCATCACGCGGGTGCGCTGGGCCTGCGCCATCCCGCCGTGCAGTCGCTCCGCCGAACAGCCGCGGGCCACCAGCGCGTCGGCTAATTCCTCGACCATCTTCTGTGTGTTGCAGAAGATCACGCCGCTCTTCACGGCGTAGAAGTCGATCAGCCGCGAGAGGGCATCGAACTTCGCATGGTGCCGCACCTCGTAATAGACCTGCTCGACCAGCGGCGGCCCGGCGACCACCCGCTGCTGGATCTTCACCACTTTGGCGTCCTGCGAATGGCCGCAGACGAGGGTCTCGATCGGCGGAGAGATGGTGGCCGAGAAAAACACCGTCTGCCGTTTGGCTGGGGCCGTGGCCAGAATCTTCTCGATATCTTCCCGAAACCCCATGTCGAGCATTCGGTCTGCCTCGTCGAGCACGAGCAGTTTCACGGCCGACAGATCGAGCGTGCCCCGCGTCATGTGGTCGTTGAGGCGTCCCGGCGTGCCGACGACGATGTGCGCGCCCCGCTTGAGTTCGGCAAACTGCCGTTCATAGGAGGCACCCCCATAGATTGGCACCGACCGCACGCCCTTCTTGAACGCAGCGAGCTTGTGAACCTCATCGGCAACCTGCGTCGCGAGTTCACGAGTGGGCGTGAGGATCAACACCTGGGTGGCATACACCGCCGGATCGACGCGCTCGATCGCGGGAATGCAGAAGGCGGCGGTCTTGCCGGAGCCCGTCTCCGACTGGCCGACGACATCGCGGCCCTCCATGATCATCGGAATGGCGACCGACTGGATCGGCGACGTCTCCTCGAATCCGAGCCGCTCGACGGCCTTGAGCACGTCGGCTGAGAGGCCAAGCGAAGCAAAGGGCACGTGGCCGGGGCGGGCATTGGGTTTGTGGGACTTGGCTTCGACTGGATAGGCACGGTCGGGCTTGACCATCAGGCACTGATTTCGGTGGGCGAGCGGGGCGGGGCGCGAACACAAGGGGCACTTCGATCCTACACTGAAAAGCCCAGCCCGGCCGACATAGCCCGTTGCGGGGGCGTGCCAACCGCCTCCGGCCCACTCCTATGGGGGCCAACTGGTTTTCCCGGCCTGCGGGAGAAATGCTGGGGATAGATGCTGATGGATTTCACTGCCCCGAGGTTCAGCTCGATCTGCGCCACCGGAGCCTCGCTGCCCATACTGCGATGCGGCCGTGTAGGCTACGCCTCACAGCAGTGTCGCCTACCCTACCGATCTTGTCTTGTTGCTATTTACGAGATTCAACCGATGTCGTCTCGCCTCTTCTTCCTGTCCACCATGATCCTCGCCGTGCTAGGAGCCAATATCTGTGGTGCCGCAGACGATCTTGGCCCCTTCGGAATCGGCAGCTGTCATGTCAATAACCGCTCCATGGAGGACAACAGTCGCTGGCTCCCGCAAATGAGGGAGATTGGCCTCCGCCACTACCGCACACCCCACACTGCATGGTCGGCGGTGGAGCCTCAGCAAGGCCAATGGCACTGGGAAACCCTCGATGCCCAACTGGCATACCTCAAGCAACAAGGGTTTGTCAGCGGAGGGATTCTGATCGGCAACCCTGCGTGGAACACGCAGGACCAATCAGGCACGATGCCGGTCAACAACCTTCCCGCCTGGTCGCTCTACGTCTCCTCAGTTGTCGGGCATTGCCGTGGACAGGTGAAGCGTTGGGAGGTATGGAA
>JAYQOK010000178.1:0-6393 GCA_038144795.1 Candidatus Kuenenia sp. | reverse complement strand
AGGCGTCTCGGACTAGCGAAACGGAGCCGCCGGTGACGTTTTCAACGACTGTCATCGAGGTCCAAGTTCCTGATCCAGTGCCGTACTGCAGCGACCAAACTCCTGAGGCTGCCAGTGAATCATCGGGCAATCGCTGCATCTGCCCGGTCCAGGACGTCACGACTTCCGAACCGGTCGCGAGAAAGCTGGCCTCGCCATTGGGTGCAACGGAACCGGTGATGGTTCCCTGATCGTCTCCCGCGAACGTGCCAGTCAGAGAACTACCGCTGACGATGACGGAAAACGTGCCACTGATGTCCCCGAGATACTGGACAGACCCTGTCCAGACGCCGTCGATTGTTCCATCAAAGGTCGTATTGGGAACTGTCGAAAGCGTGATGCCAATCGTGTCGGATGCGACAGAAAAACGCGGACTGAGCACGGCATGGACGATCTGCAGACCCTCGGTGTCATAGGTGCCGGTTTTCCGATCGCCAACAAATGCGTAATCGCCGTTGGGAGAAAGCGTGACGCCAACCGCACTACTCGGGGTGTTAATGGAACCGACAAATCTTGGCATGTCAGGGTTTTGGACGTCTATAAATACGAGGGATGTGAAATCGGCGACAGAGACATACTTCCCATCGGGCGAGAGTTTCACGTCGGTGGCAAATCCGGGCGTGTTCAATCTCCCCATGCGGCTTGGTGCCGCCGGGTTTTGCACATCGACGATCTGGAGCCCCCCGGTATCGATGGCGACGTAGGCGTAGCGGCCGTCGGCGGAGAGTGCCACGCTGAGGGCATGCTCACCCGTGGAATAAGTCCCTGCGAGGATAGGGGCGGCTGGGTTCTGGACGTCGAAGATCTGAAGGCCGTTTTCCCTGGCAGCAATGAAAATGTACCGACCATCTGCGGATGGGGCTATGGACTCTTTGGTACCCTGCAGGTTCAGTAAACCCACTAGGGCAGGTGCGGCCGGCTCTTGGACGTCGATGACCTGAATTGCAGTAAATGTCGCACAATAGATTAAGTGGCCATCAGCAGAGGTCGCGATCTGACCAAACCCAATACCGTCAAGAGAACCGATAGCGACCGGCACCGCTGGGTTTTGCACGTCAATAACCCGGAGGCTGGATCCATTCGCGATATAGGCGTAGCGTCCATTGACGGAAAGCGCAACGCTGTAGGCAGATCCACCCGTGGTAACACTGCCAACGAGGGTCGGTGCGACGGGGTTCTCGACGCTCAGGATGCGTAGTCCTTGAACACCATCGGGGACGTAGGCGTAGCGTCCGTCAGCCGATACTGCTACGCGACTTGCATCCTCATCTGTGGCAAATCGTCCTTGAAGCGTGGGTGCGGCTGGGGTCTGAAGGTCAATGATCTGCAAGCCCATGCTGCCAAAGGGGGTGATGTAGGCGTATCGCTCGTCAGGCGACAGCACAACATGCTTCGGTTTGTCATAGGTCTGGAGGCCGGCTACGAGCACCGGTGATGAAGGGTTCTGCAGGTCGATTCGTTGCAAGCCGAGTAACTCTGTGGTGAGGTAGGCGTGGCGGCCATCTGAAGAGACGGCAACTTGCCTCGTGGCACCATTTGCTTCGTAACTTCCATAACTGCCAACCAGGGTGGGGGCAGAAGGGGTTTGTACGTCGATGATCTGCAGAGCACCAAGAAATGGGTTGGTGACATAGACCTGATGCCCGTCGGTAGAAATCGCTATTGCTCCCGCTTTGGTCTCGTAGGAGCCCGCAAGACCTGGAGCAGTTGGATTCTGGACGTCCACAATCAGCAGGCCACTGATACTGTCGGCAACGTAGGCATACTGTCCATCGGCAGAGAGCGTCACGGCCACAGCATCTCCACCTGTGGGCAGTGAGCCGGCAACAACGGGTGCTGCTGGGTCAATCGCATCGACAATCTTCAATCCAACTGGGCCACTGGCGACATAGGCATATCGCCCGTTGGCAGAGAGCGTCAAGGCATTGACCATCGAACCTGTGTCCAGCGACCCGACAACAAAAGGTGCTGTTGGATCCTGAACATCGATGATATTCAGCACGCTCGTGGAATAGCCACCGACGGTGCCGTTGCATAAGACAAAGGCGTAGCGGCCGTCGCTCGAGACTGTTACCGACGTTGGAGGTAGGGTCGTGCTGAGCGTGCTCACAATGGCGGGGGCGAACGGCTTTGCTCCATCGACGATCTTCAGCCCTGCCGATGAGTCAGCAACGTAGGCGTAACGACCGTCGGCGGATAGGGCCACGTGGCGTGCCGCTCCGGCAAGCGTGCTGATGATCGGGGTGTTGCTCTGGAGATTGATGCCCGCCATGCCATTGGGGAAACCACCAGTGCGGTCCCAGGCTCGAAAGTTGATCACATCGGTGATACTGCCTCCGAAGCCATCTGCCGGGGCGAAAAAAAGTCGGGTATCGTCATTGGCATAGAGGAGCGTGGCGAATTGATCGGTTACGACGCCAATCTCCTGCCAGTTCGTGCCACCATTGATCGAATACCAGAGCCTTCCGCCCTGGAGGTTCACCCCAGTGATCGCGATCCCTGGAAGATCTCCGTCGCTGTCATAAAAGTTGTCGAGCAGACCTCCTTGGTCAATGATCGCAGAGACCAGAGTGCCCATGGGGCCCACGGGCTCAGGAATGATTGGCTGGTCCTGATCGAAATCTAGAATAGGTGATGCTGCGGGATCGAGGATCGGCGCCGCATTCAATGCGTATCGCTTTTCAAGCTGCTCGCATCCCGAGGAATGTCGCCGAAGCTTTCGTTTTCGATCGAACAAGCACCGTGGAGTCGTCACAGTAGATTACTCCTTTTATTAGAGCGTATTTAGCTCAGAAAGCGCCCCGCCCCTTGTATCTCGACTACTTAATGTACCGGCAACGTCTTAGCCTGGGACCTGGCCCCCGAACAAGCGGTTAAACAAGTCATCTTCAAACGCTAGGACTAAGCGACCAACTTTGGCGATTCCCCTCACCTCTCAATACAACTGATTCACTACGCAGCCGCCCGTGGGAAGCGCGATGACGCCCCAAGTCGTGTCAGGCTTAATTTTGACCTCCTCAGTCAGGGAAGCCTCGCCAGGGATTTTGATCACCAAGGGATAGGTGGCCGGAGTGACGGTGTAGTTGAGAGCCGACTTAGGATTTTTCGCTCCCTGGCCCGGCTTAAGCGTGTAGTTTTGCTGGCCGATGGTGATCACGACCGGTTGGGTGTGGGCGTTTCCCATGATGAGCCGGCCTTTTCCATGTTCTGGGAGGATGCCGTCAGCGCGGGCCTTGGCCCCATCGGTTTTGGTCACGGAAAAGGTGAAGCCGGCGGCGTCGGGCTTGTGCTTGCTCACTGTGATTGTGTCATCACCCTTTCTGAACGAGAGCATGTCGTTGCCAGCCGAGTTCTCCCGCCACCCTTCGCCGGGGAGTTTTTGTCGGTAGAAAGCCGTGATCTGGTCGAACGATAAGGCGAGTTTGGCGTGGATGGTCTTTCGATACGGCAGGCCCTCGCTGAAGGAATCGCTCACTTCGCTGGGCATCGGGATGCTATCGGTGCCGTCCATTTTGGTTAAGCGGGACGCCTCGACTGGATCAGTGGAATCTGCCAAGCGGGTATCCCGGGATATGAGTGCGGCGTCGATCTGGGCTTCAAAAGAAAACGGCTCATCGAAAATATTTTTACCCAGCATCTTAATCTTGGCTTTGATACGCCCCTCTTCGTATTGCGCGTCGACCTGCGGATCATCCATGCTGTCCCCGATGCTGACCCCTGGCACGGAAAACGAGAAACTTGGAGTGCTTGTGATGTGCATCGTGATGTAGCTTGGCATATCAAATTCGTACAAATCGCCAAAGAAAAAGTTCTCTTTGTCGATGAGCATCTGTTGCATCTTGTTGAACGGCAGGGGCTTGTTGGCAAATACGAGATGTGTTTCTTTGTCGTCGTTGCCGGAGTGACCGCTCTGATAGGCAGCCACGTGAGTGAAGGTGTATTTCTCGCGGCCGTGGGTGATGACGACTTTGCCCGTGTTGTGGGTGTTGTCGACCGGCTTGCGGGCGGCCGCGATTGCCTTGATTTCCTCTGCGGTATGGCCTGAGATGCCGACGTTGCGACCGCCGGGCATGGCGAAGGTTGCCACGTCGGGCAGCGGGGCGACGGCCTGCTGCTTCTCGGTGCTCTCATAGCTAATGTGGAGCCGAGTGCCGTAGTCGTGCGTGAAGATGTTGAGTCTCAGCGCAATGGGGCCCTTACGGAACTCAGTGTAGTTGCGATCGCCGCTGATGATCGGCTTGCGGGACTCGCTGAAGCCGAGCTTCTTGATCTGGTCACAGAAGTGGGCAAAGGCCTCGGTGAGTTTCATCCGCGACTTAAAGCTCATTTCGTCGCCAGAGAAGGTCAGGTCACGAATCTCCGCGGGCAATGCGATGCTTTGCTGGAGGAATAAGGAAGAGCGAGGCTGTGGGACTCCGGCAGCCAACAGAGCGGCAGGGTCGTCGGCACCAGTAAAGTCGATGCCATCACAGTCGAGGCAGACGTCGACATTACGGGATCTCTTATCGAGCTCGATTTTCACCTTCGCATCACCGTGCTTGAAGACCATAGTGATCTCATCATTGTCAAACTCGACAGCATCGAGATCCTCTTTCCAACCGCGGTCGGTCAGCGCGCGGCGGTAGAAGTCGGCAAGTGCGAAGAGTGAGGTATTGCTCGAGTAGCTGATGTCACCAACGGTGGTCTGAAACCGAAGGTTCTGAGCATCCGGGGGGAACGGCAGCCTACTAGCCTTGCATGGGAGCGTTTGGCCGAATGCAACGCAGCAATAGAGAGAACCCAGAAGCACGAGTCCGAGTGAGTAATTTATCGCAAAACGTATAACAGAAGGCATAGCTCCCTCGTAGCTGCACGTGGAGAATTTCGCGTAGTGCCGCCAAACATTAAAAGTAGCTCGGAAAAAAAGTGAGATCATCACGAAATCCTAAAACCACTTTTCGGAACGAGAAAGTATTTCACTAAATGGGCAGTGCTAGTGTACGCTGAAATGCTATTACAAGGGACGGTAGCATTTCAAATGTCGGCTCAAACTCTGCGTAGTTGCAGGTGATTTCCTCGCCCGCGTCGATGTCACGAATCGCATAGCCAAAGGTAGCGTCTCGAAAATCTGTATTTGGATGAAACGAGTGGTTCATGTGCCGACCGTTGTCAACATCGAGCACGAGCAAATGCTGGTCGGACGGGTGTGGGTAGGTGTAGCGGATGATGAAGTTGCGAAGAGGCTCAGTGAATGAAGCAACT
Source organism: Candidatus Kuenenia sp. (assembly GCA_038144795.1). Classification (GTDB taxonomy): domain Bacteria; phylum Planctomycetota; class Planctomycetia; order Pirellulales; family UBA1268; genus CACORA01. The sequence continues at coordinate 1,113 of JAYQOK010000178.1, read as the reverse complement.
TCGGCCCGCGAGATGAGTCGATCGAAGAGAGGCTCGAATCGATAAATGATTCGGCCTGCTTGAATGGGTTCCGCGGCAAAGACGCCAACCCCTTCGATGACACTCGGGCCGACAAATGTGTCGACGAGCAACATGATTGAAAGAACGCCCCGGCACCTCCGCGTCGACGGGTCGTTCTCAGGCTAGAAACTCGTCACCACGCTCACTCCCTCAAGCCTTGTGCCCGAGCCCACGACTTTGCCTCTTGGTCGATCTTGCCGTACTCAATTGCCTTAAGGCTCTGCTGGCACTCATAGATGATCTCGTTCAGAACCCGCTCGCCTTCGATCCAGTCGACGTAGCGAGTCCCGTCAGCGTGCCCAATGTCAAACTCATAGATCTGAGGCATCCTGCGGGCGGCCTTTTCCATTTTGTCGAGAAACTCCAGATACGGCGACGCGAACTCCTTCTTCTTGCGACCTGAGTGATACTTTGGATCTCCATACGTGTTGCGACGAATCTTGTTGATGGCGGCGAGCAGTTTGTGGCTGGCCTTTTCTTCCGGTGAGAGAGGCTTGGTCATGGGCATCTTCCTTGATGAGTTGCAGACCGGTTTGACGTACAAGGCCTGACGAAAATCCGTACTTTTTGGCAATTCTGGTTTCATGAGACGGCAAAACCTGTTTACTTTTCGACGGTTTTTTGTCGGCCATGAACATCCATTTTAGCGCACGTCACTTCAAATTCCGCACGGATTCACTGCACAGATTTCAAACCAGTCGTGTTCTGCGCAATAAACGTTGTGTTGCAGAATGCCCCACAAACAAAAACGTGTACCCAAAATTCAGGAGCCTTCGGGGGGCACCAAAAACACATCCCATAACGATCAGGGCAGACTTTTCAACGACTTCTCTGGGCTCGTCTTTTCGATGACTGACGCTGCATCGGGCTTCTTTTGTTGCTTGACATATACCGGCACCTGATGACCTGCCCCCCTTAAACGAGGCCACTTCGGGAGCGAGAATCCTGGGTGGCCGCAACCAAGGCAGGGCAAGAGATGCCACGAGGAAAGGCGGAGCAGGCGGAGGTCATCATCCCGAAGCTCCGAGAAGTCGAGGTCGAGCTGGGTAGGGG
>JAYQOK010000177.1:0-6395 GCA_038144795.1 Candidatus Kuenenia sp. | reverse complement strand
GTGGCAGGGGCAACCCCTCCCCCGCAGCCCGCTTTAAGCACCTGACAAAAAGTTTTCGCACTCACAAAAAACTGCCGTTGCCCCCCGCAAGATCGCCCAGAAAAAAATCCTCACCGACGAAATGATCGCCCAGATCGAGGCGCTCGCGCCGCGGTACCCTACGCGGCAGGCGCTCACGCTCCCGGCGCTCCACATCGTGCACGCGGCCCTGCGGCAGGTGCCGCTGGAGGCGGTGGTCGAGATTGCCGAGGTGCTGGGGCTGGCGCCGGCCGAGGTGCAAGACACGCTGACCTTCTACCAGTTCTTCCATCAGAAGGAGCCGCACGGAAAGGTGCGGGTCTTCGTCTGCCGTTCAATCTCGTGCGCGTTGCGAGGGGGCGATCACCTGCTCGACCATCTCTGCCACAAAAACGGCGTGAAACCCTACGGCACAACGGCCGACGGTGAGCTCACGATCGAGCCGGCCGAGTGCCTCGGCGCATGTGATTTCGCCCCCTGTATTCTCGCCAATGACGACCTGCTCAAAAACCTCACGCCTGAATCGGCCGAGCAGGCGCTCGCCGACGTGAAAGCGAGGGCCCAGTCATGACTGCGTTTAAGCCCGTTCTGCTGGAGGCCGTCGGTGTGCCCGATGGCCACACGCTGGCCAGCTACGAGAGCCGCGGCGGATATGCACCGCTCACGAAGCTCCTCAAGGAGAAGCAGTCGGCCGAGGTGGTGGAGTTGGTGAAGTCATCGGGGCTGCGGGGCCGCGGCGGGGCCGGTTTTTCGACCGGGCTCAAGTGGACGTTTCTGCCGAAGGATCATCCGGGGCCGATCTATCTCTGCGTCAATGCCGACGAGAGCGAGCCGGGCACGTTCAACAACCGGATCCTCATGGAGGACGATCCGCATCAGGTGATCGAGGGCACGATCATCTCGGCCTACGCCACGCGGGCCACGACCGCTTACATCTATCTCCGCTACGAATATCCGCAGAGTTGGGCCCGGCTGCAGGCGGCAATCGACGAGGCCTATGCCGCCGGCTACCTCGGCAAGAACATCAAGGGAAGCGGCTTCTCGCTCAACATCTATCTCCATCGGGGCGCGGCCGCCTACATCTGCGGTGAAGAGACGGGCCTCATTGAGAGCCTCGAGGGGAAGCGGGCGTGGCCGCGGATCAAGCCGCCGTTCCCGGCGATCGAGGGCGTGTTTCGCAAGCCGACCGTCGTCAATAACATTGAGACGATGGCCTGCGTGGCCCAAATCGCCCGCCGCGGCGTGGAGTGGTTCAAGTCGATCGGCGTGCCGACCGACCCCAACAACCCGCGGGATCCCGGCTCTTACGGCCCCAAGCTCTACTGTCTCTCCGGCCATGTGGAGAAGCCGGGCTGCTACGAGGCTCCGCTGGGCATCACGGCCCGTCAGCTGATCGATGAATTCGGCGGTGGCGTGTGGAAGGGCCGCAAGGCGAAGGCCGTGATCCCGGGTGGCATCTCCATGGGCCTGATGACCGAAAGCGAACTCGACACGCCGCTCGACTTCGCCGGCCCCGGCAGGGTGGGCTGCCTCGGCCTCGGCACGGCGGCCGTGGTCGTGATCGACGACCACACGAGCATCGTCGATGTGCTCCACAATTCCTGCCGGTTCTTCGCTCATGAGTCGTGCGGTCAGTGCACCCCATGCCGCGAGGGCACGAGTTGGAGCCTGCGGATGCTCGAGCGAATCAAGGCGGGCAAGGGCCGGGTCAGGGATCTCGAACTGCTGGCGGAGATCGGCAGCACAATGGGGATGATGCCGGGCAGCACGATCTGTGGTCTGGCCGACGGCGCTGCCTGGCCGATCAAGAATGCGATCAACAAGTTCCGTGGTGAGTTCGAAGACTACATCAAGCGGACGAATCCCACGGGCTGGATGGTCACCGAGCCCGTTCCGGCCCTGCAGATCGTGGAGGCGCACTAGGAAGTCTCATGCCCGTCGTCATCGTTGATGGACAAGAAATCGAGTTTGGAGCCGACGAGCGGCTCAACTGCATCCAGGCCGCACGGCTGGCCGGCAAGGAGATTCCGCATTACTGCTGGCATCCGGGCCTGTCGGTCGTGGCCAGCTGCCGAATGTGCCTGATCGAGACCGGCCAGCGGGATGCCGAGACGGGCAAGATCACGATGGTGCCGAAGCTCGTGCCGGGCTGCCAGACCCCGGTCAAGGATGGCACGGTGATCGTCACCGAGAGCAACGCGGTGACGGAAAGCCGGGCGCGGGTCGAGGAGGCGTTGCTCATCGACCATCCGATCGACTGCCCGATCTGCGACAAGGCCGGCGAGTGCCTGCTGCAGGATTACCACTTCGAGCATGGGCAGGCTGAGCGGCGGGCCGATCTGCATCCCTTCCACAGCCGCAAGCGTGACGTCGGGCCCACCGTGTCGCTGTTCGTGGATCGCTGCATCATGTGCACCCGGTGTGTACGGTTCACTCGCGAGGTGAGCGGCACCTCGGAGCTGATGGTGACGAGCCGTGGAGCGAAGGAAGAGATTGACGTCTTCCCCGGCTTCCCGCTCGACAACAAGCTCGCCGGCAACGTCGTTGATCTCTGTCCGGTCGGTGCCCTCGGCGACAAGGATTTTCTCTATCAGCAGCGGGTCTGGTTCTTAAAGCAGGAGCCCAACGTCTGCGGTGGCTGTGCCGCCGGCTGCTCGATCTTCACCGAGCACAATCAAGACACGGTGTACCGGCTCAAGCCGCGGGAAAACATGCACGTGAACAAATGGTGGATCTGTGATGAGGGCCGCTATGGCTGGCATCATCTGCACGATTCTGCCCGCATCCTCGAGGCTGGTCGCAAGGCCACGGGCGGCTCCCCTCACGGCAACGGGGCCTCACCCGGCGGCATCGAACCGGTCGAGTGGGCGGATATTGTCACGCGGCTCCGCGCCGACCTGACCGCGGCCGGCCGGCTCGCAGTTGCAGTCTCGCCCCAGCTTACGGTCGAGGAGGCCTGGATGCTCTGCTCGGTCGCTCGATCGATCGATCCGGAAGCCTATCTCGCCATCGGCTTCGTACCCACGAGGGATGACGATGAATCCTTCCCTGGCGGCTTCACAATCCGCGCCGAGAAGTGCCCCAACCGCCGTGGTGTCGAGCAAGTGCTCAGTCTCTTCGGCGCAGCTGACCATGCCTGGGATGACCTCGTGGCCCATGTTGCCGCCGGTGAGGTCCAGGCGGCCTGGGTAACCGCCGGCCATCCAATGCCGTGGATCGATACCGCAGCCGCAGCGGCCTTCGGCGATCTCAAGCAACTCGTGGTGCAGGATCTCTTTCATTCCCCGCTGATGGAGCTGGCGACCTGGCGGCTGCCTGCCGTCGGCTTCGCGGAGCGGGCCGGCACCTGGGTCAACATCGCCCATCGGGCCCAGTGCTTTCGTCAGGCAATCCGTCCCCCGGCCGGCGTCTGGCCTGAAGGCCGACTGTTTTGGAATATGCTCGGCCGCCGCGGCCTCTATGACCCGATAGCCATCCGCCACGAACTGGCCGCATCGTCCGCGACATTCGCAGCCCTGGCCGGCGAGATTCCTTCGACCGGCATCGACCTCCGTATCCATCAACTCGCATGAACGCCCTCCTCCCCTCCCCTGCCACGATCGCTGCGCTCGTGAAGATCGGCCTACTCATCGGCGGCCTGATGACGGCGGCGGCCTATCTCGTGCTGGTCGAACGCTGGATGGCCGCCTGGGTGCAGGATCGCAAGGGCCCCAACCGCGTCGGCATCCCACTCACGAAGATCCGCCTCTTCGGCCTCGGGCAGCCGCTGGCCGATGGCCTGAAGATCATCCTCAAGGAAGACTTCACACCCAAGCATGTTGATAAGGTGCTTTACAACGCCGCGCCACTGCTGATCCTCGCCACCTCGCTGGCGATCTTCGCCGCGATCCCGTTTGGCAGTGTGCTGCCGCCGCTGGGGATCCCGGGCCTACCCGATCCCGTGCCCTTTCTCGTGGCGCCCGGGCTCGATGTCGGTGTGTTGTGGATCTTCGCCCTCTCGAGCATCACCGTCTACAGCGTGCTCCTCGGCGGCTGGGCCAGCAACAACAAGTATGGCTTCCTCGGTGGCCTGCGGAGCAGTGCTCAGTTGGTGGCCTACGAGATCCCGCTTGGCCTCGGCCTGCTCGGGGTCGTGCTGGCGGCCGGATCGCTGCGGCTCGATGTGATCATGAATGCCCAGGCCCAAAGCGGCGTGTGGTATGCGTTTGCCCAGCCGCTGGGCTTTCTCGTGTTCCTTGTCGCCGCCTTCGCCGAAGCCGCCCGACTGCCGTTTGACCTTCCCGAGGCCGAGCAAGAGCTTGTTGGCGGGTATCACACGGAATATTCGGGGATCAAGCTGCTCCTGTTTCTGGTTTCGGAATTCCTCCACATGGTCACGGCCTCGTTTTTGATCGTGATCATGTTTCTGGGCGGCTGGCATTTCTGGGGCCTCACCGGATCGGGGGACGAGGTCACCTGGGCCGGAGCATTCATTCGCTTTGGCGTGCTCTCGGCCAAGATCTTCGCCGTCATCCTGTTCTTCATGCTCGTCCGCTGGAGCTGGCCGCGGTTTCGGTTCGATCAGCTGATGAACCTCGCCTGGAAGGTGATGCTGCCACTGGGGCTGGCCAACCTCGTCACGGTGGCCACGATCGAGGAGTTTCGCCCGCAGCTCGTTGCCGCCCTCGGTGCCGGGCCGGCGAAGTGGGTGGCGATCATCGCCCCCTGGGCCGTGTTCTTCATCGGCTGGATCGCGGCGGGGCTGCTCACGCCATCGGGCACTGACAATCGCCCGATCCGCACCCACGACCCGTTCGACATCGAACACGAACTCTCCGGAGCCTGACCCTGCCATGAAGCCAACCGACCCATCCATCACCTGGTTGGAAGAGAAGCCGCTCGGTCTGGCTGAGCGGCTCTACCTACCGCTCTTCGTGCAGGGGCTTACGACCACGGCCCGGCATCTCGTGAGCCCGAAGGTGACGGTGAGTTACCCGGAGCAGCGGCCGACCGTCGGCAATCCGCTCATCTATCGCGGAGTGCATCGGCTCAACCGCGATGACGAGGGCCGCGTGAAGTGCGTCGCCTGCTTCCTCTGCGCAACCGCCTGCCCGGCCCACTGCATCGACATCGTGGCCACCGAGAGCCCGTGGCCCGATCGCGAGAAATATCCCGAGGCCTTCCAGATCGACGAGCTGCGGTGCATTTTTTGCGGCATGTGCGAGGAGGCCTGCCCGGTCGATGCGATCGAGCTGACTAGCCTGCTCGACCTCACAGGCAAGAGCCGCGAGGAGATGATCTTCGACAAGGAGAAGCTCCTCAGCGTGTACGACATGACGAAACATGCTGAGCCGATGAAGTCTGCCGAGTACAAGCAGGAACTCGCCCCGACCAACAGTGCAGGAGGCGGGGCGTGATGCTGGCAGCCATCGATCCGTTTTCCCCCGGCGTCCTTCTCGCAACGGGCGTGACCGCGACGGCAGCGAGCCTCTGGCTGCTGCTGCCCCGCGGCCAGAGCGGCCGTCGCGAGCGGACCGTCCGCTGGCTGGGCGCTCTCCTTGGCGTCGCCGCCCTGGCGGCGTTCATCGCCACCGGTCGCCGGCTCGGTGGGCTTGGCGAGGAAGCGGTTTTCCTGATCGTGTCGCTCGTCGCGGTGATCTCGGCGGCGGCGACGGTGGTATCGCGGTCGCCGGTCTATGCGGCGATCTGGTTCGCCCTGTCGCTAGCCGGCGTGGCCGGTGTGTTGCTGGTGCTCGGAGCGCAGTTCTTGGGTGTGGCCACGATCGTGGTCTACGCCGGGGCGATTCTCGTGATGTTTCTCTTCGTGCTCATGCTCGCCCAGCCGTCGGGGTTGGCCCCGTATGACCGCGTCTCCAACGAGCCGCTGCTGGCGGCGGTTGCCGGTGCGGTGCTCCTGGGCCTGTTGTCACTTTCGATCGGCCGGCTGTCAGCCGGTGATGACGCCGCAGCAGCCGATGTCGCCCCCACGGTGGCGGTCGATGCCCTCCAGGCCGACCATGTCGCCCGGCTTGGCGGTGAACTCTTTGGTCGGCACCTCGTCGCCATCGAGGCGGCTGGGGTCCTTCTCTTGATCGCGCTGGTCGGTTCGATCGCGATCGTCGCCCGCGGCGAAGAGGCCCGCGTGCAGGAAAGGCGGGCCGCCTGATGCAGTCGCTTCCCATGCTCCAGAATGCCCTCATCGTCGGGGCGGTCCTGTTCAGCCTCGGGCTCGTGGGCATTCTCGCCCGCCGCAACCTGATCGTGATGTTTCTGGCCGCGGAAATGATGCTGCAGGGGATCTCGGTGAGCCTGGTGGCCTGGAGCCGCTACCACGGCGACTGGGGCGGGCAGATTCTTGTGATCTTCGTACTCACGGTGGCGGCCTGCGAGGCGGCGAT
>JAYQOK010000176.1:0-6429 GCA_038144795.1 Candidatus Kuenenia sp. | reverse complement strand
GTCGAAAGCAGACTCTTCATCGACATCGGGATCCGACGTCGACAAGTCTTCTTCATCGCCCAGGTCGTCTTCGTCGTCATCGGTATCGCCCCCGCACCTGACCTCAACGACCGAACCACCGCCATATGGCACGAGCGCCGAAATCGGCCCGCAGGGAACGACGGAAGGCAACAATGAATGGCAGGAGGGGGTGAAGTTTGGCGATGCAATCAGCATAAGACGGCCGGCACAGAGGGGTGAAAAACTTGCCCAGAGCAAACATCTTTCCGCCGCCCGCGTCAAGGCAGGCCGGCGACCCTAGGCAGAACAAGTCTACCAAACTGGGCAAGGCAAGAAGCGAAAGGCTGAGGCCTGTTCCAGAAAGTGCCCGCCAGAGTCGTCATCACGTGTGGTAGTCGGCGTTGAGGTGGACGTATTCGGCGGTGAGGTCGCTGGAGTAGAAGCGAATTCGGCCCGAGCCGGCGTGGAGATCAACCTCGATCAGCGTCTCGCGGCTGGCCTTGATCGAGGCGGAGACAGCCTCGGCGTCGAAGGCTACGGGTGCACCATCACGGAAGAGCAGGGTGCCGTTCACGTGAAGCACCAACCGCTGCGGATCAAAGGTGACGCCGGAGTAGCCGGCAGCTGATACGATCCGGCCCCAGTTCGGATCGGCCCCATGGACGGCCGTCTTGACGAGCGGACTGTCGCCGATCGCCCGGGCGATCTGCCGGGCGGCATTGCGGTTCGAGCAGCCACTCACCTCGATCCGCAGCACGTGCGTCGCCCCTTCGCCATCGTCGGCGATCTCGCGGGCCAAGGCCTCACAGGCCGCGTGCAACGCCTCAGCGAAGGCGTCGAGTCCTGCCCCCGCCAGCGTTGTGCCGCCGGCCGCCCCGTTGGCCAGCAGGAGCACGGTATCGTTGGTGCTCGTATGGCCGTCGACGCTGACGCAATTAAAAGTCTCTTCGGCCGCCTCCTGAAGGAGACGCTGGGCGTCGGCAGGATCGATGGCGGCGTCGGTGAGTACGATGCCGAGCATCGTGGCCAGCCGCGGGCCGATCATTGCTGCCCCCTTGGCAAGGCCGAGGAGCGTGCAGGCTGTGCCGTCGGCGGTGAACGAGGAGCCGGAGAGCTTGGGCCGCGTGTCGGTGGTCATCATGCCGCGGGCGGCGGTTAGCACCGATGTCTCGTCGCTCCCAAGCGCGGCGGCCGCCTGCTGCAGGCCGGCAGTGACGGTTTCCATGGGCAGAAACTCCCCGATGATCCCCGTCGAGAGAACAAGCACGCTGCGTGGCTCGGCGCGAATCTCCGCGGCCGCTACGCTCGCCATCGCTTCGGTGTCGGCGAGCCCCCGCTGGCCGGTGCAGGCATTCGCGTTGCCAGAGTTGATGGCAACCGCCCGAAAGCCGCTGCCGGGCGTCAGGGCCCGATCCCAGGCCACCGGGGCGGCGTAGACGAGATTCGTGGTGTAGACGCCAGCCGCTGTGGCCGGCCGGTCCGACACGATCAGTGACACGTCTTCGCGGGTCTTGTCATGCTTGATGCCGGCACGCACGCCGGCGAAGCGGAAGCCTTTGGGGAGAGCGGGGATGGGGGTGTGCATGAAATGCCTGTGGTTACAGCAAGCCCGCGGTTTCGGGCAGGCCGTAGAGGACGTTGAAGTTCTGGACGGCGGCGCCGGCGGCTCCCTTGACGAGGTTGTCGAGGCAGCTGATCAAGAGGATCCGGCCGCGGACGACGCGGGCGGTGATGTCGCAGAAGTTGGTATCGACCGTGTCTTTTGTGCCGGGGAGGTGATCGACGACACGGACAAACCGCTCGCCAGCGTAGGCCTCGCGGAGGAGATTTATCACGTCGGCCTCACCGATCGTCTGCCTTGGCTTCACGTAGATCGTGGACAGGATGCCACGATCCATCGGGGCGAGTTGCGGCGTGAAGATAACCGTCGGCCGCGTGCCGGCATGCCGGCTGACGATCTGCTCAATCTCCGGCGTGTGCCGGTGCCGGCCCACGTTGTAGGCCGACATACTCTCGTTGCACTCTGGGAAGTGGGTCATCAGCTTGGGCTGCCGCCCCGCGCCGCTCACGCCGCTCTTGGAATCGATGATGATGTCGTCAAGCTCCACGAGGCCGCTCTTCACCAAGGGCGCCAGCGGGAGGATAGCCGAGGTTGCATAGCAGCCGGGGTTGGCCACGAGGCTCGCTTGCCGAATCTGCTCGCGAAACAGTTCGGGTAGGCCGTAGACGGTGGCTCCCAGCCGAGCCTGATCAGGATGCTCGTGGCCATACCATTCGAGATACGACGCCGCATCGTCGAGACGGTAGTCGGCGCTGAAATCAACCACTTTTGCCCCAGCCGCCAGTACCTTCGGCAGGATCTCGGCGCTGGCACAGTGGGGCAGGCAGCCGAAGACACAGTCGGCCCGCGCTCCCACCTCCTCAGGCGCGAGGTTTTCGAGCACGAGATCGATCCGCCCCACCAGGCTCGGGTGGACGCTCGAGATCGGCGTGCTCCCTTCCTGCCGGCTTGTTACCGCAACGATCGTCACCTCCGGATGCCGGAGCAGAATCCTGATCGCCTCCAGGGCCGTGTAGCCGGTAGCGCCGAGAACCGCGACCTTGATCATGCGTATGTCACTCCAAGGGGCTCGTGGGGTTTCACGAAGAGTCTTGGCAAAGTGTGGCCTCGATGAGCCGGATCAGCCAAGTGGCCACTGCTTTTTTGGTGCCTTTCTTGGTGCCCACATGGGCGTGGCGGGCATCGTGGACCTCCACGTTATTGGAGTCGGATTCGAGCGCCGCCAGATCGTTGACCACGATCAGGTCGCACTGCTTGGCCGTCACCTTCTCGCAGGCCCGCTTGCGGTCGGCTCCCGGCTCGAGCGCGAAGGCGACAAACCATTTTGGAGGACCGTTCTTCCGGCCGGCCTGCTTCGACCGCGCGGCCAGCGTCGCGATCACATCGGGCGTGGGCTTGAGCGCGATCGAGAGGCAGCTGCCCTGACGGGGGATTTTGCCCGTTGTCTTTTTCACCGGCTCGAAGTCGCAGGGCGCGGCGGCGGCAATCACGCCGTCGCACTCAGGCAACGCCGCCAGTGATTCGGCGAGCATCTCGGCGGTCGTCACCACGGGGATCACCCGCGCCTTCGCCGGATAGGCAACCGCCACCGGGCCGCTCACGATCGTCACCTGATGACCGCGGGCCAAGGCGGCCACCGCCAGGGCCCGAGCCATCCGGCCGCTGGAGGCATTCGTGAGGTAGCGGACGTCATCAATGAAGGCCCGCGTGGGGCCGGCCGTGAGCAGGATGTGGGCCATGCGTGGCGACCGCCTTGCGAGTGCTTACGATTGCCCGGGAACTGCGAGGGCCGCGGTAATCGCCGCGGCGATGTCAGCCGGCTCGGCCATCCGGCCGGCCCCCGACTGGCGGCATGAGAGCCAGCCGGTACCGGGAGGAACGATCGTCGCCCCGTCGCGGGTGAGGATCTCCACATTCCGCTGCACAGCGGGCTTGGCCCACATGGCGGCATTCATCGCCGGGGCGTAGAGCACCGGGCACTCGGCGCACAGCAGGAGCGTGGTGAGCAGGTCATCGGCCATGCCGTGGGCCGCCTTGGCGAGGAGGTCGGCCGTGGCCGGGGCGATGACGATGAGATCGGCCTTGGCAGCCAGTTCGATGTGAGCCCCCAGCGGAAAGGCCGGATCGAAGCTCCGGCTGGCGACCGGCCGGCCGGTGAGGGCCGCGAAGGTGGCCGCACCGATAAACTTGCGGGCATGACGGGTGAGCACGGCCCTGACGCGGGCGCCCTCCTGAACGAGATGGCTCGTGAGCGCGGCCGCCTTGTAAGCAGCGATGCCGCCGGAGACACCGATCACGATTTCACGGTTTTGCAGCATTGTGCGAAGAACCCCCGCGCGTGCACACGGACGCCCGGAGGTGCGGCCGTGGCAGCGGAGGCGAACCCTGTCTTCGCCTCTGCTGCCACAGCTGGCAGGGGCCATGGATGGCCCTGCCGGCGTGTAACTAGAGGATCGAGGGATCAAAGTCGAGCGGGCTGCCGGCTTCGGGTGATTCGCCAGTGATCTGCAGGTTCATCGAGGTGTCGAGGAAGATTTTGTCTTGCTTGATCTCCTCGATGACGATCTGCATCTTGTCGTCACTGTCGATATCGACGAGCGGGCGGCCGCCGGCGTTGAGGGCGACGAGCCGTTTCTGAATCAGCGTTGACAGCTTGAATCGGCCACCGACCTTGTTGACGATCTCTTCTTCGCGCAGGTCATCGATCATGCATTGGCTCCTGAAGGGGTTGGTGTGGAGGGCGAGGCGGACGGTGCGGGGGGCAGCCCCGCGGCGAATAGAATGCTTTTGATGCGGTCGACGGCGTCGGCGACGTTTTCGTTGACGACGCGATACTTGTAATGGTGGGCCTGAAGGAGTTCTCGCCGCGCCACCTCGAGCCGGCGGGCCATCGCCTCTGGCGACTCCGTCCCCCGCCCCTGCAGTCGCTGCAGCAGTTGGTCGGGATGGGAGGGCTCGACGAAGATGGTCACGGCCTCGGGATACCGGGCGAGAATGGAGAGTGTACCCTCCACGTCGATCTCCAGCACGACCCACGAGCCGGCCGCCAGCCGAGGGGCCACCTCGTCAACGAGGGTGCCGTACCAGTGCTGCCGGCCGTAGACCTGGCAGGATTCGAGAAAATCGCCGGCGGCGTTGCGGCGGTCAAACTCCTCGGCCGACAGAAAGTGGTAGTCGACGCCATCCTGTTCCCCTTTGCGGGGCGGCCGCGTCGTGGCTGACACGCTCGGGATGAGCTGGGGCAGGTCGGCCAGCAGCCGACGCAGCACCGTTGTCTTACCGACCCCGGAGGGTCCGGAAATCACGACAAGTTGGCCCGGCTGCACTGGCATCCCGATGTTGTAGCCTCCCGGAAAGCCTGTTGGAAAGCGGCCCGCGGGCTACTCGATGGCTATTCGATATTTTGGACCTGCTCGCGAAGCCGCTCGATCTGCGTCTTCATCTCGACAACCGCATGGGCGATGGCGACGTCGGCCGACTTGGAGGCGATCGTGTTGGCCTCCCGAGCCAGTTCCTGACTCAGAAAATCGAGGGAGCGGCCGGGGGCGTCTTCGCCGAGAAGGCGGTCAAACTGGTCGATATGGCTCTCGAGCCGCACCAGTTCTTCAGCCACGTCGGAGCGGTCGGCAAGCACGGCCATCTCGCGGGCGAGATCGGCGGCTGCGAGCGTGGCCCCTTGTGTCTCCAGCAGTCGCCGCACTCGCTCCTGAAGACGGCTGCGATGCTCCTCGACCGCCGCCGGCACCCGGTCGCGAATGCCAGCGGCCAGCGAGCGGATCGCTGCACAGATGGCCCGCATGTCGGCGGCCAGGGCATCCCCCTCAGCCCGTCGCATGGCAGCGAGCTTACCGAGGGCTTCCTGAAGAGCCCGCGCGAGCAGCGGCCAGATTCGCTCGGTCGTGTCGGCTGCGGCGGCCGCCTCGAGGCAGATGCCGGGAAGGCCGAGAAGGGCATCGATCGATCGTGGCTCGGGGATATCGCGTTTTGCACAGAGTGTTTCGAGGTCGTCGAGATAGACCCCGAGTTGACGAGAGTCAAGCCGGCGGAGCCCGGGGGCGAGCGGGCCGGCGATATCGAGAGTCATCTGCACGGTACCCCGCCGCACCTGCCTGCGAATCGCAGCCTCAATTTGCGGCTCAAGAGCCGACAGTCCCTCGCGGGCACGCAGCGAGAGTTTGAAGAACCGGTTGTTGACCGTCCGCACCTCAACGCGACAGGAGTTGGGGCCGTCGGTGGCCACCCCTTCGCCGCAGCCGGTCATGCTCAGGGCCATGCGAACGCCCTACTGTTATTCGGCGGCTGCCGGCTCGGATGGCTTGGCATCGGCCGCCGCGGCTTCAGCCGGTGCTGTCTTCTCGGGAGCCGCGGCAGGCTCGGCGGCTGCCGGCTGCGACGCTGGCTCAGCCGGAGCATTGGCGGGCTTCGTATCGGCCTTGGGCTCGGCTGGCGGTGTTTCCGCCGCGGGCTCAGACGATGGCTCGGTGGCTGGGGCCGTCTCTGGCGGCACGGTGCTCTCAGCCGGTGTCATCGGAGCCACCGACTGCGGAGCAGCACTGCCGAGGTTGCTGCTAAAAAGCGTCCGCTGCCGGCCAAGCACGTTGGTCGCCAGGATGCAGAGCACGATCCAGAAGGCCGCCACGGCGATCGTGATCTTCGTGAACACGTCGCCCGCCTTGGTGCCGAAGGCGCTCTGGCCTCCCATGCCGCCAAACGCTCCGGCCAGTCCGCCGCCGCGGCCCCGCTGAATGAGCACAAGCAGAATCAAAAACAGAGCCGTGAGCGAGAGGCCGAGGCCAAGCAGAAAGCGGACGAAGAATTCCATGGAAGCCGAACAACTCCAAAAAAGTCAGCCGACGCTCCCGCGTCGA
>JAYQOK010000175.1:0-6434 GCA_038144795.1 Candidatus Kuenenia sp. | reverse complement strand
AAATCATGCTCACCGCTGTGCCGCCGAAACACCTCCGTGGCATCGACAGCCATCGGTGAATCGACCCACACCGGCACCGGTGGAATTCGCTTCGAAGCAATCAATGTGCGAAGCAGGTAGACCAGCTGCTGCGCCCGCCCGACCGCAAACGAAGCGACAAGCAGCATGCCTCCGCGGTCGATCGCCTCGAGCGTGGCCTTCTCCATTTCGTCGAGCGGCCGACTCGCCGGATGATCGCGGTCGCCGTATGTGCTCTCGCAAACGAGATAGTCGCAGGAGGGCGGGGCGACCGGATCGTGGAGCAGCGGGGCGTCGTAGCGGCCGATATCACCGGAAAAAACCAGCCGCCGCGAGCCGGCAGCCGACGTCGCCTCCACTTCCACGAACGAGCTCCCGAGCATGTGGCCGGCGTCGTGGAACCGGCAGCGAATCCCGGCGGCCGGTTCGAACCACCGGCCGCGGTCGACATCTTGCACCAGCCGCAGCGTGCGGTCGACGTCTCGCTCCTCATACAGCGGCAGGGCAGGACGATGCTTGGAGTAACCCTTCTTGTTCGCGAACGAGGCGTCTTCCGCCTGGCACTTGGCCGAGTCGTAGAGCAAAAGGCCGAGCAGGTCGGCCGCCGGGGTCGTCGTATGGATCACCCCGCGAAACCCTTCCTTGACCAGCCGAGGCAGCCAGCCCGAGTGATCGATATGGGCATGTGTGAGCACGACCGCAGCGACCGATTCAGCCGGCAGCGGAAATGGCTCCCAGTTTTTGAGCCGCAGCCGCTTCTCGCCCTGAAAGAGGCCGCAGTCAAAAAGTACCCGGCTGCCATCGACCTCAAGCAGGTGTCGCGAGCCCGACACGGTCCCAGCCGCTCCCAAAAACCGCAACTGCATCACGGCACATCCGTTTCCTGCGCCGGCCGCCGGGTAGTGCCGGCCACGAGCAGTTCGCCGGCAGCGACCGAAAGTGACTCCAATCGGCAGGCTCCTGCCGCGGCATCGTAGGTGGAGGGGGGAGACACGACCAGCAGCAGGCCGACCTGGGTGCGGCGAAGATCGGTGACCACACCGGCGGCGGCGAGTCGGCCGGCCAGGTGGCGAAGCATTGCGTCGCGGGGCACCGGCAGGCTGCCCAGGCCGGCGGCAACCGTCTTGAGCCCCACCTGATTCACGCCCTGCAGCCACACCTCCATCTCCGCCCAAGCGACAGTCGTAAGGGGCCCGACGCGCATCCGGGCGGCCATCGCCACCCGGCGGTTCTGAAAGCTCACCCGCGGGAGTTCGATCCCCGCTGGCAGGAGACCGCGATGGTTGCGGGGGAGATCAACCGCCAGCCAAGCATTGACCTCACGATCCTCGATGACCGCCTCCCAGGGGCCCGCCCGCCCAGCCGCCGAATGCAGGGCAGCCGCCTTCGATACCATCCGCCGCGCCATCGATTCAGCAGCGGCTGGAGCGTCTGCCGCGATCGCAGCCCGGTAGAAGACAGGCAGTTGCTGCGCGGCCACGATCCCCGTCAGCAGGGCGGCCGCGCTGACGGCGAGGCCGCCGCCAAATGCCCACCGCAGCCACCGGGAGGCTGGCTGTTTCTGCCCATTGTTCTCCGCGGCGAGCGGCTGCACCATCGGTGCATTGTGCAAAACCGCCCGCCGCCCCGACAAACCGGCGTTCACCCGACGAATCCCAGCACCCGCGGCAACGTCATCGGGAGGGCGTTCGTGAGCGTCAACTCCACCTCGTCGACCTCGTCTTCCAATTCATCCCGCAGCACCCGCATCGACGGCGGGGCTTGAATCCCAATTCGCACCTTGTCGCCGCTGACGCGTACGACTGTGACCACCACCGAATCGCCAACACGAATCCGCTCGTTCTGCTTGCGGGAGAGGACCAGCATGAAAACCTCCGTAATACATGGGTTGGGAATAATATGTCGGAGAAGGTGTACGTCTGTCTACCTCACCGCCGGTGGCATGCCTCACACGGCTGCGGGTCAGGGAAGATGTGCGCCGCAGAGAATATCGTCCGATCAGGCAAACTTTCTTGGAGGCGTCCCGGTAGGCGCCGGGGGCACGCATTGTGCCGACCATGCCGGGAAAGGCCGCCTAGGGCCAGCTCGATCGGTCACCCGTTCCGACACAAGACAATTCACGAATCGGGCTGGGCCGACCGAGCGTCGTGGCGACGCCTCACAAAGTCATCCAGATCGACAGCTTCCGCAACCGTGAGCCTCGCTCCCACAGCGTCAATCCGTGACTGGTCCTCATCGGTGAGTTGCGGGTGCACCTTGTGGACGCTGCGAAGCGTGTCAGCGGCCCCAGGGATCAGCGGCAACTTGGGTGTGATGCGAAGCACCACTTCCATCGGTATACCACCGGCCGCTTCAATATGTCGGTTGATCGCCAGCCGCGGAAAGGGCGGAATGCCGCCGGGCTGCATCAGTGCCTTCAGCAGGATCGCCGTATCGGCGAACTGACGGTACGCGGCGACCGCCTCTTCAGGAAATGCCCGAGTGAACTCAACCACGTAGTGCACACGCGGACCACGCAATTCAATGCGGTCGTCATCGGACACGATGATATCCCCGAAATCTCCGACGCCAGCCCACTTGATCAGCGAATCATCGGACTGGCGGGCCCAACTGGCGAGAGACACATTGAGCCGCTCAAGGCGAATGGCACGTATTTCTGTTTTGAGATTGAGTTCAGTATCGAGCACGATCACTCGCTCCCGAGCTGGATCATGGAGAATGACATCCCCGGCAGCAGCGTCTGTTCGCGGATCAAGAAAGTCCCACGTGATGCCTCGATGAAAGAGCGTCAGACTCGTAGCCACCGGGGCCTTCTCGTCATCAACAAAAACCTCACTTTCCACCCGCAGGGTCACCTCTTCGGCACGTGCCTGACCGCCTGTTGCGCAGACGAGTGCGCAGACCAAGAGGAACGGGGCCAAGGTCGTGTGCAGGTGAAAAAATGACACTGTTGGCTCATCTCGGGGAGGGTTGGATGGGATCGTACCAGCCATGGGATTCTGGCCAAAGGCCGAAAAAAACACGATACTTTGTGCGTTTTCAGTGGTATCGCCCCGCCGGGTTCGGCATCATGTCGGGGTTCAGGTTTTTCGATCGGACACCCTTCCAGAGGAGTTTTTCGATGCCCACTTGCTCGCCGTTATCGGCCGGTCCCACCATCGCCTTCATGCTCTGGGCTGCCTCCTGGCCTGCATCGGTGCGGTCCGGGGAAATTTGGCCGCAGTGGCGCGGGCCAGAGGGACAAGGCCATTCAACCGCGGCACACGATCTTCCAGTCACATGGAGTGAGACGGAGCACGTGATCTGGAAGACACCACTCCCGGGCCGTGGCTGGTCATCACCGGTGCTCGACATGAAGAACATCTGGATGACAACGGCCATCGAGAGCGAGGCCAGTGAGGATGACAAGAAGAAGCGGCTAGCAAACGCGAAGAACCCACAGCCACTCCAGGTGTCGGGCCCCGTGACGATGCGGGCCCTCTGCGTTGACCGTGAGACAGGCCGACGCATCCACGACGTCGAGCTCTTCACCGTTCGTGAACCCCAACCAATTCACTCCCTCAATTCGTACGCGTCTCCATCCCCTGTGCTCGCCAACGGCCGCTTATTCTGTCACTTTGGTGACTACGGCACCGCCTGCGTCGACACGGCCACCGCCCGTGTGGCATGGGTCAACCATGATCTGCGACTCAATCATGAAAATGGACCAGGAAGCACGCCCGTTGTCTGGGGTGATCTCGTGATCGTGCATTGCGATGGCAGTGACGTGCAATACATCGTCGCGCTCGATCAGCGCAGTGGACATGTTGTCTGGAAGACACCTCGCACCGGCACGTTGCAGGAAAACCCCGACCTAAAAAAAGCCTACGGCACTCCCTTGATCGTGTCGCTCGGTGGACGAGACGTGCTGCTTTCACCGGCTGCTGACTGGGTGTACGCGTACGACCCGGCCAATGGCGAGGAACTCTGGCGGCTCAGTTATGGCGTTCTCGGATTCTCGGTCGTGCCACGGCCGGTGACGGCCCACGGCCTCGCATTCCTGAGCACGAGCTTCATGAAGCCGGAGATGCTGGCGGTGCGACTGGCCACCGGTGGTCGTGAGCCTGAGATCGTCTGGCGGCAGCCCAAGGGTGCACCCACGATGTCATCGCCACTGGCCGTAGGTGAGGAGCTCTACGTGGTCAGCGACAAGGGAATCATGACCTGTCTCGACGTTCAAAGCGGTGAGGTCCGGTGGACGAGCCGCCTAGGGGGTAACTTTTCCTCGTCACCCCTCTTCGCCGACGGTCGGATCTATGTCGGCAATCGCGACGGCGCGACGTTCGTAATCAAGCCGGGCAAAACCTACGAACTGCTTGCCACCAACCAACTCGAAGGCCGCATCTTCGCCACCCCCGCCGCCGTCGACCGGGCCCTCTACCTCCGCACCGACACCGCCCTCTACAAGCTCGAGAAGCGGTAGCGATGCCAGCGTATCCCTGCAAAATCGCCCGAGTCGTCGCCGGCCACGGGCGATCCCGAGCCGCGCCCACCCTACAGCACCGCCTTCATCAACAGCTTGAGCCCGGCAACAACCAACATCACTCCCATGAGCAGCCGCAACCCCTGCGTCGATACATGAAACGCCCCCAGCTGCGATCCGATTCCACCCCCGACCACGACGGCGGCAATCACCGCCAGACCAATTGGCGGCAGTGCACGGCCGGCAGCGAAGCCACCCAGGAGCCCCGCCAGCGAGTTCACGAGAATGAAGGGCGCCGAGACGGCAGCGACCTGCTTTACCGGTGCGGTCCGCAGCGTTAAGAGCGCCGGCGTAAGAAACACGCCTCCCCCCACACCCGTGAGGCCGGAGAGCAGGCCAAGGCTGGCCCCCAGGATCGCCATAAAGAAGGGGACCGTGAACTGGGTCGCCGCCGGTGTTTCCTCTTCGGGATGCACTGATGCGTCGCGAGTTTCACCAAAGATGATCCGCACGGCCGACAGCAAGAGCACGGCGCCGACGACCGCCTCAAAGGCCGCCGTCGGCAGGTTTGCCGCCCCCCCGATCACAGCCGCCGGCACGCTCGTCGCGGCCAACGGCAGGAAGAGCCGCGGCCGAAAATGCCCCGCCCGCCAAAACTGGGCCGTGGCGATCGAGGCGACGATCACATTGAGCACTAGCGCCGTCGGGCGGATCACCTGCGGGTCGAGTCCGAAGAGGGTCATCACCGCGATGTAGCCAGTAGCGCCGGCGTGCCCCACCGACGCATAGAGCAGGGCCACGACACCGATCGCGAGCGGCAGCAGGGCATTCATGACGCGGCGACGGCATGCTTTCTGAGCAACTCAAAGGGCACTATGTCGAGTGACTTCTCATGCGTCGCCTCGAGCACGACCGGCGGCGCCTTACCGGCATGAAAGGCCTCCAGCCAGCGGGCGGCGCAGAGGCACCAGCGATCTCCAGCCACGAGGCCGGGAAAGTTCCACTCCGGGTGAGGCGTGACGAGATCGTTGCCGGCCGCCACCGTGAACGCGAGAAATTCGGGCGTCATCACGGCGCAGACAGTGTGCACACCGACGTCATCCGGCCCCGTGCGGCAGCAGCCATCGCGGAAAAAGCCGGTGAGCGGGCTGCTTGAGCAGGCGACGAGTGGTTCGCCAAGCACGTTGCGATCATGCTTCGGCTCTGCGCAGTCGTGGCTGGGGTTGATCGCGATCATGGTGCCATCCCTCGGTGGGTGCCAGATGAAACCGGTATGATGATCGTTCGCATTCGCCCCTGCAATTCACACTCCTCGCTTTCCCATGCTCAGCCTGCAATCCGCCTCCACTGCCCGCTGGCTCGATCAGGTCGATGCCGGCCTCGACGAGGTGCTGATCGACCACGCCCACTGCGAGAAAAAGGCGGCAGGAGTGGCTATGAACCTGCTCTTTTCCTATGTCGATCATGTCACGCTCGCCCGGGAGATGACAGAGATCGTCAACGAGGAACTCGAGCATTTTCGACTCGTGCTCGATCTGCTCGAGCGACGGGGCATTCCGTTTCGGAAACTGAAGCCGAGCAGCTACGGGCCGCGGCTCCATGAACTGGTCCGCAAGGACGAGCCGGGCCGAGCGGTCGATCGGCTCCTCGTGGCCGGCCTGATCGAGGCCCGCAGTTGTGAGCGGTTTTCGGTGCTTGCCGAGCATGTGGCCGACAAGGAGCTTCGTGACTTTTATCGAAGCCTCTTCGAGTCGGAGGCCCGGCATCATTCCACCTATGTACGGCTAGCCTGCGAAGTGGCCCCTGAGGAGGAGGTTCGCGTGCGGCTCCATGGGCTGGCCGCACGGGAGGCCGAAATCATTGCGGAGGGTGACCCTTTTCCGCGGATGCACAGCTGATGTCTGTGCTCAGTCTGTCACATATACACAACTCACGCTGCCCGCGAACGCATAGG
>JAYQOK010000174.1:0-6487 GCA_038144795.1 Candidatus Kuenenia sp. | reverse complement strand
GCGGAAACCGCAGCCAGAGTCGCTTTGGCTTGGCGTTGACGGGCGGGAGATATGAATGAAGCACCTCGTTGAGTCGCCAGACGTCGACTTTCTTGTCCTGGAAACTGCCCACGATTAGCGTGGCCGTCGATGGATAGAGTTCCTTGATGGCGTTGCCGACCTTCGCCGGATCCTTCAGCGATTCAAAGAGCCGTCGTTCATCACCGGTGACCCCCTTGAGCGTGACGAGGTAGCAGCGGCCAACGTCGGGCCAGCCGACCCGGATATCTTCGGTCTGCGGTGAATCGCCGGACCCATCGGTACTCACCGACAGCACTGCCGAACGGGGTTGGAGCCCGCGGTCAAGCTTCAAGACGTATGACCCCGGGCTGTGGTAGCGCAACGGCTTGGCTGTCTCCGTCCGCGGCGCCGGCTCAAAATCGAGGACTTTTTCCTTGCCAGATGCGGTGTCGACCACGGTGACGGTAGCGCTGTCCAAAAAACTCTCAGCGTTTTGAAGATCGATCCACCACCCTCCATCTTGCCCACGAAGGGGCTCGACGAGAACACCGCGGGGTGAATCTGTGACGGGCGGGGCCTGCAGCACACCGCGACGAACGATCGAACTCAACAGGATGTATGAAGCGGGATCAATCGGATCCACGGAGATTTCGCCGTAGTTGAAGCCCTTCGTCGATTCTCGGGCGACCTTGAACTTGTTTTCGACCTCAAACGCATTCATGCCGGGATCCGCCTGTACGGCGAGTTGGATGACGCGGTCATCATCCGCCGCGGCCCAAGGCATGACCGTGATGAGGACCCCAAACATTCCGCAGATCATGGCGGAGCGACGGTTGACGCGGTCAGGAGGGTACATGCGACTGGTCCTCTTCGGGTCTCTCAAGGGTCTTGATTACTTGTTCTCGATTTGGATGGCTTCCGCCGGGAGTGTGCCGCCGCGCACCTTCAATTCCCGTGCCAACATGGTCTCTACGCCGGACTGACGCGGGCGCTTCGCCTCGGCCGCGGCCTGCCGAATTGCGATGATCGCTGTCGAAATATCCTGCACTTCCTCCGCCGTCGGTCTGGGGCGAGTTCGCAGCTGTTCCCGCACGGCCTGCCCCTCTTCCTCCACTTGAAGAAGCCATTCGTCGACGAGGCTCGCGAGGCAGTCAGACCTGCAGGTTTTCAGTGCCTCATGGTCGGAGCGACATTCACGAAGCAGTTCCCAATAGGCCGGCCGTGCGGTGACGTCGCTACGGGCTGCCCCCTGGGACTTCGCGAGTTCAAAGAGCTTGGCGTACAGCGGGTTTTCCGCGGTCACAGTGCGGCAGAACGGGGCAGGACGCCCCTGAAACCACTCGAGAATCCGAGTGCTGTTGCCCCAGAGCAGCCCGATCATCGCCGCTGCAGCTGCAACCATGGCGGTGCGTCGCAGAATGCCCCAGCCCGCCCACGGTGCCGGTGGCGGCTTGTGTAGAAAATGAGAACTTGGCTTGAAGGTGGCCAGTGCCGATCGCAGCTCCTTCACCGTAGCGACCTGACCCGCGAGTGCCGGGGCGATGACCTTGTCCCAAATGTCGGCCTGTGTGTTGGGAGCAATGTCTTTGGTCGGCAGTTTCAGCAGGCACTTTCGATCACCGCACCACCGTCGGATCTCGTCCTTGCCCATGAGCGCAGTCGCCACGAAGCGGGCGAGAATTTTGACATCCGCCAGTTCCCGGGCAGCCGCATCGGACGCCCGCTGGCGAATGTCGCGATCGTCGTTGTCGCGGCTGATCTCGGCGAGATACTCCTCGTTGCGTTGCTCGGCGCCGTTTTCGAAGAGCAGCTCGAGGGCGGGCTCCGCGATCCAGCCTGGCATCATCAGCCCGACTTTCTTGTCCCACGCAAAGCCGACATCAGGCAGAATGATAAATGGATTCGCATCCCGCCACTCACCGAAACGGCAAGAGTTTGGTTGGAAAAAGCCAATCGACGTATCTGCGGCATGCAGGGATTCTGCGGTCGACAGGAGCAGATCAACGGCCTTGTCGAGGGTGGTCAACTCCGAATCACCTTCAGTGAGTTTGGAGCGACGAGCCACGATTGATGCGTGAATGTCGAGCAAAGACCGGGTCGCTGGCAGGCGATCCTCGGGCCAGCGCATTTCGAAGATTCTGGCACGGGACCGCCGCATGGGATGCCAACGCGGCACTCCACCGACATCGGGCGGCATGACATACGTCACACCCGGGTCGACCTTCCGCTGAACGCCGTAACCATCCAGTACAGCGAACGCGTCATCGTCATCGTCGTCAGATGCGTCGCTGCCGAGAGCAGTCCACGAGTTGGACCATCCCGTCACGCCCCAGCCGTCCATCGACTTCATCGAGCGTCTGCCCAAAATTCATACAATGTTGCGACTGCACCGTGCGTATCGACCGCCTCGAAGATACCAATTTAATCGAGTGGCACAACCCTTCTCGGGAGGCACAGCCGCTTCTACACTTATCATTTCGCCTCCGCATGGCACCGACCTCGAACTGATCGGAAAGGGGGCGCGTCTGGGGAGCCGCGCATCGTGCCCGATGAATTCGAAAAAAGCCTGAGCGACGAAGCGACCTTCGCGGGGGCGGGGAAGCGTCGCCCCGCCGCTGAGATGAGCCTGGGCGACGAGCGGACGCTCGGCGACCGGCTGGGCGATCACGACACGGTGATCGACGACATCGAGATCGTCGATCTCGAGGCCCGGTACAAGGTCGAGGGCACGCTTGGCCAGGGCGGGATGGGTGCGGTGCTCCTCGCAACCGATACCCGGCTCGACCGCAAGGTGGCCGTCAAGCGGATTCTCGGCGAGGCGGCGCGGAGCAAGACCGCGATCATGCGGTTCTTGACCGAGGCCAAGGCCATCGCCGCCTTGAACCACCCGAACATCGTGCAGATCTACGACTACGGCCGAGCCAAGGACGGGCCGTTTCTGATCATGGAGTATGTGGACGGCGGGAGTCTGCTCGACCGCTGCCGTGACGGGGCTTTGCCGTTAGAAGACGCCGTCGATCTGGCCTGCCAGCTCTGCGACGGCTTGGCAAAGGCCCACGATGCGGGAATCGTTCATCGCGACATCAAGCCGGCGAATGTGCTCCTTAACAAGGACGGTTTGCCCAAGCTTACAGACTTTGGTCTCGCCAAGGCTGAGGCGACCGATCACGAGATGACGATGACCGGCGCCGTGATGGGTACGCCTGACTTCATGCCGCCAGAGCAACGGCGGGATGCGTCGGAAGTTGACGCGAGGTCGGATCTCTGGAGCCTCGCCGCCACGGTCTACCAGATGGTGACGGGTAGGAGCCCGAAGATCATCCGCTTCAACGACATTCCGGCGGCGCTGCAGGACGTGCTTGGCAAGGCGCTCGAAGACCTTAAAGAAGCTCGCTATCAGACAGCCCGAGAGCTCCGTGATGCGCTCAAGACCAGCGTGCGGACCGCTGCGGTGGCGGCGCCCGACGTACTCGAGGGCAAGTGCCCGTCCTGCGGCGTGCAGAATGACTCGAGCCGGCGATTCTGCCGCGGGTGTGGCGGGTCGCTCGAAGCCCCGTGTCTGTCGTGTGACAAGCCGATGCCGATGTGGGAGGAAATCTGCGGCTCGTGCGGGGCCAAGCAGACTCCGCTGGTCGATGAGCGACGGCGGGCGATGGCGGCGAAGCAAGCCGAGGCGGAGGGCCTGCTTGGTGACTTCGAGTTTGACCGGGCGTTGGGCATCGCGACGAAGCTTCGCGACGAGACCCATCCGAAGCTCAAGCATCTTGCGGGCTGGGGGCAATCGTTTCTCGAACAGATCGAGACGTCGCGAACAGAACAGACACGGCATGCCGTCGAGGCGATGACCGAGGCGGGCAAGCACGAAGCGGAGTACGACTATCTTTCGGCGAGTTTTGCCCTGGAGATGGTTCCAGCCGCACTGCGCGAAGGCGTGTTGCCCGGCATGCGGGAGTCGGCGGGCGCGATGCTCGACCGCGTCAAGAAGCTGCAGGGGGAAGCCCGCAGGCTCGAGGCCCGTATCAAGGAGCGGCTGGCAGCGAAGCAACTGGATGAGCTTCTGCCGGATGTCGAGAGGATGCTCACGCTGCGGCCGGACCGGGATGATCTGCAAAAAATCCGCGTGCAACTGCTCGAGCGTCAGCAGAAGCAGGCTGCCGCGCGGGACAAGTCGATCGAACTCGCAAAAGCGAGCCTCCAGTCACATGACTACGAGGCAGCCCTGGCCACCCTTTCGAATGTGGCCTCGGCGATGGTCACGCCCGAGGTGGTCGGCCTGCGTGAACAGGCCGAGGGT
This sequence comes from Candidatus Kuenenia sp., assembly GCA_038144795.1. Lineage (GTDB taxonomy): Bacteria > Planctomycetota > Planctomycetia > Pirellulales > UBA1268 > CACORA01. The sequence goes on along the minus strand of JAYQOK010000174.1, from coordinate 2,193 downwards.
CTTGTACGCAAAGTGAAGGCTCTCGCGGCGAAGATCAGGGATGCAGTGGTGGCCAAGCAGTTTGATGGCCTGCTGGATACCGTCGAGCAGTATCTGGCACTCAAGCCGGCGGACGCGGAGATCGGGAAGCTGCGACAATCGCTGGTCGAGCGGGAAGAAAAGTATGCGACCGATATCGCAGCGCGTCTGAAACAAGCAGAGCAACTCGAGCAGGCCTGTCGATTCGAAGACGCGGCCAAGCTTCTCAGCGCAATCCCAGAGTCAAGGCGAACGCAACGCGTAGCCGCCTGTCTGGAACGAGCAAGCCGGCTGGGCCCAATGCGGCAGAAGGCGATAGAGCTGCTCGCCGCCGCCAAAGCGGGTGGCTACGCGGCCGCTATCGAGGAGAGCGAGATATACAAGTCCGCGCTTGCCGACGCAGGCATCACCGACACGGATTTTTCAACACGGCTTGCCCAGGCTCTGGCCGCTCTCGCTGAGGAAGAAAGCACGAAACGGACATTGAAACGCATCGGCATTGCAGCGGCGGCTCTGGCCGCGGTTGTGATGGTCGCCGTGGCAGGGTTTTGGATCAGGTCTTCTGCACGTGCGTCTGCCTTGGCAACGGCGATCCAGTCTGAGGATTGGGAGGCCGTCTTGGCGATCGAGCCAGACAACGCAGCGGCACTCGTGGGCCGGGCGCGTACAAAGCTACAAGCGACTCCGCCCGATATCGATGGGGCGTTTGAAGATCTGGATCGGGCGGAGCGGCAGCCGGGGGCTGCCGAGAAGGTCAAACCCGTGCGGGCCGAGGCCTATGCGTGGCAGGCCGTGGCGCGAGCAAAGGCCGATGAACTGGATCAGGCCGCCCAGGATCTGCGGGCAGCCACGGGCGGCGGAGCGTCGGCAGACGTCGTCGCACGGGCGGCGGCGGCGATCGCGAAGGGCTGGCTTGGTCGTGGCGGGGCGGCCGTCATGAAGGGAGATATCCAAGGCGTCATCCGTGCGGCAGATGCGGCGTTGGCGGCGGGTGCGGAGGCGGGAACGGTGGATTCGCTGCGTGCTCGGGGGATGGTGCTGGAGGCTCGGTCGGTATTGAAAAGTGATGTGGATGGGGCGGTGGAGCGAATGCTGGAGGCGTCGCTGTTGGATAGGGCGCTTGCGGAAGCGGCGCTCAAGGAACCGGGGTTTGCGGCGGTGAAGGCGGGCGTGCTGGGGGAGTACCGGGGGCGATTCGATCAGGCGGTGGCACGGGAAGACTGGGAAGAGGCGGTTGCGATTGCGGGGACTGCGGAGGCGATCGACCCGTCTTCTGCGACATGGGTGAGCGAGGCAGTTGGGCGGTTGCCGCCGGCAGCGCTTGCCGCATTACCGCCGGCAGCGCTTGCCGCATTACCGCCGGCAGCGCTTGCCGCATTACCGCCGGGCGCGATTGCAAAGATTCCACCGCTTCGCAACTCGATTGGGATTGAGCTCAAACTTCTTCCTGCGGGGGCGTTCAAAATGGGTCAGGCTGGAGGCGATTCGGATGAGACGCCGCACCAGGTGACGCTAACTAAGCCCTTCTACATAGGTGTGTATGAGGTGACGAATGCCCAGTGGAAGCAGGTGATGGGAAACGTGCCGAGCAAGTGGAAGGACGACGACTGCCCTGTGGAGCAGGTGAGTTGGGAAGATGCGGTGGAGTTTTGCAAGAAACTCTCGGCGTTGCCTGAAGAGCAGAAAATGGGGCGGGTGTATCGGTTGCCGACAGAGGCGGAGTGGGAATATGCGTGCCGGGCGGGATCGACGACGGAGTATTCGTTTGGCGACGACGAGTCCCGCCTTCGAGAGTATGCGGGGTACGACAGCAACTCGGGTAGCCAAACGCACCCGGTGGGACAGAAGAAGCCGAATGCGTGGGGTCTGTATGACATGCATGGGAATGTGTATGAGTGGTGCAGCGACTGGTACGGGGAGTATCCGTACGGCGCAGTCAAGGACCCGCAGGGGCCGTCCGGTGCCTCCGGCCGGGTCTACCGGGGCGGCGGCCGGAACTCCTCCGCCAGGGGCTGCCGGTCGGCGTTCCGCGACTGGTACGCCCCGTCGGACCGCAACAACGCCCTGGGCTTCCGCCTTGCCCTGAGTCCGTCTGGAGTTGAGCCGCCGGAGGCGGGCCAGTGGAGTGGGCGGGGGCCCCGCGGTCTGCCCGCGGCGCCCGCCCCCCCCGTGGCC
>JAYQOK010000173.1:0-6641 GCA_038144795.1 Candidatus Kuenenia sp. | reverse complement strand
CTGCGGACTCAAGCTGCCGGTGCCGAGAAACCAGAACACCGTCTGCGGGCCCTCTGGGCCCTTGCGGCGATTGAGGATCAACTCGACCCGTCTTTCCTGATCAAGCGGCTCCGCGACAACGATCCGTTCGTCCGCAGTTGGGGGGTGCGGTTGCTTGTGGATCACGCGCGTCGCGGCGGTCCCCAGGTGTCGGCGGAGGTCGTCGCAGCCCTTGTGGCTGCAGCGACCAACGACCTGAATTCACCAGTTCAACTGCACCTGGCCTCCTCGGTCACGAGGCTCGACGACGATGCCGCCTGGCAGGTGGCCAAAGCCCTTGCGTCACACGACACCTTTGCTGAGGACGATCGGTTTGGAAAGCTTGTGTGGTATGGCCTCGCTCCACTCGTGGAGCGGCATGCCGAACGGGCGGGGCGGCTTGCCGTTGCCGCGCGGCTTCCGAGTCTCCGCCGGAGTCTCGCACGTCGTCTGGCGGGGCTCGTGGAAGCGCAACCGCAGGTAGTTGCAGCAGTGCTGCAGGGCGCGGTCGCTGCCGATCAGGCCGCTCGCAGCGATCTTGTGGCGGGCTTCGCTGATGGGCTCCGTGGTTGGCGGCAGGCGCCAGCCCCGCCAGGGTATGCCGAGCTCTCCAAGCAGTTGGCAGCCGCCAGCGACGAGGCCATCAAGAGCCGCCTTCGCGAACTCGACATCGTGTTTGGTGAGGGGCGTGGCCTCGATGAAGTGCGGCAGATTGCCCTGGATGGATCCGCGGCGGCGGAGGCGCGGCGCGAGGCGATCGCGGCGTTTGCTGCGAGTGTGCCAACTGATGGTGCCGCAGTGTTGCAGGGTCTGCTTGGAGACCGCTCGGTGATCGCCGCGGCGCTGCAAGGCCTTGCCCGCTATAACGATCCAGCCACGCCCCAGGCAGCACTCACACGGCTGGGCGTTTTTGCACCCGCGGACCGCAAGGCCCTGGTTGACCTTCTCGCCTCGCGTCCGGCATATGCCAAGGCGCTCTTTGACGCGGTGTCTTCAGGAAAGATTGCCCGCGACGAGATATCGGCCTTTCATGCTCGGCAGATCGCTGACTTTGGCGATGAGGCTGTGGTGGCACGCTTGGTCGAGGTGTGGGGTGAAGTGCGGCAGAGCGATGCCGACCGGCGGCAGTTGATCCACACGCTGCGGGAATCGCTCACCGCAGCACGGCTTGCAGAGGCTGACACGTCGCGTGGGCGAAGGCTCTTTGCACGGGACTGCACGAGCTGTCACGTGCTCTTTGGGAATGGTCGCACGCTTGGGCCCGATCTCACCGGCTCAAACCGCACGAACCTCGACTACCTCCTGGAGAACGTGGTTGACCCAAGTGCAAGTGTGGGCGACGGTTTTCGAGCGGTCACCTTCCTGCTCACTGACGGTCGCTCGCTGACCGGTGTGATCAGCGAAGCGGATGACCGCACGCTCACCATCCGCACCGCGACCGACACGCTCGTACTCGACCGTCGTGAGATCGACGAGCAGGCAGTGCAGGCGAAGTCGATGATGCCCGACGGCTTGCTGGCGGCCTATGCCGACGACGACATCCGTGACCTTGTGGCCTATCTGATGTCGTCTGAGCAGGTGCCCCTGACTACCGCGCGAACGGACTGACCTCGTCGGCCGCATCACCAAACCCGATCCCGAGCGCCCGGGCCGCCTGCACCGGCGATCCCTGCGGATCGACCGTGGAGAGCGACTTCACCGCCTCGGCGATTGAAACACTGCCGATCTCCGGTGGCTGGAAGCAGACCATCTTGCCGAACTCGCACCGGTGCACGAGCTTCACGGCGTGGGCGCCCAACTCCGTGGCCAGCACGCGATCAAACGTGGTGGGATCACCGCCCCGCTGGAGGTGACCGAGCACGACCGCCCGCGTCTCCCGGTCGAGTCGCTTCGCCACTTCGTCGGCGATCACTTGCCCGATGCCACCCAGCTTCACCTGCCCGCGGCCGGCGTTTTGAGCGATCACCAGATCGCCCGATGGCAACGTGGCCCCCTCGGCCACCACGATCAGCGTAAATCGCCGCCCCATCGCCTCCCGTTCGAGCACCTTGCGGCAGACGTAGTCGAAGCTCCACGGAATCTCGGGAATCAGGATCACATCGCCGCCGCCGGCGATGCCGGCGTGGAGGGCGATCCAGCCCGTATTCCGGCCCATCAGTTCGAGCACCATGATCCGTTCGTGGCTGGCGGCGGTCGTCCGCAGTTTGTCGAGGGCGTCGGTGGCGGTGGCCACAGCCGAGTCAAAGCCAAACGTGAAAGCCGTGGCCCGCAGATCGTTGTCAATCGTCTTCGGCACGCCGACCACCGGGATGCCATGCTCGAAAAATTCCTGCGCCATCGTCAGCGACCCATCGCCGCCGATCACGATCAGGCCGCTTACAGAAAGGTCGCGGAGCGTGGCCGCCGCCTCGTCCAGAAGGGCGCGGTCGACCGCCACCCGCTGATCGGTGCCCACCTTGGCGGCAAACCGGCCGCGGTTGCTCGAGCCGAGGATCGTGCCTCCTTCGGCGAGGATGTCGGCCGTGTTTCGCGCGTTGAGCGGCATGGTCGAGACCGGGTCGACAAGCCCCTCAAACCCCCGCAGGAAGCCGATGGATTCATAGCCGAGCCGTTCAGCCGTCTTCACCGCCGCGCGGATCACGGCATTCAGGCCGGGGCAGTCGCCGCCGCTCGTCAGCATTCCGATGCGAGGTTTCGAAGTCACCATCGGAGACGATTGTACGCCGTCACCCGCCCCCGCGACGAAGCCGGGCAAACAACTGGCGGTAGTCGCCCGGCTGCGCAAAGATCCCGCGCCGGCCGACCGACGGATGGTCGAGGATGTCTTCCTCGATCACGATCATGTCGGAGTCGTCGGCGGCCGCGTCATCGGCATCCGCCACCGGCGGCTCGTCCGCTACCGCAGCGGCCGGCTCACGCTCGAAGCAATCCAGTTTCTTGGTCATCGCGGTTCCCTCCCGGCTGGCGACGTGTCGGCGACTCTGAAAGTCATCCGGCCCCGCCATCAACACTCGTTCGATCCGCCGCTCACCGTCGAAAAATTCCTCAAACGGGTCACTCGACGGATCGAACACAAGCTCAACATCAGGCCCATCAATCGGGTCGGTCTCGTGGCTGCTCCCCTCCGCAGCAGCCTCGTGAGGCACACTCTCAATCACGGTATCGTCGTCACATGGGTCGGTGATCCCCTCGTGACAAAACGCGGCGTCAAAGTCGCCGAACTCAATCATGTCCACCCCGCCGCCGGCGTCGAGCGGCTCCAGAGGACTTCCTGGCGACATCTCAGGCAATCCACCAAACTCCATGGCCAAGCCGTCGAGTGGCTCCGGTGTGGCACCAGCTTCAGAGCAGCGGGCGGGCAGGGAGGCCGCCTCGGCATGGGCCAGCGCCGCCGGAGGAGGCAGCCGCTGGATGTCTCGCCAGGCGGCGGCGATATCGGCCGCCGTTGCCAGATCGCGGCCCGCTTCGGCCGCCACCACGAGGGCCTGGTCGCACAGCTGGTTGATCAGCCGCGGCACACCATCACATACAGAATAGATAGCGTCGTCACAGCCGGCCTCAAAAAGGGCCTCCCATTCCTGGCCGGCGGCCCGGGCCTGCGTCCGCAGGTAGGAAAGAGTCTCGGCATGGTCGAGCGGTTCGAGGTAATGCCGGGTGGCGATCCGCTGGGCGATCGTCTCCATCTTCGGGGCCCCGAGCATCTCTTCCAGTTCACAGGTGCCGGCCAACGCGATATGCACCGCCGGCAAGGGAGTGGGCACGGTGGTGAGCAGCCGGAGTTCTTCGATGAGTCGCTTCGGCAGCGTATGGGCCTCGTCGACCAGGATGACGAGGCCCGAGCCGGTCGCGGCCAGCCCTCGTATCCGTTCCACGATGTTGATCCGGAGTTCCCCTTCATCGAGGCCGCGATAGGGCTCGCCAATGTCGGCCAGCACCGCCTGCCAGAGCGCCCGACGGGTGCAGATCCGCGCTCCCGACAGAAGGGCCACATCGAAGTCGTCCCGGAGATGCTCGGCCAGCTTGGCCAGCAGCAGCGACTTGCCGGTGCCCGCCGGCCCGACCACTAGCCCGATTCCCTCCGCCCGCCGCACGGCCCGCTCAATCGCCTGCAGGGCGGCGTCGATCTCCCGAGCCGGATGATAGAAGTCGACGCGGGGAGCAGCCATAAATGGTCGGCTGGAGGGATGCCGGCGGGGGGTGCGCATCAGATTCGCGGATCCGAAGGTCGGGCGGATAGACGCGGGGCGAATCGGCCACCCCGCACCAGGATCATGTCGACACGCGAGGCCTCCTTCCTGCACCATCTGCTGGCGGCGTAGACTTTCCGGATTCCGAAAACCGCCCCGGCGGCGACCAATGGCGACGGTTTTAGCGACGAAAGCGGGTTCGCCGGCTTGTCCCGCACAGACCGCTTGGATGGCGACATGCAATGATGTTTCATGTGAAGATCTGCGGGGTGACCACGCTCGACGACGCGCGGCTGGCCGTCGCCGCCGGAGCTGATTGCATCGGCCTCAACTTCGTCGCCAGGTCGCCACGGCACATTGATGAGACAACCGGCCGGGCCATCCGCGCGGCGGTGCCGGGGAGCGTGGCTGTAGTCGGCGTGTTCGCCGGCGCAGCCACACCTGACATCCGGCGGATCGCCGAGGCCGTGGGGCTGGATGCCGTTCAGCTCCATGGCCATCTCGCCCCCCGCGCGGATCAACGGCAGACCGGGCCGATCGACCCGCCCGAAATCTGCCGTGACCTGACTCCGCTCCCCGTGATCCGAGCGGTCCGTCTGGAGCCAGCCCCGCCCGGAGGTGACCCGCTGGCATCCGCCCGCCAGTGGATCGACGCCGCGAGCCAACTCGGCTCGCCACCGGTGCTGGCGATTGTCGATGCTGCCGTTTCGCGTGAAACCGCCGCCGGCCAACTCGGGGGAACGGGCGCCGTGGTCGACTGGGCATCGCTGGCGAAGGCTCGGCCGCTCGACATCCCGATGGCCCTCGCTGGTGGCCTCACCCCCGACAACGTGGCGGCCGCCATCGCCGCCAGCGGCCTGCACGCCGTCGACACGGCCAGTGGAGTCGAGGCGGCCCCCGGTCGCAAAGACCCGGAAAAGCTCCGGCGGTTTGTGGCTGCCGCCCGTGCAGCGTTGGGCCGCTGACCGTGGCCCTCGCGAGCTCGCCATAAAAGTGGACCTTTGCGAACCCGGCCTGACCGCTAAGATTTGGGCGTTGCAGAAATTGTTTTCTAGGGCGTTCACAGCCCCTACCCTACGCTCGAGGAGGATCCCCGTGGCCCACGTCGAAACCCGCCTGCCTTATAAAGTTGCCGACCTCTCGCTCGCTGATTGGGGCCGCAAGGAGATCATGCTGGCCGAAAACGAGATGCCTGGCCTGATGGCGCTTCGCGAGAAGTACGGCAAGACAAAGCCGCTGGCCGGGGCACGCATCGCCGGCTGCCTCCATATGACGATCCAGACGGCCGTGCTGATCGAGACCCTCAAGGAGCTCGGGGCCGAAGTCACCTGGAGCAGCTGCAACATCTTCTCGACACAAGACCACGCCGCCGCCGCCATCGCCGAGGCAGGCATCCCGGTCTACGCATGGAAGGGCATGAACAACGAGGAGTTTGACTGGTGCATCGAGCAGACGCTCTTCTTCCCCGACGGCAAGCCGCTCAACATGATCCTCGACGACGGCGGCGACCTCACCGCCATGGTGCACGACAAGTTTCCGGAGCTGATCGGCGGCATCCGCGGCCTCTCGGAGGAGACCACGACCGGCGTTCATCGGCTCTATCAGATGCACGAGCAGGGCGAGTTGAAGCTGCCGGCGATCAACGTCAACGACTCCTGCACGAAGAGCAAGTTTGACAACCTCTATGGCTGTCGGGAGAGCCTCGCCGACGGCATCAAGCGGGCCACCGATGTAATGGTGGCCGGCAAGGTGGTGGTGGTGGCCGGCTACGGCGACGTCGGCAAGGGCTGCGCCCACGCCATGAAGTCGCTCGGCGCCCGGGTGATTGTCACCGAAATCGACCCCATCAACGCCCTTCAGGCGGTGATGGAAGGCTATGAAGTGACAACCATGGAGGAGGCCGCCTCGCGGGGCCAGATCTTCGTGACGGCTACCGGCTGCCGAGACGTCATCCTCGGCCGCCACATCGAGCAGATGCCCAACGACGCCATCATCTGCAACATTGGCCACTTCGACCTCGAGATCGACGTCGCCTGGCTGGAAGGCACCAAGGGCATCCGCAAGCAGGAGATCAAGCCGCAGGTCGACCGCTACACCCTCCCCTCGGGCAACAGCGTGATCGTGCTGGCGGAAGGCCGCCTGGTGAATCTCGGCTGCGCGACCGGCCATCCGTCATTCGTGATGAGCACGAGCTTCACCAACCAGGTGCTGGCCCAACTCGCCCTGTGGCAAGAGCCGGAGAAGTACGACATCGGCGTTCACCTCCTCCCCAAGAAGCTCGACGAAGAGGTGGCTCGTCTCCATCTCGACAAGCTGGGTGTGAAGCTGACCAAGCTTACGAAGGAGCAGGCCGACTACATCCACGTGCCCGTGGATGGCCCCTTCAAGCCCAGCTATTACCGCTATTGATTCGTTGTCGCGAATCAATGCTGCGAC
>JAYQOK010000172.1:0-6691 GCA_038144795.1 Candidatus Kuenenia sp. | reverse complement strand
GCTCGCACGATGCTGACGGACGCACATCCGGGCGTCCGAGTCCGCATTCAGTGGCAGTCCCCCATGTCCACCTCTGCGATTGCGAGTACGGTATGATCCAAAAGCACTTGGTCGCATCCGCATGAAATCGAATGATCCGTGAGGGGCTGCCCGTGCCCGGAGAGCCAGCTTTGGCGGCAAGCGGAGCCATGGATGGCGGAGCGTAGCCGGCAAAGAGTCAGCGAAGGCCTGGAGGGCCGTAACGAACGTCCGGCGACGGGGCACGGGCAGCCCCGAGCCAGCACCCCCGCATCCGTCAGCACACCACAATCACATGCCCCTCCTCGCCATTGAATCGACGTGTGACGAAACCGCCGCCGCGGTGATCGGGCCGGCGCGGGAGATCCTCTCCAGCGTCGTCGCCAGCCAGGAAAAGCTGCATGCCCGCTGGCGGGGCGTGGTGCCTGAAGTGGCCTCGCGGGCGCATGTGGAGCGCATCATCCTGGTGATCGAGGAGGCGCTCGAGCGGGCCGGCGTCGACCGCCGTGATCTCGTTGCGGTGGCCGTGGCCGCACGACCGGGCCTCGTCGGCTCGCTCCTTGTCGGCCTCTCGGCGGCCAAGGCGATCGCCGCGGCGCTGGCCCTTCCGCTGGTGGGCTACGACCATGTCGCCGCCCACCTCTATGCCTGTCGGCTCGCGCATGGGGAGCGGATGCGATATCCCTGCGTGGGCCTCGTGGCCAGCGGTGGCCACACCACCCTCTTTCATGTGCGGAGCCCGCTCGACCTCCAGCGGCTGGGGGGCACGATCGACGACGCCGCCGGCGAGGCGTTTGACAAGGCGGCGAGCCTGCTCGGCCTCGGGTATCCCGGCGGGCCGGCCATCGAACAGGCAGCCCGGGGAGGCGATCCGCGGGCCTTCCGGTTTCCGCGGCCGCTCGCCGCCGACCGCGAGCGGCTCGATTTCAGCTTCAGCGGACTCAAAACAGCCGTACGGTATCAGGTACGTCCGCCAGGAAGCCCCGCCGACGTGCCGGCGCCGACCGGTCAACGTCTGGCCGATCTGGCGGCATCGTTTCAGCAGGCGGCGGTCGACTCGATTCTCGCCAAGATCGACCTCGCTGTGTCCAGGACGGGCTGCAGCATGGTAACCGTCGGCGGTGGGGTTGCTGCCAACTCGCTGCTGCGGGAATCACTCCTCTCGTGGGGAGAGAGCCATGGCGTCGACGTTTTCATCCCGCCGCTCTCACTCTGCACCGACAACGCCGCCATGGGCGCGATTGCCTGGGAGCGACTCGACCGCGGCGATCACGACCCCTTCGACCTCGACATCACCCCTAATAGTCGTACCACATCCCGATACCCGCCCGGTTCTGGTTGCGTGGCGTGAAGGCAAACTGTGGATCGGCACCATACAGATATTCAAAACCGATCCGATAAAGTTTCTCACTGCGGCGGCCCCTCCAGGCCCAGCCAGTCTGCACACAGACATTGCCTCCCCAGTCGAGTTCCTGCCGCGAGATGCCGTTCACGGCGAGAAACGGCGCCCCATGGATGCCGGTCGGCCGCGCCTGAATCAGTTCGGTGCCAAACTGGAATTCCCAGGGGTCTGAGCCCCCACTGTTGAAGAACGACCAGCCGACCTCCCCGTAAATCCGCAACCAATCCCACGGATAAAACGAGTTGCCCCATACGATCACGTCGCGGACGTAATTGAGCCGTGGGTAGGCGTTGGGATGCTTGATGAGAAACTCATCTCCCAGATGGGCGCTGTTGTGATAGTACGCCAGTTTCGTTTGCCAACGACCAATGCCGTAGACCAGCGGCACACCGAAGCGGTAGTCCGCGCTGCGGAGATCACGCTCGTCGGAAGGATCTAGCCGCACGAAAGCAGCTCCCTCGATCTGAACCTCAAAACCCTGGGGATGCACGACCGTGTCAGAGCCGTACCTCAAGATCGAGGCCCGGCCGCCAAGTGTGGTGTCCCATAGCCAGCCCTCTTGCTGAGCCGGGTTGATGACGTCAGGCGAAGTATCGTCGTACCAAACACTGCCGATCCGTGGCTCCTTCGGACCGGCAAGGTAGCTCGTGTAGATCAGGTTGTTGGGCAGAAGCTGCCAGAACCAGGGCCGCGGGGCCCACAGATCGGAAAAGCCTTCGGGAAAGCCGGCGTTGGGCACGAGTTCAAACTCATCGGTCGGCGGCATCTCTTCATAAGGCATGTCGAGCACCACCGGCCCATCGGGCCGCACGGGCGGCGGAAGATGTTGCAGGTCAGGAGCATCGCTGCGCGGCGGGATTTCCAGCGGCGACTGCCCATGCACCGTCAACGGCGTAGCAGACAGCAGGGCTGTTACTAGAAAGACACGCGACGCGGTGGTGCATAGCATGGGGCGCAAACCGACGACCGGCAGCGAGTTGCGAATTGCTGCAAACACTGCGACACTCTACGCAGTTGACGATAGGAATCCACAGGAAGATCGGCTTCGGAAGCCCAATTTCGCGAGCCACCGGAGTCGCGATTCGTGTGTTCACCAGTACGATGGCAGACTTGGCAAGGTGCGGTCTTCTCCTGTTTCTCGAGCCTCCTCCTCTTGGGAACCTAACGACCATGACGCATCCTCGCTCCGCTACCACAGCAGGTTCCCAGTCTGCCCCGGTTCCTGCGGCTCCCGCTGATGATGGCCTGGCCACCGCCTTGGCCCGCATCCCCAGTGGACTGTTCATCGTGACCTGGCGGGATGACGGTGGCGATCGCGGCATGCTCGCCAGTTGGGTCATGCAGGCCGGGTTTGCCCCTCCTGCGATCACCGTCGCCGTGGCCCCCGGCCGTGAGATCCTCAGTGCGATCGCCCGTGGGCTGCCGTTTGTGATCAACATCCTCGGTGATTCTCAGCGCCCGCTCCTCGCCAGGTTTGGCCGGCCCCCGGCCGCGGGAGAGGATCCCTTCGCCGACCTTGTCATGCAGCGGGCCGCCGGCGATGCCCCCGTGCTCACTGGCTCTGCCGGCTGGCTGGAGTGTCACGGAGCAGGCCGCGTCGGAGGCGATACCACCGACCATGTCGTGGTGCTAGCCACTGTGACTGCGGCTGGCGTGGCCGGGGCCAATCAGCCGCTCGTGCATCTGCGAAAAAATGGGTTACGATATTGATTGCTCTGATTTTCTAAAGGGGTTTTAAAAGCATGCGTTTCATTCCCAGCTTGCTCACAGTGGTGTTGCTGTCATGTCTCGGGTGTACACAGCCGACGGGCGATTCTGCGAAGTCACCGGCGACGACCACAAGTTCCGAACTCAAGCGGCTGATCTTCATCACCAATGGAGACGACCCGTTTTGGCATGCCTGCAATGCCGGCCTGCTGGAAGGAGCCAAGCAGGTCGACCTCGAGTCGCACAGCCTCACCGTCGTGATGGAGAAGAACAACGGCACCGCTCAGGGGCAGATTGAAAAGCTCCGCCAGTTGGCCAGCCAGTCCGATGTGGCCGGTGTCGCGATCTCGGTGATCCAGGCGGAAAACGCCGCCATCGTCGAAGAGATGAAAAACCTCACCGCCAAGGGCGTGAAGGTGATCACGGTCGATGGTGACGTAAACCGCAGCCTGTTCCCCGACGCCCGGCCGTATTACATCGGCACCGACAACATTGTCGGCGGCCGGCTGCTCGGGCGAGCCGCAAAGAAGCTCCTCGAAAGCCGCGGCAAAAAAGCCGGTGGCTTCGCGCAGTTTGCCGGCTTCACCGACAACGATAATGCCCGCAAGCGGATGGATGGTTTCAAGGAGGCGGTCGGCGACGGCTTTGAAGAGCGGGACCGCATGCCCGACGAGATGGATCTCTCCAAGGCCCGCGACAACGTCCGCACAGCATTGGTAAACCACCCTGATCTCGTCGCCCTCGTCGGCATCTGGGCGTACAACGCCCCGGCGATCGCCGAGGTGACGGAGGAGCGGGGCGTCCGCGAACAGGTCACAATTGTCACGTTTGACGCCCAGGCGGCGGCTCTCCAGCACATGGCCGACGGCCGGATCGATGCGATGGTGGTGCAGAATCCCTTCGAGATGGGCATCCTCACCGTCAAACTGCTGCTCGCTATGCATGTCGGCGACGAGGCCACGATCAAGGACTTGTTTCCACGAAACGGTGAGGCCGATGGCGACATCCACACCACCGGCCTCCGACTGATCGCCCCCGACGAGGGCTCTCCACTCAAGGCCACTGATTTCGAGGCGGACGGGATCGAGTTTTTCCCGCTGTCGAAGTTCCGCGCCTGGCTCGACACCTACGGTCTGTCGAGTTCGTGAGGATTTCGACATGCTGCCTGAGGACTCGCCATCTTCTTCCCTGGCCGCAACCGGCCGTGGCTTTTTGCTGCGGCCGGCAGAATGGGCGCTCGTGCTGGCAATCATGCTCGCGGTGGTGCTGACGGCGCTGGTTGATGCCAACCACAGCTACTGGTTTCAGCCCTACGCCAGCCTCCGTGACATCGCCCGCAACACGGCGCTGTTGGGCATCTTTGCCCTCGGCGCCACGGTGGTGATCATCGCCGGAGGCATCGACCTGTCGTCGGGATCGATGATCGCCCTGTCGGGAACCGTCTGCGCCGCCACCATGCTTCTGATCTCCCCCGTGGCGATGATCGGCTTTAAGCCGGCCGGCCCGCTGGCCGTCACCCTCGGCTGCCTCGCCGCCCTCGCCTCGGGCTTTCTCGTGGGCACGCTCCATGCCTGGCTCATTACGGCGATTCGCTTGCCCCCCTTCATCGCCACGCTGGCCACGCTCGTCGGCCTGCGAAGCCTCGCCCGAGCCCTCGCAGAGAGCGCCACTGCCGCGCTGACACCCTCCAAAAACAATCTCATCAATGTCGCCGATCCGTTCTTCAAGACGATCCGCGACAATGTCTGGATTCCGGTGGCGGTGTTTGCCGTATTGGCCGTGCTCACTTGGATCCTGCTCACACGGACGGTGCTCGGCCGGCATCTCTATGCCCTCGGTGGCAACGAAGAGGCGGCACGGCTGGCCGGCATCAAGACCGAAAACGTCAAATGGTTTGCCTACTGCTTTGCCGCCATGACAGCGGCGCTGGCCGGCCTGTTCTACGTCGCCAACGAATCGGCGGCTTCGCCCACCAACCAGGCTCGCGGCCATGAACTCAATGCCATCGCGGCAGCGGTCGTAGGGGGCTGTTCGCTGGCCGGCGGCGCCGGCTCCGTGCCGGGCACCGTGCTGGGCACGATCTTCATGCGGGTGGTGATCGACGCCATCTCGAAGATCATCAAGACCGGAGCCGATGTCTATGAGGGCATGATCGTGGGCGTGGTGGTGGTGATCGCCGTGACGTTTGCCCAACTGGGACAGATGGCCCGCGGCGGCCGCCGGCTCCTCCCCGGGGCGCTCGGGCTATGCATCATCCCCACGCTTGCGGTCCTTGCCGGTGGCGTGGTGGCAATGACTGCCGGGGGCCGGGCCGGTATCGCGGCCGGCAGCACCGCTGCGGTGCTCCTCGGCGGGCTGCGGGCCTGGGAATCGCGGCGATGAGCGATGCCCGCCCGATCGCCGTCGCCATGCGGGGCATCACCAAACGGTTTCCCGGGGTCGTGGCTCTCGACGACGTATCGCTTGCGGTGGATCGAGGAGAGATCCACGCCATCTGCGGGGAGAACGGCGCCGGCAAGAGTACCCTGATGAAGATTCTGTCGGGTGTCTATCGGACCGACGGCGGGGTCTTGGAGATCGACGGCGAGCCGCGGCGGTTTGCCGACACCCGGGAGGCCGAGGCGGCGGGCGTGGCGATCATCCATCAGGAGCTCAATCTTGTCGAGGAGTTGTCGGTCGCCGCCAACATCTTTCTGGGCCGCGAGCGTCGGACGTGGCTCGGGCTCCTCGACGATGGTGGCATGGAAGCCGAGGCGGCGAGGCTGCTTGCGTCACTTGAATGCCCGATCTCTCCGCGGGTGACGGCCGGCAGCCTGCGGGTGGGCGATCAGCAGTTGGTCGAGATCGCCAAGGCGCTCTCGCTCGAGGCTTCGATCCTCGTGATGGACGAGCCGACCAGCGCCCTCACCGAGGCGGAATCGGCCCGGCTTGAGCGGACGATCCTCCGGCTTCGCGAGCAGGGCACTACGATTCTCTACATCTCACACAAGATGGACGAGGTCTTCCGGCTCGCCGACCGGATCACCGTGCTCCGCGATGGCCGCCACATCCGCACGGTCGACCGCGCGGCCACCTCGCCCCGCGAAATCACCGGTTGGATGGTGGGCCGTGAGATCGAAGGGCATGCCTTTCACGAGAATCGATCCAGTGGCGACACGGTGCTGACGGTACGTGGGCTCACGCTTCCCTGGCCCGACCATCCACGAGGCTACCGGCTAAGGGAGCTCTCGTTTGCTCTTCATGCCGGTGAGATTCTCGGCGTGGCTGGCCTGATGGGGGCGGGCCGCACGGAACTGTTGGAGACGCTCTTTGGCGCGAGCGAGCCGACCTGGAGAGGTGAGATCCTGCTCGACGGACAATCGGTACGGTTCCGTCATCCTCGCGAAGCCTGCGCAGCCGGCATTGGCATGGTGACGGAGGATCGCAAGCGGCTCGGCCTCTTTCCCGATCTCGATGTCGCAGCCAACGTCAGCCTGTGTAGCCTCCGCGCCGCGGCCCGTGGCGGCCTTGTGAGCCGGGCCCGCGAGGAGGCGCTCGTGGCCGGGCCGGTGGCCGCAACCGGCG
>JAYQOK010000171.1:0-6739 GCA_038144795.1 Candidatus Kuenenia sp. | reverse complement strand
TTGCCGGGGACGCCCACCGGCATTCAGGTCGCTGCCATGGCCGACGCCGTATGATCCGTCCAGGCCTTCTCGACGGCCATGGAGGATGCCCTCCCGCCAGCCACCGATGGCCGGAAGGCGATGGTCTTTCAGTTGCCAGTGATGGATGGACTGCCGATTGCTGGCATTCCTGCCTCTCATCACTACCGGCCGTATCTCTACACTACCCGGCTGCACTACTCCCACGGTGCCACTGGTGAAACGCTTGCCTGGCAGAAAGCCCTGCAGCGGGCCATGTTTCAGGGGGCGACACTGGACCAGCCTCAAGGCCGGATTCGGCTCACGGAAGCCAACGCCAGGCGGGCGATCGAGGAACTCAAGCAGAAAGGATTCGCTGCGGTTTACATCAACCGCAATGGATTTCCAGATCGTGGCGTCGGCCTGATGGACACCCTCGCCAAACTCGGGTACTCAGAAGTCATCGAGAGCCCTGCCCGAGACTTGGTCTGTGTGATCCTGCGCACGGCAGGATGACACCTCACATGTCGACAGGAACGATTCAATGCACGAGCGGATGCGTGAGCTGTTGATTCAGGGGGCGATAATTGTCCTGGCCGGTCTCTGGATCTACTCTCCGGTCTACCATGGCGACTGGCTGTGGGATGACGATGTCCTCCTCACCCAGAATGTGACCGTTCAGTCCGGATCGCTGGCTGGGCTCGTGAAGTTGTGGCTCTCCCCCGATGGCATCGATTACTTTCCGCTCTCCTACACGCTCCTCTGGATGCAGTGGCCTTTTTTCGGCCTCCAGTCCACCGGCTATCACGTCACATCGATTCTTCTACACGTCACCAGTAGCCTGCTGGTGTGGTTGCTGTTGACCAGGATGCGTATCCCCGGAGCATGGATCTCGGCACTGGTGTTCACGATCCACCCCGCCTGTGTCGAAAGCGTGGCCTGGGTCTCGGAAACAAAAAATACGCTGTCTCTGGTCCTGTTCCTCACGTCTTGCATCTTCTGGATCGCACAGGATGAAAGAGAGGCTGGGCCACCACGTGAGCGGCTCTACCTCGCATCGCTGGCCCTCTTTCTGCTAACCATGTTCGCGAAGACATCCGTCGTGGCCATGCCGGTGCTGACCCTCCTCTACGCCTGGTGGAAGCGAGGCAGGGTGACCACGCTCGACGCCGTGCGGGCAGCGCCCCTGTTCTTGATCTCCCTCGTGCTCGGACTGGTCACAATCCACTACCAGCACGGCCGCGCGATCGGCGTGGAACAACTCCCGGTGGGCGGTCTTGACTCACGAATCGCCATCGCCGGAATGGCGATCCTCTTTTATCTAACAACGATCGTCTGGCCCTTGCACCTCCTGCCGATCTACCCGCGGTGGGAGGTCGATCCTCCCACGATCTGGCAGTTTCTGCCGTGGTCGGTTCTCGGGATTGGGGGCTGGTGGCTCTGGACAAACCGGCGCGCTGACTGGGCGCGCAACACGATTTTCGCCCTCGGGTTCTTTCTGCTGATGATTGCACCCGTCCTGGGCTTCGTCGACATTTCATTCATGCGAATCACGTGGGTGGCCGACCATTTTCTCTATCTGCCGATGATCGGTCCGCTGGCATTAATTGTCGCTACGCTCACGTCCTGGGTGCAACGGCGGGGAGAGCGGGAAAGAACCCTCGTGACCATCATGGCAGGCGGCCTGTTGGTCATGCTGGCTCTCAATGCCTTCTTCTATGCCGTGTCGTGGGTCGATGAAGAACATCTCTGGGAGTACACGCTCGCCGCGAACCACGGTGCCTGGCAGGCCCACAACAGGCTGGGCGCCAAGAAACTCGCCAACGGGGATCTTGAGGGAGCCTACTACCACTTTCGCAATTCATCCCGCCTGCGGCCTGATCTCGGGGAAACGAAAAACAACCTCGCCATTACACTCATGCGAAAGGGCAACCTCGACGAGGCGATCAAGACATACGAAGAGGCATTGCGGGCAGCACCAAACCTGCTGCAGATCCGCGTCAATCTTGCCGAGGCCTATGGCCAGGTGGGGCGATTTGCCGAGGCCCGCGATCTCTACGAGACGCTTCTACCAGCCGATCCGGCGAACGCCATGATGCGGAACAACTATGCGATCACTCTTTTCAAGACCGGCGCCAAGGAACAGGCTGCCGAGGAATTTCGACTCGCTCTGAAACTCAAACCCGATCTCAAGGCAGCCCAGCAGGGGCTCGATGCCGTCCTGAAAGATCTACAGTTAGTAACAGAGGAAAAGGACTAGATCGCATCCAGGATGGGCGTAGTGACGATGCGGCAACCTGAGAAAGGTAGGTGAGAGGGTCGGCGATACACATAGGCTGGATGCGATCTAGCGTCGCTTCGCATGATCAGGCCACCCTGCCATTTGGCTGGACCGGCTACACCCCAAGCCACGTCAGCCGGGCGAGCCGCAGCAGAGCACCGATGCTGCGTGTCATTTCTGCGAAGTCTGCCTTGCTCGACCCTATTTCACGATCGGTGAACGTGATCGGTACTTCTATGATGCGGCCGCCAGCCCGGCAGACGCGCCACAAGAAGTCTTCCTGAAAGGCGTAGCCCTTCGCAATGCCCACCGTATTCAGACGGTTGAGGATCGAGAGCCGCACCGCACGAAACCCGCCAGACGAGTCATGGGCCGGCACCCAGAGGATCCACCGCGTGAACCAACAGACGAGCCAACTGGCGAGATGCCGCGAGAGCGGCCAGCCCACCGTGCCCCCCCCCGGCACTCGGCGGGAACCGATCGCGATGTCGCGTGGCGCGGCTGCCAGCGGATCGAGCGCCGCTATGAGCCGGGGGATATCGGTCGGGTCGTGGCTGAAGTCGGCATCCATGTAGACCGAAATCTCGAAGCCGCGGTCGCGGGCCAGTTCGAGCCCTTCGAGGATCGCGCTGCCGAGGCCACGGCGCCCGCGGCGGCCCAGCAAATGCACCCGCGGGTCACGCGCGGCGATCTCCAGCACGATCTCGCCCGTGCCGTCCGGAGAATCGTCGTCAATGACGAGGAGTTGCGCATCCGGCACTGCACTGAGCACCGCCTCGATGAGTGCCGTGATATTGCCGCGCTCATTGAAGGTTGCCGTCTGCACAAGCACGTGGCCGGACGGCCAATCGTCACGAGACCAAACGTCTGTCATCCTACTCGCTGCAGTTCTCACATCGCCCCTTGAGGAGCACCTCGTTGACCATGCGAATCACCGGCTTCTTGTCGTGCGTCTTCTTTCCGTCGGGCTTCTTCCGCTCGGCCGCCTTCGGTGTGATCGCCACATTCACATCATCGAGACACGACACCTCGCCACAACTGGTGCAGAGAAAGTGCGGATGATCTTCACCCGAGGCGTTGTCATGGCCGCGCTTCATTTCAAACCGCCACACATGATCCCCGAGTTCCACCCGGGAGAGGATCTTGGCCTCCGTGAGCTCCGTGAGGTTGCGATAGATCGTGGCCCGGTCAAAGCCGCGATCAGCGAGTGCCTCAGCCACCTCGGCATGTGTCTTGGGGCCCGTGGCCGTCATCACATGGTCGAGCACCGCCATCCTGGCCGCCGTACACCGCAGACCCGTCTCGCGAAGCCGCGCCCGTGCGTCCGCAAAGGGCTTCCTCGGCTCGGTGGGCTCGGTAGCGGGGCTGGGCTTGCTCGACTTGGCGACCATGCCTTCTAGTTTACACCAGCGGCGGCGAGCCACACTCAGGCCACCGCGGCCACCGCCAGCACCTCCACAATCGCTTCCAGAAAGGCCGGCAGATCGCCCGGTTTGCGGCTGGAAACGAAGTGGCGGTCGACTACGACTGGCGTATCCTCCCAGATCGCCCCGGCGTTCATGAGGTCGTCTTTAATGCCCGGGCTGCCGGTCACCCGCACGCCCCGGTAGACGCCGGCTGAGATTGGAATCCAGCCCCCATGACAGATCGCGGCCACGAGTTTGCCATGGGCCGCAAACTCGCGAACGAGTTCCAGCACCTTTTCATCGCGCCTCAACTTGTCGGGCATCCAGCCGCCAGGAATCACAATGCCGTGAAAATCGGCAGCCTCCATGTCGGCGATCGCGGCGTCACTCGTGCACGGATAGCCGTGTTTTCCCAAGTATGTGCGGCCCTGCATCGATCCGGCGAGCGTGACATGCCCTCCCGCCTCCTCAAGGCGAAGCTTGGGATACCACAGTTCCAAGTCTTCGTAGTCGTCACCAACAAGGGTGAGGATGCGGACCCCATCAAGGAGACGCCGCGACACATGCAAAGGGGACATTGGAAAATCTCCAAATGAGAACAGGCTCGAAACCACCCCCATTTTCGCAGCCCAAGTGCCTGTGGGCGAGCGACAAAATCGCCCACCCCCCTGCACGGTGGTTGCAGCGATTTTCTTGTGGGTGCTTCCGGCCCTTGAAAAACGCTCTCTTTGGCGGTGTTTTCCGGATCGCCAAGAAAGCCGCTTGACTCCCCACGCTCTCACGCTACATTCACGCCCCGGCCATATGAAGTGGCCGCTGGTTTTCTCGCCACAATATCTTGCGATAGCAGGCAGAAGGAGCTGCTTTAGGGTCTATGCCGGTTATGCCGGATGTAAGGGGTGTGTTCGGCTCATTTTTCGGCCCCACCCCGTCCGATATCGCTTGTGTAGTAACTATACGCCAGTATACTCGACAGAATTTCTTTCCCCCGCTTGGAGCACCTCTCTCATGGCAGCTTTCGACGCGTCCGCCACGCTGACCGGTTCCCCCGCCACCGACACGCATGCCCCGCAGCAGGCCGGCCCGCGGACGCCTCTCGAAGTGCAGCCCACCTTCTGCCCGACCGACATAGACAGCCCGTTCGACACTACTGAGTGGGATCTCCGTACCGCTGCCATCAAGGGGGAAGACGGCAAGGTGCTCTTTGAGCAGACGGCCTGCGAAATCCCGGCCTCCTGGAGCCAACTCGCCACCAACGTGGTGGTGAGCAAGTATTTCTACGGTGAGATTCACACACCCGAGCGGGAGCACTCCGTCAAGCAACTGGTGCACCGCGTGGCCCGCACGATCGCCGACTGGGGCATAAAAGACGGCTACTTCAAGACCAGGCAAGACGGTGAGAATTTTTACCGCGACCTGGCTTGGCTCTGCGTGCACCAGCATGGCGCTTTCAATTCGCCCGTGTGGTTCAACGTGGGCCTCTATAACCAGTACGGCGTGAAGGGGGCTCCCTGCAACTGGCGGTGGGACGAGGCGAAGCGGGATGTCGCGATGCCCGACAACCCCTACGAGTATCCCCAGGGCAGCGCCTGCTTCATCCAGAGTGTCCGTGACAACATGGAAGACATCATGGACCTCGCCCGTAGCGAGGCGATGCTCTTCAAGTTTGGCTCCGGCACCGGCACCGACCTTTCCACCCTCCGCAGCCAGCGGGAGAAGCTCGCCGGCGGTGGCAAGCCCTCCGGCCCGCTCTCCTTCATGCGGGTCTATGACCAGGTGGCCGCGGTGGTGAAGAGCGGTGGCAAGACCCGTAGGGCTGCCAAGATGCAATCGCTCAAGGTGCATCACCCCGACATCATGGAATTCATCGAGTGCAAGAGTAAGGAAGAGAAGAAGGCACGGGTGCTGATCGAGAAGGGAGGCTACGACGCCAACTTCAACGGTGAGGCCTACAGCTCGATCCTGTTCCAGAATGCAAACCTCTCTGTCCGCCTCACCGACGAGTTCATGGAAGCGGTTCAGCGCGACGACACCTGGACCACGCGGTGGGTCACCGATCCCTCGAAGGCCGGCCCGAGTTTCAAGGCAAACGAGGTGATGAACCGGATGGCCGAGTGCGCCTGGCAGTGCGGCGATCCCGGCGTGCAGTACGACACCACGATCAACCGCTGGCACACCTGCCCGAACTCTGGCCGCATCAATGCGAGTAATCCCTGCTCGGAATACATGTTTCTCGATGACACGGCTTGCAATCTGGCGAGCATCAACCTGATGAAGTTTCGCAAGCCCGACGGCCACTTCGACGTGGAGCGGTTTTCAGCGGCCTGCCGGATCTTCTTCATCGCCCAGGAGATCCTCGTCGACCACGCGAGTTACCCGACGCAGCGGATCGCCCGCAATAGCCACCTCTTCCGGCCGCTGGGCCTCGGCTACTCCAACCTCGGCAGCATGCTGATGGCCAACGGCCTCGCCTACGACAGCGACGCCGGCCGTGGCCTCTGCGGGGCGCTCACCGCGATCCTCCACGGCACGGCGAATCGCACCAGCGCCGAGCTGGCGGCGGCTGTCGGGCCGTTTGAAGGCTTCGCCGCCAATCGCGAGCCGATGCTCAACGTGATGCAGATGCACCGTGATGCGGTGGAGAAGATCGATGCCTCGTGCCCCGACTATCTCCACGACGCGGCCCGGAAGATCTGGAACGAGGTGCTCGAGGGGGGCCGTCGCCATGGCTACCGCAATGCCCAGGCGACCGTGCTCGCCCCAACCGGCACGATCTCCTTCCTCATGGACTGCGACACGACCGGCATCGAGCCCGACATCGCACTGGTGAAATACAAGCAGCTCGCCGGTGGCGGCATGCTCAAGATCGTCAACCAGACGGTGCCGCTGGCCCTGCGGACGCTCGGCTACGACGAGCCCACCGTGGAGGGGGTGCTCTCCTACATCGACAAAAATGACACGATCGAAGGGTCGCCCGGCCTCAAGAGCGACCACCTCGGCGTGTTTGACAGTGCCGTCAAGCCCCGGCACGGCGAGCGGAGCAACGCCAGGGAGG
>JAYQOK010000170.1:0-6837 GCA_038144795.1 Candidatus Kuenenia sp. | reverse complement strand
TTCTGAAACTGGGGGGGAGCCTTCTCTCCTGGCCCGACTGGCCGTGGCTGCTTGATCGCCTGCTCACTGGGCTGGGGGATGTGCCGCTCACGATCGTTGTCGGCGGTGGCGCCGTCGTTGACGGCCTGCGACAAATCGACTCCGCTGCTCCACAGCCAGCCAAGCTGATGCACGACCTCGCCCTCGATTGCATGCACACACTCGCCCAACTGGTCTCGAAAAGCACCGGGTTGCCCCTCTCTGCAAATCCCACCCTTACCGGAGCGGCATGCGTACTCGATGCCCCCACCTGGATGCTCACCCAACCGGCAGCCGCCAGTCTCCCCGCCAGTTGGGATGTCACCAGCGACTCCATCGCTGCCCGGCTGGCGATTGACTATCACGCCGCCCTTGTGCTCGCCAAGTCAACGCCACCGCCGGCAACATGCCATGGGCAGAGCCTCGAACCGCTCGCCACAGCCGGCTGGGTCGACCGCTGTTTCCCGACCGTCGCCGACGACCTCCAGACAATTCTGTGGGCTGCCCCAACAGGCTGACCACATGAAGTGAATTCTGATAACTACAGCAAGCATCTGAAAAAACTGAAACGGGTAGGCAAGGGGGTCGGCGAACGCTCGATGAGCCTTGGGCGTATCCTCGCCCGGCGAGGATACTTTTGCCGCCCCCGAGCCGGCGACACAAGTGAGCTGAGGCGTTCTAGCCGCTACCAGTACCAGCGATCGGCAGGCCGTGGTTCGAGCGACGCGGCGCGAGCCGCAACCAGCTCGGTCGCCTCAACCGATTCGGTGGCAACCGCCCATGGCTGAAATTGCACGCCTCCCGACGCGGTCACCACCCAGCCGTTGCCTTTTCGAAGCTTCGTGGCAATCGTCGGCACAGTCGTCGCCACCCGATAGGCGGGCACGGGCAGCTTTTGGTCGTCAAGCAGCACTGCCAAGTCGAGGCCGGCCCGCCGGTCGAGTTGGCGACCCTGGATCAATGCGGCCACCACAGCTAGATCGATGCAGTTGACGAGGTCAGCGAAGACAGGCTGGCGGGTGGCAAGGGTGTCATAGTGGGTCGTCATGGCAGCGCACCACTTCTTCGCAACCCCGTCGGCGGCCCCCTGGCCCCGCTTCACGCCTCCTTTCGCCAGCAAATCGCTCTCTGTGAGGCAGGTCATGTGTCGGCCATTGATCTGCCAGGCCAATTCATCCGGATCGCGGCTGAGTGGCTCGTAAGTGGGCTCGAGCCAGAAGCGGGGCATCGCAGCGGCCGAACCACCGGCGGGCACCAGCGCGGTGTAGCTCGGCAGCCCGGGCACACCCGACGGCTCGAGCCCCATGCCAATCCGCTTCATGCGGTAGTCGGCCGCCACCAAGACATGGGCAAATCGGGTGTCTCCCGGAATGCCGCCCACACTCACAACCTGCGGCCCGAGGGCCTCTTCCATGCGGCGCAGGGTAGCATCGGGATTCGCCCCCAGGCCGCGTTGCAACCGCATGAGTGTCTGCAGACGCGTCAGCCCTTCCGGCGTCGGATCGATCGAGCAGCGGATGCCACCGGAGCGGGCGGCATCGATGGCGCGAAGTGCGGCGACAAGGTCTTCCAGTTGGAGCGGCGGACGCTTGCTATCTTCCCCCACGGCGTTGCCGGCAGCATCGATCGTGATCGCCTCAGCTGGGCCCGCCAACACGATGTCGTGGCGATCGGGATCCACAAACACATGCGTGACACGTTGAAGGCCAGCCAGGAAGATGACTTTGGGTGGCAGCGGACCTCCCGCCGCCTCGTCGATGGCTTTTATTACGCCTGCCAGCGACACGTGCCGGACGGCTGCGGCCTCCAGCGGAACCGCCTTGGCGAGCGCCGCCCGTCGGGTGGCGGAAAGCTCTTGGCGGGCGGCGGGATCGATATTGCTGATGATTCCCTCAGCATCGATGGCGATTCCGCCGACAGCCTGCCCAAACCCGAAGCCACCGCCCCCCATCCCGCCACGTCCTTGACCAGCTGCCTCACGAATGCTCGAAGTCGCTGCCCCGACCAGTAGGAAGACAATCAACCAGCGAGTCGAAAAACGATGCGTGCCATGGAGCATGGGAAAACCTCAGAACGTGAGGGGCGGTCAAACGGATGTAGATGCTAGTCGGGGCCGATTCCGGCGGCAAACCCGATCCAGTGCAGGAAAACATGCCCTTTTCGTATTCTTTGCTACCCTCTCCACACTCAGCCCGATGTGAGGGATACTGAAGGAACATGCCTTCTGACTCGCTGCATCTGTTGATTCGGGATCCCGTTGCCGGTCCTTCAGCCGTGCCGCTCTTGAACGGCGAACGGATCACCATCGGTCGGGCCCCCACCAACCACATCGTCCTGCAGGACGACCGGGCGAGTCGTGCGCATGCCGAAATTCACCCCACCAAAAAGGGCTGGGTGATTCGTGACCTCGACAGCCGCAACGGCACCCTTGTCGATGGCGAACGGCTCGCGGACGATCGGGTACTCACGGCAGGCGAGACCATCCAGATCGGCCGGGTCGAGATCCTGGTCTCCGCTGGGGATCCCCCAACTGATCCCAGTGGCGACCCGGCGACGGCCGCCGGTGCCACCAACGCCATGTCGGCAGAGCATGAAGTGTGGCAGCAGTCAATCGTGCATCGCCTGTCCCGTGGTCGTCTGCTTGACGATATTCGTGAGTCAGCTGATGCCCTTCCGCGAGTCGGCCGGGCGGCTGGTGAACTGTGTCGGTTGTCGTTCGCGCTCGGCAAGTCGGTGACACTCGCCAACGTCGCCACGGTCGCGCTCGAGACCGCCGCTCCGGGAGTACAGGCGGCCCGAGGCCTGATCCTGTTGCCCGCTACGCTCGCCGACGTCCCCACCTCGGGTGGCGTCGATGCCAGCCTCTTGCAGCCAGCGGCGACGTTCCCGGTGGGCTTGGCCCCAGGGTTGGTCCCAGAGGCTGCCGTGGCGACGGTGCTCACCACCGACGAGGCCGTGGTGGCCTGCTCAGTCGGCACCACCGATGCCACTGACGATATCGTATCGACGATCACGGCCCCGATTCGCCTCGGCAGCCATCCAGTTGGAGTCCTCCACACCGAGTGCCGCTCACGATCGCGCGACACCATGGCCGACGATCTTGAGTTTGTGATGGCGGTGAGCGATGCGGTCGGCGTGGCCCTCGAGAATCTGGCCGCCCGCGAAACACTCTCCTCGAAGCTCGCCAGCACCGCCACCGAAAACGAACGGCTCCGCCAACGGCTCCGGGCGGAATCGAAGATCGTCGGCGGCAGCGACGCGCTGCAGGGCATTCTCGGGCAGGTGGTGCGGGTGGCCACTACCAAGGCGACCGTGCTGATCCGTGGCGAGAGCGGCGTGGGCAAGGAACTCGTCGCCAGTGCCATCCACGAGGCGAGTGACCGCACGAAGGGACCGTTTGTCTGCCTCAATTGCGCGGCCCTTTCGGAAACGCTCCTCGAAAGCGAACTGTTTGGCCATGAAAAGGGGGCCTTCACCGGCGCCACTGAGCGAAAAATCGGCAAATTCGAGTCGGCCCACAAGGGCACGCTCTTCCTCGATGAAATTGGAGAAATGGGGGCCGCGATCCAGGCCAAGTTTCTCCGAGCCCTCGAGGGGCATGCCTTCGAGCGGGTTGGCGGCAGCAACCGCGTGCAGGTCGACGTTCGAGTGGTGGCCGCCACGAATCGCGACCTCGAAGAGGCCGTGAAGACAGGTGATTTTCGCCGTGATCTCTACTTCCGTCTCAAGGTGGTCGAGATTCTCGTGCCACCGCTGCGAAAGCGGCCTGACGATATCGAACTGCTCGCCGGGCATTTTCTCGAGCGGTTTGTGACTGAGACGGGCCGTCGCATCGAGGGCTTCACTCCCGCCGCCATTGAAGCGATGCAGGCCTATCATTGGCCGGGCAACATTCGGGAGCTTCGCAACTGCATCGAGCGGGCTGTCGTGCTTTCGCAGAGTCCGCAGATCGATGCGGCGGAACTCTCGCTGAGCCAGATCGCCGCCCCGGGCGACACCGGCAAGATGGCGGCCTCCCGCACCGGCACATACACCCCGCAATCGCTCGATGAGCTCGAGCGGAAACATGTGATGGCCACGCTTGAGGCGACCGGTGGCAACAAGACCAAGGCCGCCTCCATCCTGGGCATCGAACGATCGACACTCGATCGCAAGCTCGCCCGCTGGGCAAAAAAGTAGGACAGGATTCAGTCTGTCACAAAGCTCGACAGGCTTCGCCCTGAGTTACAGTCCGAAGTAGCGTTTCCACCGCTCCACGTCCTCCGGCCCCGGCTCGGGTGGCTTGGCATCGGGGGGTGGCCCCGATTGGCGGCGGCTCCACTGCTCGGTCAGCCATTCGGCACTGCCCATGGCCGTCGCGCGGCGGCGGCGGGCCGCCGCCTGCAGCCGTCGATCGCTCGACACCACGACCAGATCGTGCGGCGCCGTGTCATCTGCCACGATCTCCTCGATCAGGGAATCGGCGTCGGGATACTCACGGGCGTACCACACCCGCAGCGGGCCGTGCGTGCAGCGGCCTGGCAGGCCATCCGGCGCATTCGCCGCATCGAACACCACGATCGTCTTGGCCGCCTCATCCCCGAGCAGGTCGAGGAGCAGATCGAGCAGGGCGATCCGAGACTGCTCAAACCCCCGCGGACCACGCTCCGCGCCAAACACGCCCGACGCATGAAGCAAGTTGTAGCCGTCGATGACGAGCGTCATGACTTGAGCCGGTACTTCACGCGACCGCCCACGATCGTGGCTACCGCCCTGCCCTGCAGCGTCCAGCCGTGAAACGGCGAGTTGACGCTCTTCGACTGAAAGGCCTCGACATCCACCTGCCAGGTCTGCTGCGGATCGATGAGGGTGATGTCGGCGACCGCTCCGGGCCGCAGCGTGCCGCGATCGATGCCGAGAATCCGCGCGGGGAGCGTGCTCATCGCCTCGATCAGGCGGGGCCAGCCGATCCGCCCGGGCACGACGAGCCGGGTCACCGCCAGCCCCACGGCCGTTTCGAGACCAAGAATCCCAAACGGCGCCCGGTCAAGCTCCAGCATCTTCTTTTCGAGTGCGTGCGGTGCATGGTCGGTGGCGATGCAGTCGATCGTGCCGTCGATCAGGCCTGCGATGATCGCATCGACATCCGCCGCCGTTCGTAGCGGCGGACTCATCTTGAAGTTGGAGTCGAAGCCCCGCAGGCTCTCGTCAGTGAGCGTGAAGTGATGCGGGCAGGCCTCTGCCGTCACGCGGACCCCGCGGGCCTTGGCCGCCCGCACGAGATCGACGCCGCCAGCCGTGGAGACATGCATCACGTGCAGCCGGCCACCGGTCACGTCCGCCAACGCGATATCGCGGCCGATCATCACGTCCTCCGCCGCGGGCGGCATGCCGGGCAGGCCGAGCACGAGCGACACAAGCCCTTCATTCATCACGCCCCCACGCGAAAGCTCGAGCACCTCCTCGTGGGCAAGAATCGGCTTGTCAAACATCCGGCAGTATTCGAAGGCCCGCCGCATCAGTTCGGCGTCGGCGACAGGGGAGCCGTCATCGCTGAAGGCCACGGCACCGGCCTCCACGAGTTGACCGATCTCGGCCAGCTCTTTGCCCTCACGATTGCGGCTCACGCAGGCCACCACAAACACATTGCAGGCATCGGCCCGGGCCGCTTTCTGGTGGATGAATTCGACGTTGGCTTGCGTGTCGATTGGGGGCTCAGTGTTGGGAATGCAGGCGATGCTCGTAAACCCGCCGGCCACCGCTGCTCGGGCGCCGGTGGCGATGGTTTCATCTTCCTCGCGGCCCGGCTCGCGGAGATGCACATGCATGTCAACGAGCCCAGGGCAGACGATCAGTCCACTGGCGTCGATGGTTTCGTCGGCGGTGCCGCCACTCTGAATTGCGGCAATCCTGCCATCTTCCACGAGCACGTCATCGACGCGGTCAATCGCCTGGGATGGATCGACTACCCGTCCGCCACGAATCAGAAGCCGCGCCATGCCGATGATCCCTTCAAATGATTCTGGTCGCCGCAGCCGCCGCAGTCGCATCGGCCCCGCGGGGGCCGCAGATCAGCCACAACGCCGCCATCCGTACCGCGAGGCCGTTGGTCACCTGATCGAGGATCAGCGACTGCGGGCAATCGGCCACATCGGCGGTCACCTCGACGCCGCGGTTGATCGGCCCGGGCGCGAGAATAAGCAGATCCTTGCGGGCCCGCTCGAGCCGCTCGCCGGTCATCGCGTAGAGGTGGGCGTATTCCCGGACCGAAGGAAAGGGGCGGGTATTTTGCCGTTCAAACTGGATCCGCAGCAGGTTGAGGACGTCGCAGCGGGGCACGATCTCATCAAGGCTGTGCGAAACCTCGACGCCGAGTTCCCGCCACCGTTCCGAAACAAGCGTCGGGGGGCCGCAGAGAATCACCTTGGCGCCGAGCTTCGTCAGGCCCCACAGGTTTGATCGGGCCGTGCGGCTGTGGGCGATATCGCCGACGAGCCCCACCGTCACGCCGCGCAGATCACCAACATGCTCCCGGATCGAGAAAATGTCGAGCAGCCCCTGCGTGGGATGCTCATGCGGCCCGTCGCCGGCATTGATCACACCGACGCCGAGATGCTGGGCCAGCAGGTGGGGCGTGCCCGGGGTGCTGTGTCGCACGACGACGGCATCGATCCCCATCGCCTCGAGATTACGGGCGGTATCGATAAACGATTCCCCCTTCGAGAGGCTGCTGGTCGATGCCGAAAAATCGACCACGTCGGCCCCCAGCCGCCGGGCCGCCAAGGCGCAGGCGATCTATGCGCAGATCGGCGGCAGTTCCCCGATCCTCGGCCAGACGGA
>JAYQOK010000169.1:0-6891 GCA_038144795.1 Candidatus Kuenenia sp. | reverse complement strand
GTAGGACGCTGTCGGCCTTTCGTTGAAAGATCGTGATTCAGCCTTTCGATCTTATGAAAAAGTTTCTGAAAACTCGGCGTCTCAGCGATCAATGTTGCGGTAGCCGGAACTCCCGTACCACTCGGAGCGAACTCCGCCCGGCGGCCTGATCACTGTCCAAGCCAGCGGTTTCCAGCGTTGGGAAAAGAACGCTGTGTGGCAAGCTTTTGCGGCTCAGCGCGAGAACGACTGGGCCATGTGCCTGCCGTTGCAGGAGCGAGAAACCCTGTGACCGCGGCGGCCATCGGCGGACCGGCAGGTGGACGGCTGTAGTAAACAGCAGTACACTATCTGCAGGACAGCGCGGTTCGCCACCAGCTGATCGCAAGGCTCGATCGACATCCACAGCCTCTGGCCGATGTCGGACGCGGGGCGTCGAAGCCCCGGGAACGGCCGAATGGGAAGCTCCTCCCGAGGCTCACGAGTCGCTCATCAGCCGCAAGACCGTTGAGGAAGTGCCATTCACCGGGCTATCCTTTGATGGACATGTACGGGCTCAGCACTATGGAGCGGGAGCGAGGCAGCAGGAACAACTACTGGTCGCTTGCGGTCTCTGGACAACGCTCCATCTAAAAATATTATACATCGATCAAATTTCCTCACTTTCTCCCGTAAAGGCCTGACATCAATCGCCTCGAAACCAGCATCGCACGAGGTGCAGCCTGATGAACGTAGTGCTTGCGGATTTCAGGCCGGTGTACCTCACGGAAGCCGTAGACCAGCAAAAACTCCATGAGTGCGCCGTGCGTTTCGCGGAGTTTGTCGCCCAGGCCGATGCGGTCCGAGATGGAAGCCGAAGCTCCGACACGCCCCTGACAGCGATCCGAGAGGCGTGGGATCGGTATGGCGTCTCGCCGGCACACATCAGGACAAGGCGGATCTCGGTGCTGCCAGATCTCGAGGCGGCGAAGGATCCTGTGGATATCGATTACGCGACGATCCCGTTTTCTCGTTCGTTTCTCGAGCGGGCGGGCGGAGCCGATATCAGTGAGCGACTGGCGATCTACCGCGACCACGCGAGAGCGGCGGTCGAAAAGATGTATCCCGACGGTGAATCGCCACCGGATGAGGCGATCCACGTCTCGACCACCGGCTACCTGCTGCCGAGCCCTCTGCAAGAACTGGTGTCGCAGAGAGGCTGGACGCAGACGACGGTCAGTCACTGCTATCACCAGGGCTGCTATGGTGCTTTCCCGGCCGTTCGCATGGCGGCAGGGACACTCACCGCGGCCGCGAGCGGCCTGACGCGACAGACAGCCCGCGTCGACATCGCCCACACCGAAATCTGCTCCATCCACGTTGCGCCAGACTGTGTCGATGCAGAGCACATCATCTGCGACAGCCTGTTTGCCGATGGATTCATCCGGTATTCGGCGTTCACAGATGAGGCGTTTCAGACGCGCGGCGGCCGTGGCCTGCAGGTGATTCGGTCAGCCGCCACCACGATCCCGAACTCGCTGGATGTGATGACCTGGCGGCCGATCGCCAACAGGTTTGAGATGACGCTGTCGGCTGAGGTGCCCAGGCTGATCGCCAAGTATGTCCAGCCGTTCATCGCCGGCCTGCTCCACGATACCGGTCTCGATTCACCGGAAGAAGCATCCCGGATCGTGTGGGTCATCCATCCGGGGGGGCCAGCCATCGTGGAACTCGTGGGCCGCTGCCTGGGGCGCTCTGACGACCAGATCAGTTCTGGGAAAGACGCCCGCCGAGACGGTGGAAACACGAGTTCGGCGACAGTGCCCCGGATCTGGGATCGCCTTTTGCAAAATCCCGATGTACCGCCGGGAACACCGGTGGTGAGCATGGCCTTCGGGCCGGGGCTGACTGCGGCGGCACTGGTCACTCGCGTTGTGTGATATTCTCCACGAAAGCGATGCAGTGATGATCTGGAGAAGGCTATGTCAGACGTGAAATCATCGGTTTCGGCAGCGATTGCGGAGCGGGTACATGCGGTGATTCGCAATGTGCTGGCCCTCGAAACAGATGCGGTGGCAGGGACCAGCAGGCTCAAGGAGGACCTCGGTGCCGACTCCGTCGACGCGGTGATGCTCGTCATGGCCCTTGAAAAAGAGTTCAACGGTGAAATCTCGGATGATGAGTATGTCGGGCTTTCCACCGTGGACGAGGTGGTGGCGTTGATCACCAGGCACGCTGCAGGCTCGGGCATCTCGTGAGTCGACGGCGAGTCGCGATCACCGGGATTGGCATGGTGTCGCCCGTCGGCTCATCGGCGGCAGCATGCTGGCGGGCCTGCCTGGCGGGGCAGGCTGCCGTGGCGCCTATTCCGGCTGCGTGGCTGCGGTGGAGTCCGCTCACCTCGACTGTCTGGGCGCCGCTCCCACCGGTTGACTTCGAAGCCGCGGGGATCGACCCGTTGGAGACGATGCGGCTCGACAGGTCGGCCATGCTGGCGATTGTGGCAGCCAGCGAAGCCCTGGCCGACGCGGGCTGGCAGACCTCATGCGTCGATGCCAAACGCTGCATCTGGCGGCTCGATGGGCTCGACGGAACGCGGGCGGGTGTCTTCATGGGCACCGGTGGGGGAGGCATCACGTCGCTGGTCGAGTCCACCAACAGCCACGTGCTCTCGGCAGTGCGGCCCCTGACCGGAAAAAACATGACGCTACCGGAGGGCGCGGCCACCGAAGCCCTGCAGGAGCTCATCGCGTCACTGCCCCTGCGGTTCAATCCGTTTTCGGTATCGATGTTCATGCCCAACGCCATCTCGGCGGTTCTGGGAATCCGTTATTCGCTGCACGGCCCGAATACCGTCTCCGCGGTCGCCTGTGCTGCGGGCACCGTGGCGATCGGCCGGGCATTTCGGTCGATCCGTGACGGTGAAACGGACGTCGCGCTGTGCGGGGGCTCCGAATACACAGGTGATCCGTTCGGGGGCAGTTTTCGGGCCTTCGACACCGCAAAGACACTCACGACCGGAGGCGATTGTCCTGCCACGGCAAACCGTCCCTTCGACAAGGCACGCACCGGGTTTCTCATGGCCGAAGGGGGCACGGCGGTGCTCGTCTGCGAAGAACTGGAGCACGCCCGCCGCCGAGGCCGGCCGGTGCATGCCGAAATCGTCGGCTACGGGGAGTCGTTCGATGCCTACAGCATGCTCGTCGTCGAGCCATCGGGGGATGAACTGTCGCGGGCGATCACCGGCGCGATCACCGACGCCGGGATCACGGCAGCAGACGTCGATGCTGTCAACACGCACGGCACCGGAACAATCATCAATGACGAGGTGGAATCGGCCGTCATCGAGCGTTTGTTCGGGCAGCGGCCCCTGGTCACTGCGACCAAGTCGCTGACCGGGCACTGTATTGGTGCCAGTGGAGCGATTGAGGCTGCCGTGACGGCGTTGTCGCTGCGGGATCAGAAAGTCCATGGATGTGTCAATCTCCAGGATCCCGTGCGACCGCTGAACTTCGCGCGACAGGCGACCGACGCCCACCTTCGTTGGGCGGTGTCGCATTCGTCTGCCTTTGGCGGGCACAACGCGGCACTTGTGTTACGCAGGGTGGAGTAGGGTCTCACGTGCTCAGACGGAACGCATCACACTCCGCCCCGACACAGGCGTCTACCGGGAGTCGGCCATGCCGTTTGGCGGTGTCCTGAGGAATCGAGCCCGCGTGGTGAGCTGTGCCACGCTGGGGGCGCTGGCGCTGGCGACCGTGTGGATCATCCCCAAGGCGGCGGCTGTGCTGGCGGTCGATTCCTCGCCGCCGCTGGAGTGGGTCCCGCCCACGTTTCCTGCCCGTGTCGCCTACGAGCAGTTTGCCGCGCGTTTTGGCAGCAGCGATGTGGTGGTGATCACATGGGACGGCTGCACCCTGGGGTCAACGGAGGCCGAGAGGTTGGTGGATGCATGCCGGTCAGACGCCACGCCGCGTGGTGAGAACGGCGAGCCATGGTTTGAAGACGCGACCAGCGGTCAGGCGATTCTCGAAAGGCTTACCGGTGAGCCACTCCTCATGCCGCGAGACGAGGCGGTTGCGCGGCTCCAAGGCACCATGATCGGGCCTGACGGCGAGTCGACATGTGTGGTGGTGCCGTTGACACCTGCCGGCCTCGATGCGCGGCGGCATGCGGTCGCCTGGCTGCGGCGACAGGTCGCCGACGCGGGCATTCCTGCCGAAGCGGCCCGCTTTGCCGGCCCCGCAATCGACAATGTCGCCGTGGATGAAGCGAGCAGCCGGAGCCTGCAACGCTACGGCCCCCTGGCTGCGATCGTGGTCCTCCTGCTGACCTGGCGGGCACTCGGCTCGTTGCTGCACGCCTGTCTGGTGTTCGCCACGTCCCTGTTCTGCGTGGGGCTGGCGTTTGCCAGCCTGCAGACGATGGGCGATCGCATGAACCCCGTGCTGATCGTGATGCCGCTGCTCGTTCTGGTGCTCGGGGTCTGCTGTGGTGTGCACCTCGTAAACTACCTGATCGAGGCGTATGCCGCAGGTTCACTGGCAACGGTCCCGCGGCGGGCGCTGCGGGTGGGGTGGCTTCCCTGTCTCCTCTCGGCGACGACCACCGCGGTGGGCCTGCTGTCGCTGGTCGTGAGTCAACTGGAGCCTGTGCGAGTCTTCGGCTTCCATGCGGCCATCGGCGTGATGGCCACCGTGGTGCTGCTGTTTCTGATCATGCCGGGCGCCTTTCAGCAGTTCCCCATCCGCAGACGTTCAGCGTCGCTGCCGGCGGCCTGTGCGCTCCTCGAACGGATCGCCCTGGCGCGGGCCGTGCCGATCACGATGGTTTTGGCGGTCTGCCTGGCGGGCCTCGCTGCGGGCCTGCCGCGGCTCCGCAGCTCCGTGGGTATTGAGACGCTTTTTCCTCCCACGAGCCGCATCCTGCAGGACTACGCCTGGATTGAGCGGCACATCGGCTGCTTGGGGCCGATCGAACTCGTGGTGCATTTTACAGGGGATGCCACCCGGCCGGCCGAGCGGCTCGATATCGTGCGCGAGGTGGCTGGCGTGGTCGCGGACTTGCCGGAGGTCACGGGTGTGCTTTCAGCCGGGACGCTCTTCGTCGATGGTGACGAGCGATCGGGGACGCAGCGGGCACTGCGAAAGGCTCTGATGGCCCGCAAACTGGAGGCCAGCCTGGCCAGTCTTGATGACCTGCGGCTGGTGCATGCTGATGCTGAGGGAGAACACTGGCGGATCACCGCCCGCACCTCGATGCTGGGCGATCTCGACGCGACGGCCTTTCTGGTAGCGCTGCGGAAACAGGTTGCCCCCGTTCTGGAAGCACACGATGGGGCCGCGCGGGGGATCTCCATCAGCGATACCGGTGCCGTTCCGGTGATTCAGGCGATTCAGCGTTCACTTCTCAACGACCTGGCCACGAGTTTCCTGACCGCCTGCGGCGTCACGTCGCTGGTGATGATCCTCGTGCAGCAAAGCGTTGTTGCCGGGCTGCTGGGCATGACGGTCAACGTCTTTCCGGTGCTGATCCTGTTTGGCGTGCTCGGCTGGACGCGAGTGCCGGTGGATATCGGCGGGGTGATGACCGCGTCGATCGCCCTGGGGGTGGCGGTCGCCGGGACTCTCCACTTCCTGACTTTCTTCCGCAGGCATTTCGTGAGCACGGCTGGAGGCCAAACCGGTCGCCAGGCAGCGATCCATGCCGCCTTCACCCACGCCTCCCAAGCTATTCTGCAGACCGCGGTGATCTGCAGTCTTTCCATGCCCGTGTTCGCCGCGAGCGAATTTGCCCCCACGCGACGCTTCGCCTGGATGCTGACCGTCTTGGTGATTCTCGCGTTTCTCGGCGACTTGCTGGTGCTCCCGGCACTGCTAGCGAGCCCACTCGGTAAAATGTCCGAGTCCGTATGGTCGTTCAGGCGGAGGCTTCTACGGCCGATCTGCTTCCCACGAGCATCGGCACCAGCGGCGCGGCAATCCAAGGGACCGCGGCCACGACGCGGATCGCGGAACTAACCAAAAGCGGATGCCGAAGCGCTGCGGAAATGCGTCGGCAGCGGCGATGATGCCGCCGGGCGAAGGCGGCAAACGATCGGCTGTACGCCGCAGCCGGCGTCGGGCTGCTAAGCAACGCATCGGCGGCGAGGCGGCCGCCGGCGAGCGCCCAGCCCATCCCCTCCCCTGTGAAGGGCTCGACATAGCCGGCCGCATCGCCGACCCGGAGAATCCGACCGGTGATGCCAGCCACGCTTGCGGCGGAGCGTGTGAGCGAAGGCGTTGCCTGGTAGGTGGCGGCTGCGAGGACGTCAGACACCGGCGCTATCCACGCGGCAGCCCCGGCGGCCTCCTGCACAACCTCCGCCACGGCGCGGCCGATGCTCCCCGCTGCGGCGATCCGCTGCCGGTCGATCGCGGCGGCGACGTCGATTCGTGCGTCTTCAAGGGGCACGATCCCGCAGTAGCCGCTGCGGCCAACAGCCATCAGCAGTTCGCCAGCCGGCAGATCGACCATGCCCGGGGCAAGCGTTGTGCCCACGCCGATGCGGCTGCCCGACGCGATGCTCCGCGAATCATCCCCCGGCACCCGCACATGATCGGCAAGCCCGGTGGCGATGACTGCGGATTCGGCCTGCAGCAGAAACACCCTGCCGGCATGGCTCCCAGTCTGCGGACGACAGGTGATGGTCACCATCGGCTCAGGCCCGGGATTCTCCGCTACGCCTGTCACATCAAGCTGTGGCAGCCAGGCCGCTCCAGCGTCGCTGGCCATCTGCACGAGTTGTAAATCGAGCGATTCGCGAGAGAGTGTGCCGCCGGGCGGCATGGGGAGCGTGATGCCGCGTGTGGCGGCCACCAGCCGCACCCGCTCCAGTGGCACTGCGCCGAGCAGCCGGCCCAGGGCGTCGCAGTCGCAGCCAAGCTTGTGGAG
>JAYQOK010000168.1:0-6891 GCA_038144795.1 Candidatus Kuenenia sp. | reverse complement strand
CTCTTCATCTTCGTCCCGGTGACCTGGGCCACGGCCGCGTCGATCCGCTTGCCTGCGGCGGGATAGCCGCTGTGCTCCCGCAGCATCGCCATCGCGTTGATGGCGGCAATCGGGTTGATGACGTTTTGGCCGGTGTACTTGGGCGCGCTGCCCCCCATCGGCTCAAACATGCTCACCCCTCCGGCATCAGGATTGAGGTTGCCGCCGGCCGCCACCCCCATGCCGCCCTGCAGGATGCCGCCGAGATCGGTGATGATGTCGCCAAACATGTTCGTGGTGACGATCACGTCGTAGAAGTCGGGGTTTTTCACCATCCACATGCAGCAGGCGTCGACGTGGTTGTAGTCGGTCTTTACGTCGGGATAGTCCTTGGCCACCTCTTGGAAGGTCCGCCACCAGAGGTCGTGGCCGTAGGTGAGCACATTGGTCTTGGCGACGAGCGTGAGCATCTTCTTCGGGCTGTTCCGCTTTTGGGTGTATTCAAACGCCCAGCGGATGCACCGTTCGCAGCCCTTGCGGGTGTAGACCGCCTGCTGCACAGCCACTTCATCGGGCGTGCCCTTCTTCAGGTAGCCACCGACACCGCAGTAGAGGTCTTCGGTGTTTTCCCGCACGACCACAAAGTCGATGTCGGCCGGGCCGCGGCCGGCCAGGGGCGTCTCCACGCCCGGCAGGAGTTTCACGGGCCGCAGGTTAATGTATTGGTCAAGTTTGAACCGCAGATCAAGAAGCAGCCCCTTTTCGAGGATGCCGGGAGCGACATCGGGATGCCCGATCGCACCGAGGAAGATCGCGTCTTTGGAGCGGAGTAGGTCGAGCCCCCCTTCCGGAATGATCTCGCCGGCCTTCAGGTAGCGATCACCACCCCAGTCGAGCGGCTCGACCTCGTAGGCGATGTTTTCCAGTTTCGCCACGGCTGCGAGCACCTTCATGGCCTCGGCGGTCACTTCCGGCCCGGTGCCATCGCCGGGGATCGACGCGATCTTCAGGGTCTTTCCAGCCATCGTTGAAGCAGTCTCCTCGCGAGCGGCTCTTTGAATTAGAGCCCGCAGTGTAGCCAGCAAAACGACTGCCGCTAGGCAGCCCCCTGTGGCGGAGGCTTCAGCCTGCG
This sequence comes from Candidatus Kuenenia sp., assembly GCA_038144795.1. Classification (GTDB taxonomy): domain Bacteria; phylum Planctomycetota; class Planctomycetia; order Pirellulales; family UBA1268; genus CACORA01. The sequence goes on along the minus strand of JAYQOK010000168.1, from coordinate 5,780 downwards.
AATCCCGCCGCAATGGCTCGCGGACTCGGGATTGCCCGTGCCACGTCGCCGGACGTTCGCTGCGGCCCTCCAGGCCTCCGCTCACTCGGACATGGGATCGCTTTTCGGCATCCTGCCTTCGCTTGCCAACTACGCCGGCTCCATGGCACGGGCAACCCCTCGCTGATTCCACGATTGGCTAACGCGCCGGCGCATCCCTGCGGGCCTGCTCCGCCTTACGCGAGGCTCGCCATGAGGGCGAGCCTTCGCAGGTCGAGTGCAAACCTCGGCTTTGCCTCCGACCTGAAAAGCCTGCGCGGGCCAGGGATGGCCCCGCAGGCGTGTAACTAGTTCTGACTAAAGTTGAAATGCTTGGCGGTCTTCGCGCCGAGGGGATTGCGAAGGAAGCGTTGGCGGCAGGCGTCACAGAGATCGAATCGCATGCTCACAGTACCTTCCTCAAGCAGCCCCGCGCAGTCGTGGTCATCGAGTCGTTCGAGTAGTTCCTGCATCTCCTCAAGATGGTCGGCCTCATCGCTGCGATCGCCGCAACACGTCTGACAGGCTTCTCCTTCATCCTCAACCGCCGCGAAAACCTCAATCTTGACCACATGTCGCACGTCCGCCTGCGTGTTGATTGGGCGTTTGCAAACGTCGCACGAGTAGTGACGCATCATGTTCTCCACGAAGTAAAGAGCCGAGGGCGTGGCTGGTGAGTTTTTGATGAGTGCGCGTCGCACTCACATCCCATGTCGCTGAGTCTGCCCGCAAGTTGCGATGAAGGCAAGTAGCGAGCGCGGTCTTCACTTCGGCCACAATTCCAGATGGCAGTCTACGGGGATTTGGCAGCCTGCCCCGTGGCCGGCTACAATCAAAATTCGCGGATTCGGCTGGTTTTCTGCAGAACCAATGAGGTGATGTGATGTCCGGCACGGCGGTTGCCACGGCGACAGCGCCCCTGAATGGAACGCTCAGTGGGGGCAGCACATTGAGCCTTAGCGTGCTCGTGCTCAATCGGTCGTTCGTGGCGGTGCATATCACCAATGTCCGCCGCGCGATCGCGCTACTCTACCGACATATCGCCGAGGTCGTGCACATCGAAGAAGGGCAGTTCGCCGCCTACTCCATTGAGACATGGCGGGAATTGTCAGCACTCCAGATGGAGTTTCGCACGCCCGACCAAGATTGGATTCGGGGCGTCGGCTACGATCTGCAGGCGCCCCGCGTGATCCGGCTGGTCTCCTGTGACCGCGGCCCTCGTCACGGCCTGCGATTCAACCGTCGCAATGTTTTCGCCCGCGATGGTAATCGGTGCCAATACTGCGGGAAGCATTTCCCAACAAGCGAACTCTCGCTTGATCACGTCGTGCCTCGCAGTCGCGGCGGGCTAACAAGCTGGGAAAATATCGTGTGCGCTTGCGTGAACTGCAATGTTCGCAAGGGAGGCCGCACACCGCACGAGGCCCACATGCACCTGATCAAGCAGCCCATCAAGCCCAAGCGAAGCCCGCTGTTGTCGATCAAACTCGGCAACCCGAAGTATGCGAGTTGGAAGAGTTTTGTCGACGCCGCCTACTGGACGGTCGACCTGCGTTAGCCACGCTCGCCACGAGGGCGAGCCTCGCAGCTTGAGTGCAAAACTTGGCTTTGCCTCCGACCTGCAAAGCCCGCCGGGGCCAGGGATGGCACGACGAGCGTGAAACTAGCAAAGTGGGTCTTTCTTCTCGGTGATCACCGGAAGTTGCGGGGCCATTTCGGCGTTGAGCGCAGTGAAGTCCTTCCATTCCGCGGGCAGGTTGTCTTCGTGGAAGATCGCCTCGACCGGGCACTCCGGAACGCACGCCTCGCAGTCGATGCACTCGTCGGGGTGGATGTACACCATCTGATCCCCTTCGTAGAAGCACTCGACCGGACAGACCACGACGCAGTCGGTGTACTTACAGGCAAAACACGGTTCGGCGACGACGTGGGTCATAGACGTTGTTCTCCTTGTCTCCGTAAAAATCGGCTTTCTTGGTGGGGGTCTGCCGGTCAACTCAACCCGGTGACGCGCGGAATCCTAGGTGGCCACCCGAATCCTGTCAACGATTCAGCAATCGGCATGCGACAGCCAGTTTCATGAGCGGCAACCCAACTGTGCAGGCGGGTCGGAATTGCGTTGGTGCCCACGGTACCACCCCCTTATGATGTTATCGTGCATAAAGAGGGCTTCATGACTTTCATCCACGCCCGCTGGATGGGTCAATCGAGGCCCATTTTGCGGCGAACGGCAAACAGGTACGTCTTGTGGCGACCGTCGCGTCTCACCAATCCGAACCCCGCCACGATCTGCTTACGGCGCAGGATCGCGATCTGTTGAGACTCTGTCTCGCCGGTGCCCCCGGTGCCTGGGAGGCATTTCTGGAGCGGTTCTCTGGCTTGCTCGCTTTCGTTGCCGAACGGTCCGCCGCCCAGCGAGGCATCTCGCTGCCTGCCGCCGACCGCGACGACCTTGTGGCCGATGTGATGGTTGAGATTCTGCGGAACAACGCCGCCGTACTCAGGGGATTCACCGGCCGCGCCAGCTTGCCGACGTTTCTCACGGTCGTCGCACGTCGCGCGTGCGTGCGGTCGCTGCTCCGGACGAGGAGGTCACGCATCGCATCGGCTGATCGCGCTGCGCAGGCTGACGAGCGAAAGAATCCTGCGGCGGTTGTCGCCAACCATGACGAAATCGAATCGCTTCTGCAACGACTCGACCCGCTGGCGGCGCGATTGGTGCGGCTCCACCACCTTGAAGGCCGCAGCTATAGCGAGATCAGCCAGATAACGGGGCTGCCGCTGGGTTCCATCGGCCCGGCACTCTCCCAGGCCCGCCAGCAGATGCGGGGAACATCCGCAAACTGACCCAGGCCACCTCTTGCACGGCCGGCGAGGAACGCCGCTGAGCAAGCAGGAATGATCACCCGGCCTTCGGCCCAATGATGACCGACGGGTCGGCGAGGTCAACCGGCTCGTAGCCCTCGTAGGCCGGCATCTGCCAGAGCTGACCGGGATCGCTGGTCGGCATGTTCGTTGTGACGGCCTTGAGTTCGAGAGTGAAATTGACGTCGGACGCGGGCCACGACACGTCGACCTTACGGGGCAGTGCCGCACCCGACGTCGGATCGACGCGATGCTGTGTCGTCCGCACACTCGCCAGCCGTTCGCCGGTTGACGTAAAGAGATGCTGCTCCAGCACGAGCCCGGTCGTGCCGTCGACCAGCGTTGACTTGAGCAGTTCACCATCAGGCGAGGTAAGGCGGCTGCGGATCTCAAGCCGCCCGTCGGCCAGCGGAAAGGGCCCCTCATGGCTGTCAGCCGTATTGAATGACACCAGCCCGAGCAACTCCGGCATCCAGTCGGCACGGATCGGTAGCAACCGGCGGGCCGACGACTGGGCGTATTGGTCATGCCGGCAGAAGAGCATCACCGGTGGCTCGTGACGGCGAATCCAGAGCCAGAAGAGATCATCGTTGCTGCCGAGGTCGAGCTCGTTGCCGCTCACGGCGGTCTGGGCCCGCAGCCGGAAGCGACGCGGCGGCTCACAGGCCACCTGGGCCGAGAGCCGCGGCACCCCCGGCACCGAGATCACGGCCTGCGGAGCCATGTAGTTGCGAACCCTCTGCGTGTTGTCATGGATCGCGGCGATGATCTGGTCGAGCGAAGGCTGCGGTGGCAGCACCCGCGGCAGCGGCATCGTGCCCACCTGATAGCCACGGAGCACGCTCGGACAGGTCGCCCCGCTCGACGCGACCGCTGTCACGACGATCATCACCGCAACGAGCCTGGGTAGTGGCGGAGCAGTCATGCCTCACCTCCCGACCACAGGAGTGCCTGGAGCCGTTCCTCCACCCCCTCGGCCACGACGGCCTGGGGCGATACCACCGCCACACGATATTCACTCCGCCGCTTGCGGCAGGTGACGAGGAGCGTGTCGCGATCGTCGTCACGCGAGTCCGCTGTCCGCTCGACGATTCGCAGCACCTTACGGCGGACGAGTTGCAGGGCGATGAGATACCGCAGGGCCGTCTCTTCGGGACGAGTTTCCAGCTCTTCAAACACGTCGAGCAGCACGTCGGCGGGAGCGAGTGTGGGGCCGGTGGCCACAGCCGGAGCGTAGACCGACCGCCACCAGGCAAGGGTGCCGGCAGGCGCCCCTTCCCAGGCCTCAGCCACACAGTCGATCCGCTCGAGGGTACCCGAGTCGCGAACGAGCGCCGACACCATCGGCTCCCCGGCCGACAGCGTGCGGCCGGTGCGAGCGCAGACTCCTCTCGGTCGCTGCAGTTTCAGGTCCATGGCGGGACGATACGGATCGGCCACGACCACGGCAACGCGCATCCCGCATAAGCCACGCAACTTAGGCAATCGTGGCGAGGAGCAGGTTTGCCACGTCGACGAGGCCGTCGTCATCGTGCCGGCCCACCACTCGATCCGCCACCGCCCGCACCTCGGCCGCCGCATTGCCCATGGCGATACCGACGCCGGCGTTGGTCACCATCGGCACGTCGTTGCGATCATCTCCCACCGCGCAGATCGCCTGCGGGGGAATGCCCCAGGCCCGCGTCATCTCCAGCACGGCCGACCACTTCGTCACGCCAGCCGGTGCGATTTCGCAAAGATAGTCGCGATACCGAGGGCTACGGATCGTGTGCAGCGAGACCGCCTCCGGCCAGGCCTCACGGATAGCAGATTCAAGCGCGAGCATGGCATCCTGCGGCCCCATCGCAAATCCGGCAAACACGTCTGGCGGTGGCGTGCGGTGCAGATCGGGCGTCACGCGGGCGAGCGAACGGTTGCGGTCCAGATACTCCCGGAAGCCCTGCCCTGCTCCGGCCTCCATCGCCGTCGGCTCGAGGCTGCGGCAATGAAAGTCAAATCCCTCGGCAAAGCTGTCGGTGTAGAGCACCGGCTCGTGGCCTCGCGTTATGACCAGTTCGAGCACGCTCTGGAGCACTCCCGGGCCAAAGGAAGCTCGAAATTTCGTGGCATGATCGGCAGGGTGCTTGACGAGTGCACCCGATGCCGTCACCAGCGGCTCCTCGATACCAAGCTGCATCGCGATCGGCAGCGTGTCACGATAGCGGCGGCCCGTGGCGAGCATGACCCGAATACCCGCCGCCCGCACGCGGCCGATGGCGGCGACGGTCGCAGCGGTCACTTCGTGGCGACTGTTGGTGACCGTGCCGTCGACGTCGAGCACCAGCAACTGGATCGGCGGGTTGCCCGACGTGTCCGGCGGTGCGGGGGCCGCGGGTTGGACGTTCATGCTCCGTATGGTACAGGGAACGCATGAGCGAAGCCCCCGCAGAAATCTCCTTCACACCCGTCACGCTCGTCGGCAGCATCCCGGCCGGTGAGGGCCGCACCTTCGAGGTGGTCGGTCGGCTCGTGGCCGTCTTCTTCGATGGCCAGACCTACTCCGCGATCGACGATCTCTGCCCCCACATGGGCGCCTCGCTCGGTTCGGGCCCGATGGTGGACGGGGTGGTGACCTGCCCCTGGCATGCCTGGCGGTTTCGCCTCTGCGACGGTGCCTGGTGCGACAACCCGAAGCTCACGGTGGACGTGTTCGAGACCCGCGTGGTCGATGGCACGGTCGAAGTCCGCGTGCCTCCACAGCGGCCAGTCGAGATTCCTCAGAATTCCTGAGGATTTCGCGAGGGGTTGCCCGTGCCATGGAGCCGGCGTTGGCAGCGAGCGAAGGGGTGTGCAACCTGTGATGCCCTCCATGCCCTACGCTACTCGATGGTGACCGATTCGCCCGGCTTGAGCACATG
>JAYQOK010000167.1:0-6954 GCA_038144795.1 Candidatus Kuenenia sp. | reverse complement strand
GAGGCGTGATCAAAAACCCGAGCTCTCCTGCAGACTACTACCACAACGCCCGAATTCACGAACTGAGCGGCGACTTCACAGCTGCGTTTTCAGATTACAAACAGTACGTATCATTCAACCAGGAATTCGTCGATCCGTACCTGTCGTACCTCCAGTTACTCCGCTCACAGCGAGGACAGCAGGACGCGACACGGGAATTTGACAGGCTGAAAAAGGCCTTTCCGTCCAATCCAGCACTGGAATTCGTGGCTCTTCGTCTCCTGTCGGGCGAGGACCGCCTGCAGGCACTCGAACTGTTTTCAAATCAGCACCCGGACTTCGCGTCAGCGATGCTGGATCTGGCCAACGACTACTCGGGCGAGGAAATGCCGTCTCGTTCCGGTGTCGATGAAGAAAAGGAGCGTGAATGGCTCGAGCGATTTCTCGAAGCCGACGAGCAGGGAGGATTTTTCCGCTTTTACCTGGACAAGAAGCAGGCGGCGGTGCTACGTGACGCCGCTCGCGGCAGGGCCACAAAGACGAGCACGAGCGGAGCCACCATGGAGGCCAACGAGAAGGTGTTTCTCGCCAACGGAAGCGAAGTCTGGGTGATGGACAACACCGCGACAGCCATCGAATACTCTTTCGATCGATCACAATGGAAGCCGGTCGCGAACTTTGTGAAGACTGTCGTATTGAGACGAGGGGAAATCGACGACCGCCGTATACTCGACCACAAAGGCTCGGTGTATGTGCGGTATGCGGACCATCGCGGTAAGCAAAGCCGGGTCTACGAAATACCAATCGCTTCGGTCAAGGAACAAAGTGCGCCGCCCGGCTTGGGGCAACCGGAGTCCTTCGACCCTTCCGGGTTGATGCCAAGCATGACACCCGGCGTTGCCCGCTGAAGTGGTCCACGACCTGGGCGGCCACCTGCTCACGAGCTGCTCATGAGCTCGGGATCCGTTGCGGAAGTGCCATTGACCGTGCTATGCTCCACCCGTGTTCCTCCCGCACTGTCTGGGCGGACTCGTCCTTGGGGGGGCATCCACGGCGGCAAGCAGCGTCTCTTCCTTCGGTGATCCGGGACCGGCAGAACTCTTCAAGGAACGGCAGGATGACATGGAAAAAAAGTGGTTTGTTAGTCGAAACAATCGGGTGGCCGGCCCCTTCCTGCCGGATCAGGTAAGACAGTTGGCTCGCGATGGACAACTGTATCGACGGGATCAACTTGGTCCGTCGTCGACAGGTCCTTGGCGTCTTGCAACTTCTATTCCGGGGCTTTGGGATGGCTTGCTGCAATACGCCCCGCTTCCGGGAGTCGTGCGGAAGTTCAAGTTGCGAAAGACCGGCAAATGCACTTTCGGTACCTTCTGCATGTTGGCGATCGGTGCATTCCTTGGCACCGTTGCCGGAATCGTGTTGTCATATGCATTCGTCATGCTGGTGGGAATCGATTTCGTCGACGTGACTGGACTCATGCCTGCTGTCGGCATGGGGATGGGGGGGTTCTTCGCTGCCCGTGGGCGATGCAGAAGTTTGGTGCTTACGTTTGTCGCTCTGTTGCCGTCGTTCTTGCCTTGCGTGGCAGCGACTGCCTTGGAATGGGACGCTGAAATTGTCCTGGACCAAGGAGAAAGTTCTCCTGTCGAGGATTTTCTTCGGGGTGGTTCTCAAGGAGAACTGCTTCGTAATAAACTCCTTTTTATGGGACTGGGAACCTTTTTTGTTCCCTTTGCGCTTCATGGGATAGGGTACTGCGAAAAGTGTGGCGTTGCCTTCGAAGATAAAATGATTTTTTCCTCGGCCACGGCATCCCCGCAGAAAGTTTTGATCTTCTTGCAACGAAAACCGACAGGAAAAAGTGAGGCCGAGTTGGAGTCTGATCTGAAGTGGCCAAGCTGTGAAGGCCAAGTGAAGGTAGAGGTGAACGCTCACTACTGCCCGAAGTGCAACGACGCAATCGTGAACGCCGTGCTGACGTATAAGGATCCGAATTGTACTTTGTTCGCGAAGCCGTCCATGGTTTCGGGGATGGTTGAAAAGCAGATTACAAACGCGTTGGAGTTGGAGACCGAAAAGGAAGTGCTGTTTTATTCCGATTTCTGGACAGACGGTGCTCTCACGAAAGTGTTCTAAGGAGGTCTCATCTGAAGGGTGATGCGTGTGCTGCTCGGCGGAGCGGCTCTCCGTGATCCGCGGCCCAGACGGCCGCGCAGCCAGCGTCCGCTACGTGCTGCCCCGACACAAGGCGGCCAACTGGATCAAAAGCCCGCTCGCACAACACGCCTCGGATTACCTGGGCCAAGCTCATGGCGCGGGTAGGGGAGGAGTTTCCGCTTGAGTGCCCAGAATGTGGTGGCGAGCGATCTTCCAGGCCTCACCCGACGAGCTGCCCGCGATCGATATCCACAACCTCTGACCGATGCCGGCCGCCAGGCTCCGAAACGCCGGGAACGTCCGACTGGGATGCGGTCTGCGCTGCCGCGATAAAAACGCTATCGCAGAGGGAAGCCACGCGTTTCGGGAACGCTTTTTCGGTACCAGGAAGAACCGGCCAACTGCTCTCGAGCCGCTCATGAGCTCGGGACTCGTTGCGGAAGTGCCATTGACTTCGCCCGACTGATCGACTCCATCAACATAGACGATGTAGTCGCCTATGGATTGTTCGTCGTCATAGGGCTCCTATCAGGCGATCGGCAGCCCCCCAAAAAAAGGCATTCCGTTCGATCGCCAACGCGCTCATCAGACAGCCGTGATTGCAACGGCAAGCAGTCAATTGAAGTGATGAGACGGCTACTTTTTGGCCGGTGAAACAAGGTTGTACTGTCGATAGGGCGAATCGGCGTCTTTCCAACCGATCGGCACGGGGTCGGGACGCGTGAGGCGTCCTTCGGGATAGTCTTCCCCCTGAATACTGGCATCGACCGTGCGGCTGAAGGCTTCGTAGCCTGCCAGCAAGCGTTTCAGCACTTCAGGTTTCTCAACAGCACAATTGCTTGTTTCTCCAGGATCGGTCACTAAATTGTAGAGCTCCGGCTTCGGTGCCGACCGTGCCTGATCGCCCCGGCCCTTTCGCCGAGGCGGACCGGGAAGCACCAGCTTGTAGTCGTTATCGATCCACGCACCCCAGCCGAAGCAGCGGAAACCGAGCGGCTGCTTGCGGGGGCCGAGTTCACGGTCAAGCAGCTGCACTAGGCTGATGCCATCGACCGGTGGAAGGAACACGGTATTCGGCAGACCCACAAGATCGGCAATCGTTGGAAAGATATCGGCCGCCCCTGCTGGATGGGATGTCACCCGCGGTTGCACTCGGCCGGGCCATTCAATGATTGCCGGAACCCGTAGGCCACCTTCATAGAGGCTGCTCTTAAATCCCCGCAAGCCCGTCATGCCCGGTAGTTCAGGATTGTCCTGACCAACTGTCGGCTGTAACTCGGCATTGGGCAGGCCGCCGTTATCGGAGGTGAACCAAAGCAGCGTGTTCTCAGCGACAGCCAGTTTTCGCAGAGCTGCCCGCAGGTGGCCAATGCTCCGGTCCATGGCAACTAATTCACCATAATGATGCCGCGCAGCGATCGGCAATGCCGCAAATGCTGCTTGATCCTGCTCACTGGCTTGCCAAGGAGAATGTGGACTACCAAACCAGATGACAGTGAAGGTGGGCTGATCGGGTGATCGGTTCAGCTGCTGCTCAAGGTGTCTGATTGCAGCAGTGACGATCACCTCAGAAGAGTCCCCCTCCAACTGCTCAAAATCACCGGCGGGACGACCGCTGCGGCCCATCAGTGGATCACGATCAAAGAAATTCGTCACCGAAAGCCAGGCTGCAAAGCCAAAAACATCAGGACGGAAGGGATCGTCCGGAAGAATCGGCACGCCCGGTCCGCGGATGCCATCAAGGTGCCACTTCCCGAAGTGAGCGGTCGAATAGCCAGCGGCCGTCAGTGCGGCAGGAAGCGTTTTCTCTTGCAGCCGCAGCGCATGCCCGTGGGAAGGGACCCCTGTTCGCTCATGCGTGCGGCCGGTCAACACCGTTGCCCGGGTCGGCGAACAGACTGGTCCACCGGCATAAAACCGGTCGAACCGGAGGCCACGGCGGGCCATCTCATCGAGGTTCGGTGTTTTCAGAAAGGGATGCCCGTAGTAGCCGGTCTGCCCCCACCCCTGATCATCAGCCATCACCAGCACGATGTGCGGCTGTCGCTCTGCCGCCCAAGCAGACGGTTGGGTGACGAACAGGATCCCGCACAACGCCGGACCAAACCAAAACAGCCGGCCGATGAGGCAATTGATCATTGCGTCAGTCCTGAACACCAGCTGCTTTTTTCAGCCGGTTCAGCTCGGCCCTGCCCCCATCGTTGACGGCAAACACGAAGCGGACAAGGTCAAGGAAAGCACTGCGATCCTTGAGCTGCGTGACCAGCCCCAGCGGCATAGTCGAGGTCGGCTGCTCAATCAGCTCATCGACATCATCTGCCGCCAGCACCCGCTGCTTTCCCTTGTCAGTCGGCAGGCTCAGTACTACCCGCTGGTCGTTCTGGGAGACGAGAAATCCTGAGAGCAATTGCCCATCTCCAGTGAGCACATTCACCGACTGGTACCCCTCACGAATCTTGGCCGAAGGCTTGAGAATCGACTCAACCAGATATGCTCGGGTCGCCTCAGGCCGCCTATCGATCAGCTGTGGCCCTAACTGATAGCCATAGGGCACCGCGTGGCACGTAGCACACGCCACCTTTTCATTGAAGAACCATTTCGCTCCGCGGACAGCATCACCGTCTGCAAGCGTATCAGCCACCAGGGTCTCAAGTGGCTCAGCAGCGAGCTCGGCCTGCAGCTGTGGATTCACAGGCTTCTCCTCGACAAGTTCTGGCCGGCTCCCCACAGGAAACGGGTGCTCGGCAATCAAATCTTCGGGGCTGTAAAAGGTCCGCCGCGACCGTGTCTCGGCTCGAACCCGAGCAACGTCCTGCTCATTCACTGGCTCAGCATCATTGCCCCAGCTGGTCCGCACGTATGTGAGCACCGCTGCGATTTCCTTGTCGTTGAACATCAGCCCAATTGCAGTCATCGGCGGCACGCCGCGGGCTGGTTCATACTGCTTGCCGGCAACACGAATTGGTCCCCAAATACCATGGAGGGTTAGTTTGATCAGCCGGTCAGTGTCTCCAGTTACCCACTCACTGCCGACAAGCGGAGGGTAAATACCTGTCACTCCCCGACCGTGATCACGGTGGCAGGTGTTGCACGATCCCTCCTCGTAGAAGACGGTCTGACCGATTTCATAGAACTTCCTGAAATTACTGTCCTTGAACAGCTTGGACTTCGTCCTGACATCCTTGGGCTTGGCCGCTCCCGGCAGGCTGCGGGCGAAGAGCTTGTCGATGTCATCGACAACCCGGTTGCCGTCAAAGCTGCCGCTATCAACCAGCCGCTGGGCCTCGTCGCCCAGGGTCAACATGGCGTGGTTGAGGGCATTCCGAATCCAGCGATCAGTCGGATGCGAAGCCACCGTGAGTGCGATCTCCGCCCCGTGTTGTCCGCCCATCCATGAGCCTGCCGAGAGCGCCTCCAGCCGCACCCGGGGGTGGGCGTCAGCGGCAGCCGGCAGCAGGAACCGCTCAGGCTGTTCGAGCAGATGGAGACAGTGCCGCACCACCCGTACCGCCGCCGATCGCACCCGATGATCAGATGCTGTAAGGCACCGCTCCAGCAATACAACCGAGGCCTGCTGCTGGCCCCAGGTGGCCCAGAGGGCTTCGAGCTGAAGCCGTTCATCACCACGGTTGGAGTCGGCAAACGCCGCTGCCGCCTTCAGCACAGACGCGGCATCACGGCCCCGAAGTTCCCGTTGAGAACGTTTGCGGGCATTCATTTCGGGCAGTTTCAGATTCTCAAAGAGCACCTCGATCGGCTCGCCGGCAATCTGCGGTGGCTCAATCAATGGCCGTTCGGGATACGTGATGCGATAGATGCGGCCATATTCTGAGTTTCGCAGTGGATCACGGGCACTGTGCTGCATGTGGCCGATCAGCGTGTTATGCCAGTCAAGAAAATAAAGGCTGCCGTCTGGGGCAATCTCAAGATCACAAGGCCGAAAGTTTCCGTCAGAAGACTGAATAAGGTTCTGTCGAAACTGACCTTTGATCTCACTGCCGTCCTCGACGACGGCGTAATCCTTGATACCGAGGAAGCCGATCGTGTTGGCATAGAGATAGTCTCCCTGCACCTCGTCAGGAAAGTGGCGGGACGAAATAAACTCGGCGCCTGACGTCGGTCGGGTGTGATGCTCATAGTTGAACTTCGAGACTTTCTCCATTTCTGCTGCGTGAGGCAGTTTGATCGAGTAGCCAAGCAGCCAGTACTGATCGCCGCCAGAGGCATCGTTGACGAAGGTCTGGCCATAAGCATCGTGGGCCACTCCCCAGGGATTGTTGACGTCGAGTTGCATCACCCGCTCGACCTTCCATGAGGATGGGTCAAACCGCCAGACACCGCCGTCGGCCATCCGTTCAGGCCCCCACGGTGTTTCCACCTGAGAATGGAGGAACCTGCCCTCACACATGTAAATGCCACCGCCGTGGTCAACATCGAAGGCCGAAATGGCGTGGTGGGTATCGTGGGGATCGAACCCGTCAAGCAAGTATTCGGTGATATCGGCCCGGCTGTCGCCGTCAGTGTCCTTCAACAGCATCAGGAATGGTTCCTGCGACAGATAGACGCCCTCCGGAGCCAGTTCAAAGCCGATTGGCATGTGCAGACCGTCTGCGAACACTGTCTCGCGGTCGGCCCGGCCGTCCCCATCGGTATCTTCATAGATCAGGATCTTGTCATTCGGTTTGGTATCGCCAGGCTTGTAGTGCGGATAACTCGGCAGCGTCGACACCCAGAGCCGGCCCTTATTGTCAAATCGCATCTGGCAGGGATTACCAAGGTTGGGAAACTGCCGTTCCGAAGCGAACAGCGATATGT
>JAYQOK010000166.1:0-7214 GCA_038144795.1 Candidatus Kuenenia sp. | reverse complement strand
CTCAAGCAGCAGCGCCCCCTGACGTTGCGCGTCGTCGGCCGCTTCGCCGTCGACGCCGCTGAAAAGCACTCGTTGCCGGCAGTCGGCCGCCGCCACGGCGATCACCTCAACGACGACACTCTCAATCTCCCGCGGCAGCCGCAGCCTGGCCAGCCGCAGCCGCACGAGATCCACCAGATGTCGGGCTGACCCACTCGGCCGAAACACGCCGATATCGATCACCACCGGCGCCGTGGGCTGCCGCGTGGCATCGCCCGCCCGCCCTGGATCAAGCCGCACCTGCAAAGACGTGATGCCCTTGCCCTGGGCGGCCACCTCGGCGACACACCGCCCCACGAGCCGCTCCACCAGCGGGAGAAGCAGCGACTCTCCTCCATCCCGTATGGAGACAGGCACCTCGAAATCGTGGGCCACGTGAGGCAACTCGGCATCGGTCGGCGGCTCGAGCGGCTCCGCCCGGGAACTGGAAAATTCAGCCAGCCGCCGCACAAGCAGCGGCCCAAACCGTGAGGCCAGACTCTTGCGCGGCAGCCGCAGCACGTCACCGATCGTCACCACACCCACCTCATCAAGCGCAGCCAGTGCAGGGCTGTCGAGCCGCAGCGCAGCTGCTGGTAAATGCGCCAGCGGCTGGAGGGTGGCTGCGGGTACAACCGCCCACCGCCGTGGCCGACGCCGCCATGCATCGGGAGCCGCCAGCCCCGCCGCTAGCCTCCCTGGCCTCCCATGCGTGGCCACTGGCTGTTTTCCGGGGCGTGTTTCGCAGCCGGCCAGCCGATGCGTGAAATGGGCGGCGGCCCAGGCGGCGCCGGGCGTGTCGGCAATCGCCACCCGGGCGTGGATGCCACGGGCGGCGAGTGTCCAGGCTGCCGTGCGGGCCAACGATTCCTCGCCGCCGAAAAAATCGGCCGTGTTGGCGACATCCACCATCAGGCATTCGGGATGGCTGTCGGGCCGTGAGGGGTTTTCCAGAGCCACAAGCGGTGCAAATCGTCGACACCAGCGGGCCAGCTTTTCCAGCGCCAGCCGGTCGGCCAAGGGATCATCGTGCTCAACGATGGCGGCCTGACAGGCCCGTGAGCCATGCGCAAGCGACAGCATGGCCATCGCCTCGGCCAGCGACGTGCCTTCCGGAATTCGCACCGGAGCCTCAGCCATCGCCTGCGACCAGAGCCACGACGCCACCCGCATCGCACCGCGACCCTCGCGACGGCAGACGAAGACAGGCAGCGGCCGCCATTCGGGATGCTCAAGGAGCCGTCGCTGCACTGGCCAACGAGGTAGCCAAATCGTCATGACGCGCGGCATGCGAGGGCTCCTTCCTGCGGAGGCAGTGTGGCCTGCGGAGGCAGGTTGACTGGCTGCGATCGAAACCGATGTGGCATTCGCACCAGCGGATGGCCCCCCGCCGCCGCCTCGCGGCCCCGCACCAGATCGAGCATCATCTCCACCGTTCGCTCATGTTGTTCATGGCCGGCGAGGCCAGCGCCCGACCAGGGGCCATCCAAGAGTGTCAGCCGCAGCCGACGGGAGCTGAGCGTGCCATCCGCGGTGGGCACGACAGCAATGCGATGCATCGCCCAGGATGGCTCCCGCCGCGCCCGGCTCGGCCGCACGAGCATCCCAACCGCCTGACTGGAGCGAGCCGCAAGCTGCCAGCGCCGCATCGCCGTGGGATGCACCTGCCGCGGCCAGGCCAATACGGCCGTGATACCGGGGCACCGCAACGCCTGATCGATCGTCCAGACTTCATCATCGTCCCGAGCCGGCCGGGCCACGATGCACTGCGGTCGGGATCCACCATCAGCCCCAGCCGCCGCCAGCCAGGGCATCACGGCTGGTGGATGAAATCGCCCACCCCGATCGACAACGAGGATCGTGCCCCCTGTGGCCACGCTCCCTGCGAGCGATATCGCCACCGCGGCGGCCAGACTCGTCGCCCCCGCCACGTCATCGTCCCCCAGCCACTCCACGAGGCTGCCACGAGCCAGGCCACTCCGCGGCAGCAGCCGGTCGAGCGATCGAAACCCACTCCCCACCACCGGCCTTGCGGTCCATTCAGCCAGCGATGGCATCTCAAAAAGGGGCATTTTTCGAATCCGCACACGCTTTTCACAAAGAATGTATATATGTACAGTATCTGTGATCGGGAATTTTGTCAACCATTTTCCAGATGCGTTTTTCCTCGCCCCTCGCCGCCGTCTCCTGCCTGGCCCTGGCAGCGGCGTCTGTCGCTGCAGAAAACGGCCGCCCTTTGGCCACGCTTGAGGCCTTCCAGCAAACGCTCTCTCCCGCGGTGGCTGCCCGCCTCGAGGCCACCACCAAACACTACCGGCAGATCGAGCCGTCCCTCTATTACCTTGCCGCCACCCATGCTGCGCCGATCGAGGCCCTCCCGCCCGACGAGCAGGTGGCGCTCCTTGTCAAGCTCGCCCGCTTCATCGACGCCCCCCGCACGGCTGCGGCGGACCGCGTGGTGCTCGGGCCAGGGAGGGGAGTGATCGGTCTGCTCGATCCCGACCGCGGACTCGACCCGCGCGAGGTAACCACCATCGCCCGAGCCTATGGCAGCTCACCCACCGTCTACAAACGCGCTGACAACGGCGAGACGATCCAGACCGTGGCCGATGAGTTCCTCACCGCCGTTTCCCACGCCGCCGCCGGCGACACGCCAACCACGATCGTCGTGCTCGGCCACGGCCTGCCCGAAGAGATTCAAAGCTACGCGATCCCGTGCGACCACCTCGCCGATGCGTTTCTGCCACCCGCCGACACGTCGACGACTCCCGCCGCGAAGGAGCAGGCCAAGCCTGTCGATCTCAGCCATCTCGTACTCGTCTGCGACGACTGCTACAGCGCTGACTTCAGCATCAACCTCGCTGCCGCGATTGAGAAGAAATGCCGTGGCCGGTCGCTACCGCTCGCGTCGCTGCCAGTGATGATCGCCGGCACCAACCGCAACTGTGTCGGCCACGCCGATTTCGGCGCGAAATTCGTGCCGCACTTCTGGAAGGATGTGATCGAGCTCTACTACATCCGTCGGCCACGACAGGAGACGATCACGCTCCGCGACTTTTTCGAGAAGGTCGACAACATGATGTATGGCTACGGCCGGGCCCCTCACGTGAATGGCGACGGCACGGTGAGCTATCGGCTCGTCGATCCGGAACTCTGCCAAGACCCGGTCGTGTTCGTGCCGCTCACCGACGGTGACCTCGCCGAACTCCGCGAGATCCTCGGCCTCCCGGCCGATGCCTCGCTCCCGCGGCTCTTCGACATCGGTTAGGCCAACTCCATTCCTCAAACCGGCTCGCGACCGTCAACAAGTACCTCGATCGTGCCGTCTTCGACACGGTAGAGCCAACCGTGAATATGGGGCACCGATCCCTTGGCGTGCATATTTCGGATGAGCGCCAGGTTTTTGAGATGTTTGATCTGGAGTTTCACGTTCTCTTCAGTCAACACCGCGAGTTTCTCCTCCCGTGAGAGGTTCCGCTCGCGGGCGATCTGGTCGGCTTTTTCCTTCGCGCCCGAGGCGATGCAGAGCCAGTCGGCAATGTAATTCTCTCGCACACCATCTTCGATCGCCGCGATGCCGCCACATCGCGTGTGACCACACACGATGATGTCCTCGATCTTGAGATGCACCACACCATACTCCAGGATCGCGGCGATGTTGACGTCATTGAAGGCCACGATGTTCGCGACGTTGCGGTGCACGAACATCGCACCAGGCCTGGACCCGGTCATCTGATGCTCGCTCACCCGGGAGTCAGAACAGCCGATCCAAAGCACCTTTGGGGTCTGCTTCTGGGCAATCGAGAGGTAGTAGTCGTCATTCGGGCTAAACTCACCCTGGATAAATTTTTTATTGCCCGCAAGAAGCTGATTGATCGTATCATTCACAAAATCACCTCCATTTCATCAATACCTCCAACGATACCAAATCGCACCGGAGTAGTTTACGACGGCCGGCCATTGGCGGCACCCTTGCCCCCACGCACAATAACACTCTCCAAAGCCGGACCTTTGTCGGCGTTTTTATGAGAGTCGCTCTCCATGTTCAATTTCATCGGATTCTTTCTTTCCGCGGACAATCCGCTCACAGCGATCGAACACTTCCCGCTTCCCACCGATGTTGACTTTCGGAGAGAGTTGCTGGTCGCCCTGGCCGCGCTCGTGATCGTGGCAGCCTCGCTCCCACGCGGCCGCCGCAGGCTCGCTGTCTGGCCACTAGCCTTTGTGCTTCTGGCACCAATCCCCACTCTCGCGACGCTGCTCTTTCCCGGGTCGCACGAGGCGCCCGCAGTCGCAATGCTTTGCCAACGCTTCCTGTTCATTGCCTCCCTGATGCAATCAGCCCTGCTGTTCATCGGGGTGGCCGTGTGGGAGCGCATCCGGCCACCACTACCCCGAATTTTACTCGACGTGCTTCGCTGGCTGATGGTAGCCACTGCCCTTGTGGCAATCCTCTATGAGGCGGGCGTGGAACCAGGCAGCCTCTTCGCTGGTTCTGCGGTCGTCACAGCCGTTCTCGGCTTCGCGCTCAAGGACACGCTCGGCAACGTGTTCGCCGGATTGGCAATTCACGCCGAGCGCCCCTTCGAACCGGGAGACTGGATCCAATATGACGACAATCCTGCTCACATTGGCCGGGTTGTTGAAATCAACTGGCGGGCGACGAAGGTGATCACGCTCGACGAGGCCTTCGTGATCATTCCCAACGGCCAGTTGGCCCAGGCATCAATTCGCAACTTTACCAAGCCCGACCCATGGTCGCGAAGGAGCCTGTTTGTCATTACACCGTTCACTGTTCCTCCGCACCGGGTGCAGCGCATCATTCTCGACGCGATCCGAGGCAGCTTCGGCGTGCTCGATCACCCCGCTCCCTCGGTCGTGACGAACGCTTTCACTGACCGTGGCGTTGAGCACTGGGTTCGCCTCTTCACTACGGAGTTTGACAAACGTGATCGTGTCGACGGTATGGCCCGAGATCGGATCTGGTATGCGCTGGTCCGCCACGGCGTTGACATCCCTGTGGCCACCCATGCGATTCGCGTCACGCCGCTCCCACCCCCCGTACCGGAAGACCCCGAACGGATGATCGAGCAGCGTGTCTCGGTGCTCGTCTCGATCGGTCTGCTCACGGCCCTGGGCCCGGATCTGCTGCGAACACTCGCCAAAGAGTCAACCGAGCGGCTCTTCGCGGTAGGCGAGCCAATCATCCGCCAAAAAGAGCATGGGGAGAGCATGTTTGTAATACTCTCCGGGCGTGTCTCCGTTACCGCCCAGGATGACGGGGCTTCAGTCGTCGATCTGGCCGAACTTGCCGCCGGTGACTATTTCGGCGAGATGTCACTGATGACCGGGGCGCCGCGAGTCGCGACCGTGACCGCCACCGAGGAGACGCGGGTTCTTGAGATCGACAAGGAGAGCTTCCGCCACGCGTTGAACGCCCGCCCTGAATTCGTCGCTGAACTGGGGCGGACCCTGCAGACGCGGATGACGGAGCGGGCTCAGGCCATCGCCGGAGTGAGCCCCCCTGTCCCTGAGGTTCAAGACATTTTTCAGAAAATCCGTGACTTTTTCTCGACGTAAGCTCGATGATCGCAGATCACTCGGTCAGGCCTTGTACTTGTCGCGGTTCACGTCGGGCTTGATGCCTTCCGGCGTCTCATCGTTGCCGATGTCGAACCACTCGGGCTTGAACTCGATCCGCGGCTGCGTGGTCGGGCTGGCCAGTGCGATGTTGCTCACCAACGCGATGACCGCGTCGGCCAGCGCCACATCCGGCTTGCACCGCGGCTGGTTCTCCGGCGACGGATTGCGAATGCACCAGGCCCAGTGCTCCATCTCCTCGGTGTACCCGCGAGACGGAGGCGCCTTTGGATCACCACTCGATGAGGCGGCCACGGCCCCACCGCCGCCACTCTCGGTCGTGTCGAGCGCAGGGGAACCATCCTTGCCCTTCTTGACTGTTACACGCGTATCACGGCCTGAGTCCTTATAAAGCATCACATCGCGCTCGTTCTCGAGGATGAGCGTCCCCTGCGTGCCCATCACCACCTCGCCGTAACCACCAAACCCGTTGCCGTTGATCGACGAATAGGTGACCACGATCTTCTTGTTTCTGTCTTCCTCGTAGCCCGGGGCGGGATACTCATACATGCAGTAGACGTGGTCGTCGACCTCGCGATCTGCAGGGAAGATGCTGCGATTACCGACGGCTGTGACGGTGAGTGGCTTCACCTTCTTTCCCTCACCGTGCATCGCTGACACGAAGATACCGGCTGCATCGAGTTGATGGCTGCCGAGTTCGGCCATCAGGCCGCCACCGGTGCGGTTCCAGAGCCGCCAGCGGATCAGCTCCTCCAGCGGCGAACGGGTGGCACCATCGGGCAGCGTCATCTGTGTGTAGCCATAAGCTGCAGCATCGACATTCTGATCAGCAAGCTGGGCCTCCAACTGAGCCACTTTCTTCGCCCACGACTCTATGTCGGCGGGCTTCGCTTCGGCGAGAGCCCGCTTCCAACTTTCAAGTTTCTTGGCCAGTTCCTCATCGCCCGGGAGGGGCGGCTTCCAAGAGTCTTTGCCCGGCAGGTTGCCGCGATGCCATTGGGCTCGTATCGCATGCACATCACCGATCAAGTTCGCCTTGCCGATCGTGTAGACGGCATTGTCGTACAGGATGCTGTAGTGCCGCTGATGCCCCGTGGCAAGGAGTTTGCCCGTCTCCTCAGACACCCGCCCCATCTCCTTGCATTCGTGGATGCTGTGCCCCATGAGCTTTTCGGTGAGCACGTGCTTGCCGGCCCGCATCGCCTTGATGGCCGCCTCGGAATGAAGGTGGAGGGGGAGGGCGATCACGATCGCCTCGATGTCCTTGTCAGCAAGCATTTCTTCGTAGGCACCGTAGACCTTCACCTTTTTGCGGGCCTCGTCTTCGGTGGCCCACTGATACTTCGCCATGAGCCCGGGCCGGGCGGCGTAGGCGCTGGGGCTCGACATGTCGCCATGGAAGGCACGAAACACGTTGTAGGGACGGATATCAGCGATCGCGACCACATTCAGGTAGTCGGGATTATGGGCGCCGAGGAGCACACTCCCCTCATCGCCGGTGCCGACCACACCAATCCGCAGCGGGTCGCCGAGGCTTTTTCCGTAGCCAAAGTACATCGAACCGAGACCAGCCCCGGTCGCCAGCCCAGCCGCCA
>JAYQOK010000165.1:0-7222 GCA_038144795.1 Candidatus Kuenenia sp. | reverse complement strand
GGCCAAGTGCCCGAGAACCCACGCCGCATGATTCATCCCCGGAGCCGGCTGCAGGGCCATGGTTTCGTCGGGGATGTCGGCCACGAGGCGTTTTGCGTAGCCGAGGTTGAGGGACCACGTGTGAAGCAGTGGGCCGGTCATGATGGGGTTCCGAATGAATGAGGTGACTGCCGGAGTTTAACCGTGGCCATAAATATTTAGTCCGGGCTGGCTTTGGGGCGGCCGGATGCGATGAGCCGCAGTTTTTCGGCCCGGCGCAAATTCTTAATGGTCAGTTCCCGCTTCAGGGCCCGGGATTTGGTGGGCTGGGGCTCGGTGTAGGCCAGCGCCACGGGGAGCCGGCTGCGGGTGTATCGAGAGGCTTTGCCGACCGCGTGGGCCTTCAGCCGCCTGTCGAGGTCGTTGGTGATGCCGGTGTAGAGGGAGCCGTCGGAGCAGCGCAGGATGTAGACGGTCCAGTGCCCTTTCAAATCAGGCGTGGCATTTGCCTGAGCCATTGCGGTTGTCAGCCTTTCGAAGGCTCTGTAGACCGAAGCCACATTTCCTCGACCGACCGGCTGGCCTTCGCAGCATCCTCGACGTTCGCGTGCGTGTAGCGATTTGTACTCTGCACGCTCTTCTGCGAGAGAAACTTTCCGATCGTCGCCTGACTGTGGCCCGCTCCCGATGCCCAAGAACCCGCATTGTGCCGCAGGTCGTGAATCCGCACGTGCTTGAGTCGGGCCACCACCCTGATCTCGTCCCACGCATGATCGGGATTCATGATCGGCATGCCGTGTTTTCTGCCCGGGAAGACATAGACAGCGTCTTCCTCCGACTCGGCCTTCCTTCGTTTCAGGATTTCCAAGACTGTGTCGCTGAGCGGGCAGATGTTGGGCTCGTTGTTCTTCATGGTCTCGGGGGCATCGATGATCACCCGGCTCTCGACGTCGATGTTCTCCCATTTCAGTTCGCGGACATTGCCGAGCCGGCGACCTGTCAGGGCAGCGATCGCAAAGAAATCGCACCAGAATTCCCCTTTGGCCTTCATGGCGGCATAAAGCCGTTTTGCTTGGGCGGGCGTGAGTCGGACCTCGCGTTTGGGTAGGTCAAAACGAACGTACGTCTCGCCGGTCATTGGGTCGATGGCGGGATTGGGCTCGGTCCACTTGCCCTCACGCCTGGCAAACTCAAAGAGATTCTTGCTGACCTGCAAGAGTTTGTTGGCTTGGGCCGGTGACGCTTTTGGTGTCTCGGCACCCGCCCGGCCAACCGTACCGATTTCCTCAAAGAGTTTCTGAAGATTTTTGGCCAGCCAGTGGAGGTTTTTGTCCTTATGGCATTCAAGGTGGGCCTTGAACAACTCCTTGTAGGACTTGATCGTGCTGGCCCTCAGGGGCCGGCGTTTCCGCGACATTGAGAAACGTCCTGTTGAAATCGCATCGATGTACTGGTTCCAGATATTGCCGAGGGCAGGGGAGTCGCCAGACCGACGTCGCTTGGGCACCGTTTTTCTGGCCTCTGGATCAAACCGGAGTTCATTGCACCGGTTTCGAGCCGCCTCAAGGGAGACGCTGTTGGGTCCGAGGACATCGCCGATACGCTCGCTTATAACGCGGTTGCTCTTGGGATCACGCCCCCAGCGATAGAAGACGCCTCCACGAGGGCCAACGCGGACAGCAAGGTGCGGACAGGTCTCATCACGCCAGCGATGTCGTCCGCCGACCTCGCGAACCCGCTGGCAAAGTTGTCGGAGCCGTTCGGGAGTGAAGCGGATCTCACTCACATCCAGCAGGTCTTCCTCGTCACCTTTTCGCCGCGGCATGGCCACCTCCGTGCAAACTCGGCCTTGGAAAAACTGGCCTACTTCTGGCCTACAATTGGCCTACATTTACCCCAAAACATGGATTGATTTCTACGGACTTTTGTTGACTTTCGGCAGAGCGAGCCACCTGCGAAAACAACGGTTTTTCCCGAGCAAAAACAGCCTTTTCAGGCCGGATTATAGGGTTTCCTTGCGAGAGAAGGCAAGGGCCGGGAGGGCTCAAGAAGCGGCATTTCCAGTGTGGCCGCTAGCCATTCGCTTACCCTCCAAAACGTGTTTTTTGTGACTGTGTATCCCGTTGTGTATCCCTTGCGTCGACTTGATCTGGCATAGGGCGGGGCTCAACACTGGGTCGAAACCGCCGGAGTCTAACCTTGCTGTGTATCCCGTGAAAAGGGGCGGGCAGCCGGAGGCTGGCGTCTCCCGCTGCCCGATGCCTCACCCTACGGAAGTGCCCTGCGGGGCGGGCAGCGGCTAGCGATGGACACGCAAGGAGAGCGACCCCAGCGAGGAGAAGTGAGGTGGAAGGCTTCAACAGCTTGCACATGGAGATCTCTCAGTTGAATGCTCTGTGATTGAATGAATGATGTCTGTGCGTCAGGTATCTTACGCTGGCGTTACCCGCATGTCGCGACGAACGTGGTGCTTCAATTTGTTCGTTCTACGGCAGGCATGGGGAGTAGAATTGCGATATGAGAGCGTACGATCCAAGGGCAAACGCGGGGCTTTTCATGGCCCTCCTGTTCATGCTGACGTACCCGGTCACCCTTCGGGCCGTGGAGAAAGATGTGAGCAACGTCCAAAAGTCCGGTGACGACGATCCCGCGGCGTTTACGAACCTTCCCAACCTCCGCCTGCCGACCATCGGTGGTAAACAGTTCTGGACGGATCACTGCTGGCAAAACGGCTGGCGGATTCAGCAGAACGCGATGACGGGGCACTGGCGGTTGCTTGACCCGGAAAACGTTCGCTTTGCCTGGGGCAGTCGGGCCGCCTGTGAGGCGGAACTTGCCACGCGTCAGCCTGCGGCGGTGCGGGACCGGGTCGAGCATGTGGTGCTGGTCCATGGGCTGTTTCGTTCGGCGGGCTCCATGCAGAAGCTGGGGGAATTTTTAGAGGAAGACCGGACGCGGCGGATCGTCTGCTTTGAATATGCTAGTACCCGGGGGTCGATCGGCGAGCATGCGGCTGCCCTGCGGGAGGTGGTTGAAGGGCTTCCTCCAGATGTGCCACTCAGTTTTGTCGGGCACAGCATGGGCAACATTGTCATCCGGCATGCCATTGGTGATTGGGAGGCAGCGAGTGACGAGCAGGTGCATACCCGCGTGCAGGCGATTGTCATGCTGGGGCCACCGAATCAAGGGGCTGCCATCGCTCGGCAACTGGCGAAGGTTGAAGGCTATGGCTGGATTGCCGGGCAGGGTGGGCTGGAACTCGGGCCGGAGTGGGATTCCCTCGAGCCCAAGCTGGCAGTCCCCCAGTGTCCCGTTGGCATCATCGCGGGGCGTCTGCCAAATGGGTTTGCCAATCCACTGGTAGGCGAAGCTGGGGATTTTGTGGTCAGTGTTGAGGAGACGCGACTGCCGGGCGGTACGATGCTGGAAGTCAATCAGTTGCATTCCCTATTGATGGACAATGCCACGGTTCAGCAGCGGTCAAGGAGTTCCTGGAACGGCAGCAATTCCCTCAAGAATGATCGGTCGCCAGCGCACTGCCGCCAAATAACCTCTGCTTTTTCAGAGAGCTGCTCATCTCGGAGAAAGCGTGGAGGTGCTTACCGTTGATGTGGCAGGCGACACGCTGACGATCCGAACGGCGGAAGGGGTAGTGACGGTGATGGAGCGGGCTGGGCAGTAGGCTCCGCTTCGCCCCCTCCGGTCGCCGGCTAACCGCCCCAAGCGACGTGTGAACTCACACGTCTCGATGGCAATGCGAGATCCCGATCAAGGGCCACGACCACGGCCAGGACTGATACCCAATTGCTCACGCCGAACGGTCATGGCTCGTCGATATTCGGCCGATCGAGCTCGCTCCTCAGGAGACGATCGGTCCAGACGCTCTTTCCGCCACGCCTCCATCGCCTGCTCTGATGGCATGCCCCGCTGGCCTTGCGGACCGCCCCGACCACCACCCCGATCATCATTGCCAGCCCCACCGTTTCCTTGGCCCTGGCCTGGTCCTTGAGGTCGCCCCTGATTGGCCTGGCCACCTTGCCCAGGCCCACCGGGCCCCCGGCCAGGTCCAGCCCCTGAACCTAGCGCATCGCCTCGACTCGCCCGTTCCTGTTCCCACGCTTTCCTGCGTTCCTGCTCAGCCTTGATGCGGCGGTCGAGTTCGGCTTGACGTTCCTTTGGCGAAAGCGAGAAGTAGGAAGCTAATTCAGCTCTCTCACGAGCTCGGAACAAACGGCCCATATCTTCACGAACCTGGCTCCTGGCAGACTCTGGCATGTCTCGCATGCGGCCAAACATCTCACCGACAAACTGCGGTCGCTCTTCGGAGTAGGGAACTTCATTCCGGGCAACCCGGTTCAACCGCTCCACTTCAGTGTCGACCATCGCACGAATTTCAAGCACTTCGCGGGGCGTTGACAAGAATCCACCCATCCAAAGTCCAAACCACAGGATCGACGCAGCCGATGCCAGAATGATGACGGTTCGGCGAACGCCCTGTCCTTTCGCCGTGTCCGATCGCTCACGACGAGCCACGGGACGAGCCATGCTAACACTCCTTAGTAATAGTAATTGACTATCTCACAAATTGGGCCGGGGTCTTCATATTCAACGGGGCGACCGCAGAAAGGTCGCAAGCGGTTGTGACGTTGCCAAAAACCGCAAAACCTGCGAGGTTTAGGGAGGACTGAGACACTCCCGTTCCTAGGAGTTTTTGCATCATGACACGAAACCATGTTAGTTGGCTTCTCGTTGCCGTGCTGGCATTGACCACACGCCCTGGAACCATGGGAAGACTCTACGCCCAAGCTGGTGCAGCTTTGGTGCAGCCAGGTGGCATCGAGGGACTCGCCAAGCCGACTCCAAGACCTGGCGTCGTCGATGCTGCGGAAGCCGGGCCAGATCAAGCCGCCCCTGACCAGGTGGTAGACGGAGATGCGAAGCCAGCAGGCGCAACCCAGGCAAGCCCGTATGAGCTTCGGTTCCTGATCTCCTACGTGCTCATGATGATTTTCATGGGAGCCGGAATGTTTCTGGTGGTCCGTCCCAGTGGTCGCCAAGTGCAGCGAGAGGATGACGCGTCGAAAGGCAAGGCCAAGAAGTAGCCTTTGCCCCGAAAAGCGTTACCCCTACCAACTTTCAACGTCGGCTCGTGACTCCGTTGATTGCCACTCGCCACACCAATCACGCTCGTCAGTCGATGGCCAAATTCCTGCAAGGACGAGCTTTTCGTCTTTGATCTCAGGCAGAGCCGGAGGCATTCTCTTGCACTGCCCCCAGCCACGCGCCTCCTTTGAGCCACCAGTTGGCTTCCAAAAACGACAATTACCACAAGACGAACGAGCCTCGTCGCCCGTCTCGTTTTGACGTTCGCCAGGATCTGGCAGTTCACTGAGCGATACCACGCTACAGCCCCGCAGCTCCCGTTGTCTCTTTTTCCCGCTGCTCCTTCTTGGCAGGAAACTCAATCACTACCAGTGTCTTCTTCTCTGGATCGTAGGCCCACTCCTGATAGTACGGAAGCATAGGTAACTCGATGCCGTCAGGCTGACCCTTTCCAATAATCCTCGTCATGAACTCAGCGTAGTCGTTCGGCTTCCGATCAAACTCTGCCTCGAAAAATTGCATTTTCTGATCAACTGCCATCATCCCGAGTCGACCGACGCTTGTTCGGTACGCGTCGGAATAGACATCGAGGCCTTCGCCTGTGATCTCCATACTTGCTGGCTGGCCGCCGTCAGCAAGCGCCTTCTCAAGCTCCAGCACGTTTTGCGTGGTCTTGCGAAGGGTTTCTCGGGTTTGGATCGGTGGTTTTTTCGGTGTCTCTTCCTTGCCCTCACAGCCAATCGTCACCGCGAATCCCACGAATGACACCAGCCACAGTGGCTTCTCCCGCAAACGCTTGCTCATACTTCCCATGACAATCGCTCCCAAACGACAGAGGCCACCCGCGGACACCCGCGGACGCGGGCTCTCAAAAAGTGTACCCGCCCACGGCCAACGCGGTCACGAAAGACTAAAATTTCCTGCAAAACCGCTATCCCTCCCGACTGTTCTGGACGGCTACGATTTAGCCAAGGGGCCGCATGAAGCAGCTGCCTTTGGGCCTGATGTTCAGGGACGAACCACGGGAGCCACCATGCCTGATGCCGCCACGAAGGTTTTTGTCCTCGATACCAACGTCATCCTCCACGATGCAGGCTGCCTGCGGAATTTCGAGGAACACGACATTGCGATCCCGATCACGGTGCTCGAGGAGCTTGACCAATTCAAGCGAGGCAGCGACGACATCCACTTTCAGGCCCGTGAGTTTCTCCGCCGGCTCGATGACCTCACTGGCGACGTTCTCGCGGCAGAAGGGAGCCCAATCGGAGAGGCCCTCGGGTCCGTCCGGGTGGTGCTGGGGACCGACCGTGACGAGCGTCTGCGGGCGACATTTCTTCAGGACACGCCCGACCATCGCATTCTCGCCACCACGCTCATGCTCCACCGGCAGGTGGCCCCCCGTCAGGTCGTGCTGGTGTCAAAAGACACGAATCTGCGAATGAAAGCCAAGTCGCTCGGGCTGCGGGCCGAAGACTACGAGTCAGACAAGGTGGAGAGCTTCGACACGCTCTACAAGGGCAAGCGGACGATTGAGGGAATGGCCTCGGAAACGATCGACCGCTTCTACGCCGAAGCGGATGGAGTCCCTGCTGCAGATCTTGCCGACGTCACAACCCCACGGGCCAATGAAAACTTCGTGCTTCGCAACGGAAGCAAGTCGGCCCTCGCCACCTTTCGCCCCGGTGACCGCACCTTCGTGCGGGTCGAGAAACAGACTGCCTACGGGATTACGCCCCGCAATGCCGAGCAGTCGTTCGCACTCAAAGCATTGATGAATGACGACATCAAGCTCGTCACGCTCGCGGGTACCGCTGGCACCGGCAAGACCCTGCTCGCCCTCGCCGCAGCGTTCGAATGTCGCCAGCGGTACCGGCAGATTCTTTTGGCCCGGCCCGTCGTCCCGCTCTCCAACCGTGACCTCGGCTTCCTCCCCGGCGACATCTCGGAGAAGCTCGACCCTTACATGCAGCCGCTCTACGACAACCTCACCGTCATTCGCCACCAGTGCGGCGACAACACCCAGGCTGCCCAGCGGATCAACGAGATGCGGGAGTCGGAGAAGCTCTTGATCACGCCACTGGCCTACATCCGGGGCCGCAGCCTCCAGCGAATCTTCTTCATCATCGACGAGGCCCAGAAC
>JAYQOK010000164.1:0-7225 GCA_038144795.1 Candidatus Kuenenia sp. | reverse complement strand
CGAGGCGATCGTGTGGCATCGATGGTGCTCCGGGGTCTGGGGTGCCCGTGCCGCATCGCCGGACGCTCGCTACGGCCCTCCGGGCCTTCGCTCGCTCGATGCCAGCCTCGCTTTCCGCGTCCATGTCTGCGCTCGCTGCCAACGCTGGCTCCGTGGCACGGGCAACCCCTCACGGTTTTTTGTGCTTACTCTGAGTTCAGTCTAGGCGCTGACAGCGTCGTGGCGAAAACGTGAGGCTAGAATGGCGAGCTTCGCGGAGATATACGGACCATTTACAGGATTTGCTGTAGTGACGATCGACCAAGCCAGGAAAGGCAGGCTCGGAAGTCGGCGAACGCTCGAGGAACATTGGGCGTGTCCTCGCCCCGCGACAATCTGAAAGACCGCGAAGCGGCGACTTTTGCCGCCCCCGAGCCGGCGATACACGCAAGATGGATGCGTACTTAGCCGGCAGGGAGACGGAGCGTGATGGCAGTGCCTTTGCCGGGGGCAGTTTCCACGCGAATGCGGCCGCGATGGGCCTCGATGATTTCCTTGCATGCGGCCAGGCCAAGACCGCTGCCCCCCTTGCCGGTCTCGTCGGGACCGGACTTCGTCGAAAAGTGGGGCTCGAACATTTTTCGCATCACATCGGGCGTCATCCCGCAACCCGTGTCGCGAACCATCAGATCGACGAACCCATGATTGGGATCATGGGCGAGCCGCAGAATGAGACGGCCTCCCTGAGGCATCGCCTGCCGCGAATTGACCATCAGGTTGAGCAGCACCTGCTGGATCTGGGCGGGATTGGCTGTGACGCGGGGCACCGGCGAAAACTCCCGCTCCACCTGCACACGGTATTTCATCATTTCGCGTTCCAGCAGCACGAGCACGTCTTCGACAAGCAGCGTCAGGTCGGTCGGTTCGAATCGATTGGCCCGACCCCGGGACATCGCCAGCACGCTGGCCGTGATCTTCGCCGCCCGCTGGCCGGCCGACAGAATCCGCTCGAGGGCCTTGTCGCGAGTGGGCTGGTCGCGGTGCCGCAGGCCCATCTTGGCGTAGTTGAGGATGGTGGTGAGGGCGTTATTGAACTCATGGGTGGTCGTACCAAGTAGTTCACCGAGTCCTGCCTGCTTCTGGGCCTCAAAAAGTGCCTGCTCCAGAGCGGCAATCCGCGCGGTATGCTGAAACTCAAGGTCATTGATTTGCCGCTGAGAGACCAGTGAATCGCCTAGGCCTTCCGAATGCGGCAGAACCGTTTTTTGAGGGGGCCGTGAGATTGGGCCACCAAACGGGGCAAAATGAGGACCGTGAGACGGCACAATCAGTGCCGTACAGGGTTCACGATTCTGTCGATTTGTAGCCTCAGCCCCCTGCATTGCGCCCCTTTTACCCATCCCGGCGGTCAAAGCGCCCGTGCCAGAAATGCTTTTGGTACATAATTTCAGACTCTTTTGCGTCATCGACCATGTAGGTGGCCATACTCAAAAGATACGGTGATTGATCCTTTTCCGCTTCTCGACCGTTCAAGTTTGCGGAACAATTACGTGTTGTTCTCTTCCACTATCCGCCGGGGAAACCCGTGAAATCATGTCATCAGCACGCCATAACCCAACCCCTATGATTCGTTTTTCCGGGATTTTGCCCCGGCAATATTGTTCTGCCAGTGGATTCACCATCGTTGAACTTCTTGTGGTGATCGCCATCATCGGGCTGATGATTG
Organism: Candidatus Kuenenia sp.; assembly: GCA_038144795.1. Taxonomy (GTDB): domain Bacteria; phylum Planctomycetota; class Planctomycetia; order Pirellulales; family UBA1268; genus CACORA01. Next base: position 5,520 of record JAYQOK010000164.1, on the reverse strand, counting down.
GCCTGCTATTGCCCGCCGTACAATCAGCTCGCGAGGCCGCCCGCAGGATTACATGCAAGGCAAATCTGAAGCAGGTAGGGATCGCTATGAATCTCTACCTCGATCGAACAACGCAGGGAGGGTTCCCCGTGGCGGCCCAGATGCCCAGTCAAGAGCTTGACTTTTTTTCCCCATCTCGACCGATTCGCCCAAGCATCGTCTCGCTTCTTGGCCCCTACATCGAGGACAGTCGAGGAGCTTTTCGTTGCCCCTCCGATATTGTTTACTTTGAGCGTTCCGGGCCCACAGCTGTTGCAATTCAGGCAAAGTGGGCGGCGCTGCCCGCGGCGAATCAGCCAGCCGAATACGCTAATCAGGCTTACGAGGGCACAAGTTATGAGTACCCGGCACGTCGTCTGATCAACGAAACTCCACTACCCGCCAAGGGTAAGACCCGGGAAGAAGCCCTCACAAGCCGCCGGAGCGGCAGGCAAAGCGGGACCTCAAAAGTCTGGATTTTATACGAATTCAGTGCGTTTCATGCCGGGGGCTGGGCTGGGGTTCTTGGAACGAATGTCACCGACCCGAACGATCCCGACGACGGACAAACTTGGGATGCTCCGGATGGTGCCCGCAACTTTTTGTACCTTGATGGGCACGTCGAGAACCTGTAGCGAGGCTTTGTAATGAGTTCTGCTGGCATGAGTCGTGCGAGACAGTTTTCCAACTTGCAGCAAGAACGGCCGAAGTGGTCGCTTGCCATATGGGTGGGGCTTCTGCTCGGAATCGGTGGACTTGTTTTTCTCGTGGCGTGGCTTACCGGTTGGATTCGATTCACGACAGACCCTCACGTCCAGGAAATCCTCAACCTCCAAAACGCAGCTCAAGAAAAGTTCATGGCCAACGGCGGCCCGAGGACCGTTGCTGAAGCGACTGAAGCGATTGCCACGATTGGAGTGATTCGCCAGAAAGTCGAGAGCCTTCCTGAACCGCTCCGAGAGCAGGTGGCCCGCAATAGCGGCAGCATGTTTCGCTCCATGATGCGAGCTCAGATCAATGCGTATTTCGACGCTCCACCTGAAAAACGAAAGGAAGAACTCGACCGCCAAATTAAGCAGGAGGAAATGATGCGTAAGGCTTTTCAGGCGGCGAGTACCGTGAGCGGATTCTTTGGCGGCGGATCCCCTGGGCCTGGTGGCGGGGCTTCTCAGTCCACCGATGGAGGGTCCCAAGGGGGGCAGCAAAATGCACAACAGGCCCAACAATCGGCAAACCCGGATCAACGACGCGACGTATGGATGAAAAGAATTCTTGATAGCACCAGCCCTGAAGAGCGGGCCCGCTACGTTGAGCATCGTCGCGCTAAAGAAGTTCGCCGCGTTGAACTCGGCCTCCCAGCCAGTCCATGGAGCCGTTGATCTCTCGAAAGGACTGCGGTGACAGGATGTCAGATACCCTCGGATTGCTGGAGGAGTCGCGGCACCTGGCCCATCAACTGGGCTACGAAATCTGTGAAGAGTCACTCGGTGATCTGCCTGGCGGACCGTGTCGAGTGGGTGGCCACGAACGCATTCTTCTCAATGTTAATCATGCACCGGCCGACCAATTGGCTGTATTAATTGCGGCACTCGCGGCTGATCCCCGTGTGATCGGGGAGCCCAAGAGCCGGCTCTTGGCCAAACGGTTGGCTCAGACAGACCGGTAGAGACCGGCCGCCTTAACATAGGCCTCAACGGCCCGTGGTGTGCGGAAGCGAATGCTTCGCCCAGCGGCCACAGCCGCTCGGAGGTCGCTGGCCCGGATGCCGATCGCGGGCAATTGAACCGCCGTTGATACGATCGCTGTTAGCCGTTCTCTTCCAATCAGCGTCACAAGCCTCGCGTCTCCGGCAATCATCGAACGATTGTCGATCACCTCCCGCATCATTACCAGCGGTGTGGCAAGGTCGAGAATTCGCAAGGGCTCCCGCCAGGTAGGAAACTCCACGATCGCGTCGGGGCCGAGCAGAAGGAAAAACTCATCGACTGGATGCGTCTCTCGCAGGTGCACGAGCGTATCGACCGTGAAGCTGAATCCCCCGCGGTCGCTCTCGAGCGTCGATACTGCAAAGGCATCATGCCCCCCCACAGCCAGCTGCAGCATTTCAACCCGGTCGGCGGCCGCCGAGAGCTGGCGATCCTGTTTGTGCGGCGGTACGGCAGCCGGCACGAAGAGCACTCGATCGAGCCCCGCCTGCTCGCGACAGCACTCGGCAGCAATGAGGTGGCCGAGGTGTACCGGATCAAAACTGCCGCCAAACACTCCAATCCGCATCGTCTGCTAATCCCTTGTACCTTTTCGGAGCCCGCTTCCAACGGTCTACTGGAGCGATGCCTTCTCAGCCCCCCCAGCATACGAATCAGCGGGAACTCTTCGCGAGTGGGCCGCAGTGGGTGGAAGACGATGCCCGCCGCGGTGTGATCGCCACGGTCGTTTTGCCTGCCGGTGTGGAAAAGCCGCTTGATTACCTCGTGCCGGAGTCGCTCGCCGCCAAGGTCGAACCGGGCCGGCGGGTGCGGGTGCCGCTCGGCCGCAGCAATCGGGAACGGCTGGCGTATTGCGTGGCGGTGCGGAGCGATGACCTGCCGCAGACGCCGCTCAAAAGCGTCTTAGCCGTGGAGGATCCGTCGCCGCTCCTCTCACCCCGCATGCTCGAACTCACTAAATGGATGGCCGAGCGGTGGATGGCCCGCTGGGGGGAAGTGCTCGAGGCGGTGCTGCCAGCCGGTGTCCGCTCGAGCCGTCGCCTCCGCTCCGCGCCGCTGTTGGTGGCAACCGGCACTGTGCCAACCCGCAAACTCACGCCGTCGCAGGAAAAGGTGTTGGCCGCGGCGGCGGCTCCGGCGACGGCAGCGGCGCTCGCCGAGGCTTCCGGGGCGAGCCGGGCGGTGGTCTCCCGCCTCGTGAAGCTGGGGCTGCTCGCCGAAGCGGGGTCCGTGGAGCTTCAGGCCATGCGTCCGCAGCGGGCAGCCATCCAGCATGACCGGCCCGATGAGCTATCTCCCGCACAGCGAGATGCCCTCGAGGCGATCGTGGCCCCGATGCAGGCTCGCCGCCATGAGACGATCGTCCTCTTCGGCGTCACCGGGAGCGGCAAGACGGAGGTCTACCTGCAGGCTGTCGAAGAGACCGTGGTCATGGGGCGGCAGGCGATCGTGCTGGTGCCCGAAATCAGCCTCACGCCCCAGACCTGCGACCGGTTTCGGGCCCGCTTCGGCACCGTCGCCGTGCTCCATAGCCACCTCACTCCGGCTGAGCGGCATGCCCAATGGCGGGAGATCGCTGCCGGCCGCGTGAATGTGATCGTGGGGGCCCGCAGCGCGGTCTTCGCCCCCGCGCCCCGCCTGGGGCTGATCGTGATTGATGAGGAGCACGAGACGTCGTTCAAGCAGGCCACCGCCCCGCGGTATCACGCCCGTGACGTCGCCGAGTGGATCGCCCGCGCCGAAAACGTGCCGCTGGTGCTCGGGTCGGCGACGCCTGCCCTGGAGACCTTCGCCCGGTGCCTGGCCGGCGACTGGACGATGTGCCGGCTACCGGATCGGGTCGGTGGCTCCCAGCTGCCGGCCGTGATCACCGTCGATCTCCGCGACCCGCAGGCGCGTGCCAAGGGGGTGATCAGCCCTCGCATGACGGCGGGGATCGACTGGGCGCTCGCAAGCGGTGGTCAGGTGATGCTGCTGCTCAATCGCCGCGGGTTTGCCACGCATGTGCAGTGCCGCAGCTGCGGCCATACGGCCCGCTGCCCGCAGTGCGACCTCGCCCTCACGCTCCATCAGCCGGGCAACCGCGGCATCTGCCACGGCTGCGGACTGGTCACGAGGCTGCCGGGCGACTGCCCCGAATGCCGCGCGCCCGACCTCGTGCAACGAGGCACCGGCACCCAGCGGCTCGAGGAATTTGTCCGCAGCCGCTTCCGCGGCGCCCGCGTCGCTCGCATGGATACCGACACGATGCGGTCGCGGGGCAGCTATGAAGAGACGCTCGATGCCTTCCGGTCCCGCGATATCGACATCCTCGTGGGCACGCAGATGATCGCCAAGGGGCTCGACTTCCCAGGCGTGATGCTCGTGGGAGTCGTGCATGCCGACGCCGCGCTCCATCTGGCCGACTTCCGGGCCGCCGAACGGACCTGCCAGCTTGTGCCGCAGGTGGCCGGCCGCAGCGGCCGCGGGCCGCTCGGCGGTCGTGTGGTCGTGCAAACCAGCACGCCTGAGCATCCTGCGATCCGCGCCGCAGCGGCCCACGACTACGAGGCCTTTGTCCGCAACGAACTGCCGGTTCGCGAGGCGTTGCTCTATCCTCCGTTTGGCAGCGTCGTGCGAATCGTGGTTCGCAGCGAAAGCGAGGATGCGGCCTCCGAGTGGACCAGCCACCTAGCCGACCGCATTCGTCGCGAAGCCAGCGACGCCGCCGACATCCGTGTCCTCGGCCCCGCTCCCTGCCCGATTGCCCGGCTCCGCGACCGCTTCCGCTGGCACCTGCAGGTGCATGGGCCAGATGGGGCATCCCTCCGCGATCTCGTCCGCCGGGCCACGGCTACGGTACAGACCCCCGACAACCTCGCCTGGATCATTGACATGGATCCCATCGACATGCTCTGACATATACGTGGACGAAGCCTTCCATGGCCTTGGTCCACTTGTTCGACCGCTTGAAAAGCCAGGGTTTTCGAGGGTCGAAGGCCGCCGCGTCGTGCGGCAGTTGATTGACTCCACCGTTTTCAGCTGCCCACGGACAAAGCCCTCCATGAACGTTGTCCACTAAAAGCATGTTTCTGGCATGGGAGGGCTGCGGGTAAGATTGAGGTCCGCAGGATTTCCTGATGGCCTATCGCACATTTCGCACATTTAAAGACATTCTCGGTGAGACGAGTCTGGAGCGGAAATGCCGTCTGCTCTTCGGGCTGTGCCTGTTCGTGCTCATCTCGGGCAGCTTCTGGTGGTATGGCAGCCGCACCGAGGAACTCGTCTACACGACCACCCGGAGCACCGGCCGCCATCTCGTCGATGCCGTGATGCTGCACTACCACTGGAAGACACTCGAGGTCGATCAGCGGTATACCAATCTGATCGAGACGCTTGGCCGCACCCTGCAGAGCCAGCCCTACGGATGGCGGCTCCTCGAGCCCGAGGCGACCCCCGAGGAACGGACCGCCTACACCCAACTCGACGCCGCCGTGCTCGACTACTTTCTCAACCGTCCGCCCCCAAGCCTCGATGAACCCCAGACCGCCGCTGCGGGACCACCGCGATCGGCTCAGGAATATCGCGAGTTTCGCACGGCCGACAATTCCGAATACCACTACTACCAGCCGGTGCGGGCCCGCCAGAGCTGTCTCATCTGCCATGAGTACAAGGGGCTCACCACTCAGCAGGCCGCCGACGCGGCCGACAGCGATCGCCATAAACTGGCTGAGGGCGACCTGATGGCGGTCGTCAAGGTGGTGATGCCCGACTCGACGACCCAAAAGGCGATCAATTGGAACCGCGCCATCCTCCT
>JAYQOK010000163.1:0-7230 GCA_038144795.1 Candidatus Kuenenia sp. | reverse complement strand
ACCGCCACCAGCGGCCGGCCAGCCCGCGGGCTGGCCTCGTGGATGGCGCGGGCGACAAGTTCCTTGCCGGTGCCCGGCTCGCCGCGAATGAGCACGTTGGACTCACTGCCAGCCACGCGCTCAACCAGTCGGCGAACCTGGTTGAGCGGCACGGAATCACCCACCATCCGCCCCGATCCCTCGGCCCGCCGCACCCGACTTTCGAGCGCCCGCAGCCGGGCGGTGAGTTCCCGCTTCTTCCGCACCCGCTCGAGCACCGCCTGGATCTCAGCCAGTTTGCAGGGCTTGGTGAGATAATCAAACACCCCCTGCCGCACCGCTGTGACGGCGCTTTCCAGCGACGACTTGCCGGTAATGATCACCGTCTCGGTGTCGGGGGACGTCTCCCGCACGCGGGCGATCACCTCGAGCCCACCAACACCGGGCATGTCGAGATCGACGATCACGCAGTCGTAGGCGGTCCGCTCAAGGGCCGCGAGCGCCGTCCGGCCATCGGGGCAGACCGTGGCCTCGTAGCCGAGACGAGGCAGTTCGATCCGCATCAGTTCCTGGATCGAAGTCTCGTCATCGGCAAACAAAATCCGCATGGTCCTAGGCTGCTTCACTGGGATGATGCACCTCCTGCGGAGTGTCGCGCGGGGGGGGGGGGCGGCGCGCTGCATCGCGGCCAGCGGCCGGCGGGCCACCGACCTCCGCCAGCGGCAGCATGACGCGAAAGGTCGACCCTTGGCCCTCGCCGACACTCGATGCCTCGATCCGCCCCCCGTGATCGGCCACGATCCGATGCACGATCGACAGCCCCAGGCCGGTGCCCTGCCCCGCCTTCCGCCGGGTGAAGAACGGTTCGAAGAGATGCTCCAGCACCTCCTCGCTCATGCCGCAGCCAGTGTCGGCAATGGTCAGCACGCCCTCTCCGCCGCTCTGCTTGACCGTCACCCGCACGCGACCGGCCTCTTCGATCGAGTCGAGGGCATTGACGAGCAGATTGAGCACGACTTGCTTGATCTCCTGTGGATTGACCATGACAAGCACATCGGGGCCATCGACGATATCGATCGTTTTGCCGGCAAACCGCCCCACATGCCGCAGCATCTCCCCGACGTCGGCCACCAGAGCCGCCACCGCGGTCGCCTGCCGCCGCACCTCGCCGAGCCGGGAGAAGTCGAGCAGCTTTTCGGTGATTCCCTTGCAGCGAAAGGCCTCGTTTTGAATGAGTTCCAGGTAGCGGGTGATCACGGTGGCCTCGTCGGCCGGCGGTGAGAGCGATTCCAGCCGGCCCTCGAGCGACTCAGCGCACATCGCGATCGAGGCCAGGGGGTTGTTGATCTCGTGGGCCACACCGGCGGCGAGAAAGCCGACGCTCGCCAGCTGCTCGCTGCGGATCACCTCGCGGGTCCGCAGCTGTACCTGCTTGTCGAGATCATCGCGGATCTCCCGAAATCGCTTCGTCATGTCGTTGAGTGCATCGGCCAGTTCGGCCATCTCGTCTCGTGTATCGAGATGGATGCGAAAGGAAAAGTCTCCCGCCGCCACCCGTCGCGACGCCTGCCCCAGGTGACGCAGCGGACGAAACACCCAGCGATACGTGAGCACGCCCAGTGCCGCCAGCACGAGGGCCGCCGCCAGCGAGGAGACGATCGTGGTGATGATCAGCGTGCGATACCCATCCCGCACCTCATGCGAAAGGTCATGCAGCCGCGCCTGGAGGAAGGTGGGCAGTTCCACGGCGAGGGCAGCCAGCCGCTCGAGATGGGGCTCAGCGGCCGTCAGTCGCTCTTGGAACGCCGCCGCCGATGCCAGATCGGCTTCGACGCCGAGATCAAGATCTGCGGCGGGGGCCGCCACGATCCGCTTGATCGTGCGGAGACAGCTCTCGATCTCCTCCGCCGTCTCCTTCTCGAGACTGCGGTCACCGATGGGATGATCGTCAAACTCCGTCTCGACCAGCTGTTCCCGATACCGATTCAGTGCCTGCCTGGTCCAGGACAGTTGTTCGGCAAACGATTCTGCGGGCTCGGCCAAGCCGGCCGCCCCCTTGGCCTGCGCCAGCCGGAGCAGCCCCACACTCTCGTTGAGATCGCTGGCCCGCGGCAGTTCGGAGGCCCGGTAGCTGAGCGACCGCACGAGCCGACGGTATGACGAAACCCCGAGAAAACTACTGGCCGACAGGATGGCGACCATAAACCCGATCAGCAGGCCGCCCAGCAGCAGTTTGTCACGAATCGGTCGTCGCTTCGCCACGTCCGACCTCCTTGTCGGTGACATTCCTCCTATCGTAGGTGGCCCCACAGCCCATCTCCTAGAGCGATTTCGAACCCTAAATTGGAAGACGTTTTGCCCGGCATGCGACACTGACGTATCCGTGAGGGGCTGCCCACGCTCCGGGAGCCGGCGTATGCAGACAAGCGCGGCCAGGATGGCGAAGCGCCGTCTGCATCCGAGTGAGCGGAGGGCACGATGCCCTCCGCGAACGTCCGGCTCTCGGAGCGTGGGCAGCCCCGAACCGACGGCTCTACACAAGCCCGAATCGCTTCCGTAAAAACCATTCCCCACACAAAAAACCCGCCAGCAGCAGAAACAACGGCCACTTGTCCCACGGCGTATACGACCACTGCTCGAGCGTCTCAAACGTCGCCGGCCGGTCGCGGATTTCTGCGAGGATGTCGCCGAGCTCCTCAGGCGTCCGCACACCGCCGGGTGTGGCCTCAGCAAGCTGCCGCATGAGCAGCGGATTAGCCCGCGGATTAGCCAGCTCTAGGTCCTGGCGAAAGATCGTGAAGCGGGCGGATCGCTCGGCGCTGCTGCCATCAGGCTTGGTGGCCTTCACCACCATCCGCCAGTCACCCGGCTCGGCAAAGTCGGCGACCGTACCGGCGAAGGTGTCGCCGCGGCGGCCGATGCGGATCGGCCGGGCCGCGCCATCTGGCGGGATCACCTCGGCCGTGAGGGCGACGTCGGTGACGGCAGAGCCGTCGGGCCTCGTCAGGCTGGTATCAAACTCCAGCGTACTGCCCGGCAAGAGCCGCCGCTGGGCAAGTCGCAGCCAGAGGGAATCTTCTTCGGCATCATCCTGGCGGGCGAGCCAGAGCACCATCTGTCTCCAAAACCGGCGATGCTGATCGATCGCCCCCTGCATTGCCCATTGCCAGGTGGAGTCGGCGGCGAAGGCGAGCACGCGGCCGGCACCATATTCTCGCGCCACCAGCAGCGGCTGGCCGTCGGCCGTGGTCGCCAGAGGCTTGGCCGTGGGCACGAGCTGGCCGAGATCGTTCGCTCCGGCCAGTGGCGGCAGACGATCCCATGTGGCACGCGACTCGGCATCGGAGTCAGCCAGCCGCAGAATCGACACGCTGCCAAACCGTTTGTCGGGAAGCATGCGAAGCGGCCCTTTCATGTGGAGGCCTTCTCGCACCGGCTGATCAAAGGGCTGCCGTGCGAGACGATCGGGTTCGAAGGGAAGAACCGGCTTCAGGGGCGTGCTCCCCCAGCCCCCTGCCTCGAAGGCATGGAAGCCACCGAGCAGGCCGAGGCCCGCCCCCTGCTCAACCCGCTTGGCGATCGTCTCGATATCGGCGGCACGCATGGCAGCGGCGTCGAGGTCACCGATCAGGATCACGTTGAATTCGTTTTGCAGGTCGCGTGACAGGTCGACCGGCCAGGCGTTGCGGCCCGCCTTTGTCGAGTCGATCCATTGAAATTCCACCTGCATATCGGGACTGGCGGCGAGCACCCGCCGCAGAAAACGCTGCTCCACACGAAGGGCGCCTTCGAGGTAGAGCACCCGGAGTCCGCCATCGACCACATCGACAAAGGTCGAGAGTTCGTTGTTGCTCGTCACCACCTCGCCTTCCTCCGGTTCCACCGTGAGCACGAGCTTCCGCTCACCCAGGCTTGTCGGAGTCCAGGCCAGCCGCACCGGCAGTTCCGTCGATTCGCCGGTGCCCCGCACGGTCGTCCGTGAGACTTCCTCCATGCGGCCCGCCTCATCCTCGACGAGAAGCCTCACCACCGCCTCGCGATCGGCCAGGCCGTCGAGCCGCACGCGACCTGCCACCTCCAGGGAATTCTTCAGATACACCGTCTCCGCCACCGACAGGTTGACGATCGACGCATCGCGGCCCTGGCTGCCACCGCGCTGCTGACCGAGCGTGATGCTCCACAGGGGCACGCCGGCGTCTCCGAGTTTGCGAGCCGCCGTCTGGGGCGGCATATCCCGCGGGGGATAGGCATGCTGCCCACCGTCGCTGAGCACGATCACCCCGGCCAAAGTGCGGCCGGCAAACGACCGCACGGCATCATCAAGTGCCGCACCGATTGCCGTCTCTTCGCTAGCTGCATCGTCAGACCACCCGCCGAGGTCGAGCGGATCGCCGCCAACGGCCGCGACCGGACGGGCCTCGCGATTGAATCGCCAGGCGGCTACACCGACCGACTGCTCAGCTTCGAGCTCGGCAAGGTCAGGCCGCATGGCCGCGACCGCGGCCGTAAGTTCCTCCCACCGAGTGCGGCCATTCGGCCCATCAGCGACCGACATGCTTTGGGAGGCATCGGCAAGGATCAGAAGCGTAGCCTCCCGCTGGGCCTTGCTCATGGCGACCAGCGTCGGCCGGAGCATGCAGGCCACGAGCGTAAGGAAGGCCCCGAGCCGCAGGAGCACAAGCGCGGCGACGCGCCCCCGTGACACGCGGCTGCGATCGGGCCCGACAAGAAACAGCACCGCTGCCAAGGCGGCGGCGACCACGCCGACCAGCGTCCATGATCCGACCGGGTCAAACTGAATCGTGAGATCTTCCACCGTTGCAATCGCCAGCAGGCAGCCACCGGCATCGGCAAACGCCGCGGCAATCATGTCGGCACCCCTTCCAGCACGTTCTCCGCAGCCAGCAGCGGCGGCGGCGTGGTAGCCTGATCCTCGAGCGGGGCATAGAACCGATTGGCAAGCATCCAGTCGACCGCCATGGCACAGGCGGCCACGAGAATCAGCCAGCCAAACAGCTCGGCACCGATTCGTCCCAGCGCCACATCCCGCACCAGATCGGCTTCGGTGCGGGCCAGTCGGTGGCCTGATCCGAGCACCGCTGCAAGCGGCTCCGGATCGAGACGGACGAAGTCGGTTGCGGCAGCCGACAGATTCGCGCTGAACCCCTTGGCGAAGCCCCCCACCTCACCTCCGGAGCGTAGCACGTAGTTTCCTGTCACGCGGGTATCGGTCACCGTCACCGTGCCCCGCCGCGGATCAACGGCCACGGGCACCTCATCGCCGGCCGGCGTTCGCACAAAGACGCTGTTGATGTCGCCGCGGGCGACGTGGACGACGGCCGTCTCACCGGCGGTGATGTTGCGGTCGTCGGCATTGTCGATCGCGTGCAGCAGCATCTCGTTGGCAAGAATCACAAACGGCCAGGGCTCGAACCCTGTCGCCAGCATGTTCCAGGCATCGGGATCATCGGCAGCCTGGGAAACCGGAGTCGTAACCACGATCACCGTTCCCTCTCCCACGCGATGCTCAAGGATGGCCGGCAGTCCATTGCGATAGGCGACTATCATGGTGGCCGTTCGCTCCTGTTCGTTGGGGGCAAACTCCCAGTGCCGCTCGACGGGGAAATCCTGCCATGGCACGGCGTCGCCGACACGGCGGAAAGCGGCCAGCAGCGGATGATCGAGCGCCGTGGGCGCGAGATAGTTGGCGTCGCCAGGTGTTCGCCAGACCCGCACGAGCCCGCCTCCAAGCAACTGCCGGCCCGCCTCGGTATTGAATCGTTCCGGAGTGCCGGCCCGTGGCCCGAGCCAGACCACGAGGCCATGACCTGTCGCGACCCACTCCCGCAGCTGCTCCCAGGTGCGGTCGGCCAGCGGGGGCGGATCGACCAGTTCAATGGCGTCGTATCCATCCCATGCCGCGGCATCGAGCTTCTCGGCATCGACAAGCTGGGCATCGAACCGCGCCCGGCCGGCCTTCTGGAGCACCTCCGGCGCGATCGCCTGGGCCACGAACAGACCCGTACGATCGGCCGGAGCGGCCGCGGCCACCAGCACCCGTGATGGGGCTCCAACCTCGACCGTAAACGTGCGGACATCGTCGGCAGGAAGATCATCACTGCCGACAATCACCACCCGCCCCTGCTGGGTTCCCGGCGCAAGGCCGGCAATCTCGAAACTCACTTCTCCGATCGTATCGGGCTTCCAGGCCACCGGCTTTTCGGCACGGCGGACATAGCGACCGTCGGCACCGAACATCTCGACGGCCACGCCCCGCGTGATCGCCGGCCCGCGCCGGCTGTTGGCCGCGGTGACCACCAGCGGTGTTCCGGCCGATAGCCGATCGGTGGAAAGATCAAGGGAATCGATTCCACAGTTGGTGACTGCCAGCGCCCCGACATCGATCCACAGCAGGCTCGTGTCGGCCGGCACATCGCCCTCGCCCAGCGGCAACATCGAGGCCATGGCGCCGCGGGAGCAGTCGGTAAACACATACAGCTCGCGGCGAGCCAGGTCCGATGTCTCCAGGAGCCGGAGGCCCTCCGACACAGCCGTGGCCAAACTCGTGGCCGGCGTCGCCGTGGCGAGGCGATCGACCCGCGCCACCGCGGCTGCCATCGTGGGCGAAAATGCGACCGGGCTTCCGCCGGTATCGAGGATCGCCACCGTGCTGGTCGCCGGCAGCTTGTCGAACAGTTTTCGGGCCAGCCCAACTGCGTGCTCGAGCCGGGTGCGATTGGCCTCCCGCAGTTCCATGCGGGGCGCGGTGTCGAAGACGAGCACAGCGGCCACTGGCCCCTCGGCATCAGCCAGCCAGCCGGCGTTCCGCAGCACGGGGCGGGCCATCGCCAGAGCCAAGACGGCCAGCGCCGCCATCCGGGCAAGGAGCAACAGCAGATGGTTGAGCCGTAGCCGCCGCCGGTTGGCGAGCACCCGCGCCTGCAAAAACCGCATTGCCGGAAACTCCCGCTTCACTGGCTTCTGCCGCATCATCATGTGCAGCACCACCGGCACGGCCACCAGCGCCGCCCCGCCAAGAAGCATCGGTGCAAGAAAAGAAAGTCCCATCATTCAAGTCTATCGCATGACTGTCAGAAGGGCTCCTGCACGATCGTGCCGACAGACTAAAGCTTGCGTGCCCTTCCCACTTCGTGGAATCCGTGAGGGGTTGCCCGTGCCACGGAGCCGGCGTAGGAAACCGAGCGCAGCCAGGATGGCGAAAGCGAGGTTTCCTCCGAGTGAGGGCAGGCC
>JAYQOK010000162.1:3438-7253 GCA_038144795.1 Candidatus Kuenenia sp. | reverse complement strand
CGCCCCCCGCCCCCCCCCCCCCCCCCCCCCGCGCCCCCCCGGCCCCCCCGCGGGCGCGGGGCCCCCGGGCCAACCTCTCGCCGCGTAACCGAACAGGCCCAGCCAATCCTCTGATTGAAGGTGCGTTGGTCTTTTCGCCCGCCGATCGGTTACCCTGTGAACCGGTGAACAGCATGAATCAATTTCGCGAGCCGACTATCCAGGCGGCTGACGAGCCTATCGGCGAGGATCGTGCGCTGCGGCCGCAGCGGATGAACGAGATGATCGGCCAGCGGGCGGTGCACGAACGGCTCTCCATTGCCATCGATGCCGCCCGCAAGCGGGGTGAGTCGCTCGGCCATATTCTTCTCGACGGCCCCCCCGGCCTTGGGAAGACGACGTTCGCCACCTGTATCCCCAATGAACTCGGCACCACGCTCCAGATCGCCAGCGGGGCGGCCCTAGCGGCCCCGAAGGATCTGCTCCCCTACCTCACCAATGCCTCCGAAGGCTCTGTGTTGTTCATCGACGAGATCCACCGGCTCCCGATCGCGGTCGAGGAGTTTCTGTATCCGGCGATGGAAGACTTCCGCATTGACATCACGCTTGGCGACGGCGTGAGTGCCCGCACCATCAATATGCCGCTGCGTCCCTTTACGCTGGTCGGGGCCACGACCCGGGCCGGCCTGCTCTCGGCCCCGCTGCGGGATCGGTTTGTGATTCGGGAACATCTCGTACTACTACGCGCCGGACGTGTTGGCCGCCATCGTCCGGCGGTCGGCTGTGAAGCTCGACATGCCGATGGCCGATGCCTCGGCCGACGAGATCGCCCGCCGTAGCCGGGGCACGCCGCGACTGGCCAATAATCGACTGCGGTGGATTCGTGATTTTTCCACCAGTCGGGCCGACGGCGCTCTCGATGTGGAAATCGCGAAGGCGGCCCTGGCGATGCAGGGAATCGATGAGTTGGGGCTCGATAGCTTCGACCGCCGCTACCTGGAGACGATCCAGCGGGTGTTCGGGGGTGGGCCGGTCGGCATTGAGGCGATCGCCCATACGATGAGCACCGCCCCCGATACGCTTGAAGACGACGTGGAGCCCTTTTTGCTTCGCTGCGAACTGGTGATCCGCACCCCTCGCGGCCGCAAGCTCACATCCAAGGGCGACGAACACCTCGGCGGGCAGCCGACCGGCCAAGGACGGCTGTTTTGAACATCATTTGACCGCCTGCCCCGGTTGACGGTAACCTCCATCTTCCCCTAGTCAGAGAAAAAACATGGCCGTTCCCAAGCGACGTCAATCCAACCAAAAGACCCGTTCCCGTCGGGCCCACGATTTCCTTACGCCCCGTCAGTTGACGTTTTGCTCAAACTGCGGCAAGGCCGTGCCCACGCATCGGATCTGCGGCGGCTGTGGCTACTACATGGGCCGTCAGGTTCTGAAGACGGCTGAATAAGGCGGGCGATAGCGCGCGGAGAGAGGCAGAGGGTTCGATCTTGTCGTCAGGCGGCGCCACCGCGGTTTTGTTCCCCGGCCAGGGAGCACAGTCCGTCGGCATGGCGGGAGAATGGTGCGTCGTCAATGGCACGGCGGCTGACCTATTTGCCCGAGCGGCCGAGATTCTTGGCTACGACCTGCTCGCCGTCTGCCGCGAAGGACCCGCCGAACGGCTCAACACAACGGCCGTTAGTCAGCCGGGCATCCTCGTCACGAGCCTCGCCGCCCTCGCGGTGCTTCGAGAACGCGACCCGGCCCCGCTCGAGGCGGCCACCGTGACAGCCGGTCTCTCGTTGGGGGAATACACGGCACTCGTATTTGCCGGGGTGCTTTCATTTGAAGATGCGGTGCGGCTGGTCGATATTCGCGGTCGGGCAATGCAGGCCTGCGCCGACCAGCGGCCCGGGGGGATGGTGGCCGTGCTCGGGCTCGGCCGGGACCAGGTCGAAGCTGTCTGCAACGAGGTTCGGGAGAGCAACGTGCTCGCCGTGGCCAATGTGCTCTGCCCCGGCAACATCGTCGTGTCGGGGTCGGCCGAAGCCTGTCGACGGGCCGAAACGGCGGCGATGGCGGCCGGGGCGATGAAGTGCGTGCCGCTCGATGTGGCGGGGGCGTTTCACACGCAGCTCATGGAGCCGGCGGTCGAAAAACTCGGGGCTGCCCTCGCCACCGTGTCGCTCGCCCCGCCGCGGATTCCGGTGGTGAGCAACGTCGATGCCCGGCCCCACACCGATCCGGAGGAAATCCGGGCCCTGCTGGCCCGTCAGGTCTGCGGCGTTGTCGAGTGGCAGGCATCGATGGAACAGGTGCTCTCGACGGGCGTGCAGGCAGTATGGGAAGTTGGACCCGGTCGGGTGCTCCGTGGGCTGCTCAAACGGATCAGCCGCGGCATGGCCTGCCACGGCGTGTTCGACTGAACCTGACGCGAATGTTTCCAAGTTACAAGCAACACAAGGGAGTACGGCGATGGCTGACGATGGCAAGCAGGTGGCGAAGCCGAAGATGTTGCGGGCGGATCTGTCGGGCCAGGTGGCCGTGGTGACGGGCGCCTCACAGGGCATCGGTCGGGCGATCGCTGAGACGCTCGCCGCCAATGGCGCGACGGTGGCCCTCGTCGCCCGCAGTGCCGGCAAGCTGGCCGACGTGGCTGCCGCGATCCAGGCGGCCGGAGGCAAGGCCGACGTGTTTCCCTGCGATGTCACTCAGGGAGAGGCAATTGCCGGTGTGATCGAAGCGATTGTCGAGAAGCTCGGCCGGCTCGATATCCTCGTCAACAATGCCGGTGTGACCCGCGATACGCTGCTCCCGCGGATGAGCGACGAGGAGTGGGACGATGTGCTCACGACCAACCTCCGGGCCCCCTTCCTCTTCATGCGGGCCGCCAGCCGGCCGATGATGTCGCAGCGGTACGGCCGGATCATCAATGTCTCGAGCGTGTCAGGCCTGATTGGCAATTCGGGCCAGGCCAACTACTCGGCCTCGAAGGCGGGGTTGGTCGGGCTCACCCGCACGGTCGCCAAGGAACTCGCCGGCCGCAAGATCACGGTCAATGCGGTGGCCCCCGGGTTCATTGCCAGCGACATGACAGCCGCGATGGGGCCCGCCCTTTCCGACGAGGTGAAGAAACGGGTGCCAGCCAAGCGGCTCGGCGAGGCCTGGGAGATTGCCGAAGCGGTGCTCTTTTTGGCGGCGCCGTCGTCTGGCTACATCACGGCTCAGACGCTCGTCGTCGACGGCGGCCTGATCGGGTAGTTTTTTGGCCATTTGGCAGGGCTTCCCGGCGGGCTGGACATGTTCGGTGGCCAACGGGTATATCTTCTCCGGTCGCTGCGGTTGCCCTGGTTGGCCCGCCCGCCCTACCGGGTTCGTTTTGCAGATACGTCAGGAGGATTTCAAAGGTGGCTTCAGTCCAAGATCGCGTGATCGACATCGTGGCGACTCAGCTGGGTGTGAGCAAGGAGCAGATCACAGCTGAGACATCGTTCATCAATGACCTCGGTGCCGACTCCCTCGACACGGTCGAATTGGTCATGGAACTCGAGGAGGAGTTCGAGATCAACATCCCGGACGATGCTGCCGAGAAGATTCAGACCGTCGGCCAGGCGGTGGAGTTCATCGATAAGCACCAGTCCCTGGTTCCATGTTGTTACTGCAAAAAACCCATCGCACCAAACTGCACTGAGTGCCCGCATTGCGGCGGGAGATTTGGGGCCGCGGGCGGGTGACACGGATGAAACGTCGGGTTGTGGTGACGGGGCTGGGCGTCGTCACCTCTTTGGGTCGTACCGTCGAGACTTTCTGGGATCGCGTTGTCGGCGGCGAGAGTGGTGTGGGGCCCA
>JAYQOK010000162.1:0-3428 GCA_038144795.1 Candidatus Kuenenia sp. | reverse complement strand
TGGTGTGGGTCCGATCTCGCTGTTCGATGTGTCGGGCTACCGCGTGCAGTTTGGCGGGCAGGTTTGCTGGGAGCCTGAGAAGGAAGACATTGCCGGACCCAAAGAACTCAAGCGGCTCGACCGGTTCACGCAGTTTGCGATCGCGGCTGCCAAAGATGCTGTGGCCGATTCAGGGATCGACTTTTCCAGGGAAGAGCCCTTTCGGTGTGGTGTCGTGATCGGCTCCGGTATCGGTGGCCTCTGGGAATTCGAAGTTCAGGAGGAGCGGCTGCTTCACAAGGGCATCGATAAGGTCTCCCCGTTCACGATCCCGAAACTGATGGTCAACTCGGCAAGTGGGCACGTTTCGAGCCTCTACGGGATCAAGGGCCCCAACTTTGCCGTCGCCACGGCCTGCGCCAGCGCCGCCAACTCGATCGGGTCGGCTCTCCGGGCGATTCAATACGGCGATGCCGATGTGATGGTGACCGGCGGCAGCGAGGCGGCCCTCACGCCGATCGGCCTGGCCGGGTTTCAGAACATGCGGGCACTCTCGTTCCGCGGCGACGCGCCCCAGCAGGCCAGCCGTCCTTTTGATGCCGATCGTGATGGCTTCGTGCTTGCCGAGGGGGCGGGTGTGGTGGTGCTTGAGGAGCTCGAGCACGCCCGGGCCCGTGGCGCAAGGATCTATGGCGAACTAATGGGCTACGGGGCCAGTGGCGATGCCGGCCACATCACGCAGCCCGACGAGGAGGGGCGGGGCGCTGCCCAGGCCATGGCCATGGCGCTCCGCGACGCGGCAATCAATCCGGAGTCTGTGCAGTACATTAACGCCCACGGCACCAGCACCCCGCTGGGCGACAAAGCCGAGACGGCGGCGGTGAAGAAGGTGTTTGGCGAGCAGGCCCGCAAGCTGGCCGTGTCGAGCACCAAGAGCCAACTCGGGCATACCCTCGGGGCCAGCGGAGGGATCGAACTCGTGGTGTGCGCTCTCACGGTGTCTCGTGGCGTGATCACGCCGACGATCAACCTCGACACGCCCGATCCGGCCTGTGACCTTGATTACACGCCGAAGGTGGCCCGTGAGGCCCGGGTCGATGTGGCGATGAGCAATAGCTTTGGATTCGGTGGCCACAATGCCAGCCTCGTGTTGGGTGTGCTGAAGTAATAGATCGAGACGCAAACCCCCCCGCCGGCCAAGGGGTTGTCACCCGGCTGGGGTTGGAGTCCCGGCCGGTTCCCGGCCAGAATGTTTGCTCCGGAACGGCGTTGCTCACCGACACCAAAACAAATCTGAGGGCATTCTGGGATCGTGGCCGGAGTTTGTACCCCGAGTGGAGTGACAGGAAGTCTTGATGAGTCATGTAGTGAGTCAGTCGGTAGAGCGTCGAGTTGTCATTACCGGCATGGGGCTGGTGTCGCCGCTTGGCATCACCTTGGATGACCTGTGGATGAACCTCGTCGAGGGCCGCAGTGCCGTGGTTCCCCTCGAGTCATTCCCCTGCTCCGGGCTACCACTGACCCATGCGGCTGAGGCCCGCTGCTTCACAGGGCACATCGATGACTTCGGCACCCTCCCGGTCGAGTGCAAAAAGGCGATCCGCAAGGGGCTGAAAGTCATGTGTCGTGAGAGCCAGATGGCGGTTGCCGCAGCCCAGCGGGCTCTCCACGACGGTGGCTTTGAACCGGACGCCCACCAGCCGGAGCGGTTTGGGTGTGTCTTTGGTTCGGACTACATGCTCACGCTCCCGGAGGATTTCACGGCGAGTGTGGCAGCCTGTCGTGATGGTGACGGCCAGTTTGCCTTTGGGCAATGGGCTGAGCATGGTTTGCCTCTGCTCAACCCGCTGTGGCTGCTCAAGTATCTGCCCAACATGCCGGCCTCGCACATCGCGATCTACAACGATCTGCGGGGGCCGAGTAACTCGATTACGATCCGCGAAGCAAGTGGCCACCTCGCCATCGGTGAGGCGACAATGACGATCCAGCGGGGTGCCGCCGACATCATGCTGGCTGGATCGACCGGGACTCGCATACACCCGATGAAGACCGTGCACGCGCTGCAAAATGAACAAGTAGCCACGGGCAACGGATCCCTGTCCCCCACGGCCTGGAGTCGGCCCTTTGACAAAGCCCGCACCGGTATGGTGCTTGGTGAGGGGGCGGCGGTGCTGGTGTTGGAGGATCTCGAGCATGCCCGCCGGCGTGGTGCCCGGAGCCATGGAGAAGTAATCGGCCACGCGGCGCGGGCTGCGACCAGACACGATGCTGTTAATGCACGTCGCGAGGTGCTCGCAATGGCGATGCGGCAGGCGCTAGCCAGTGCTGGAGTGGTGGCAGATGAAGTGGGCCATATCCATGCCCAGGGGCTGAGCACCGTCGCAGGAGATCGCGAGGAGGCGGCAGCGATCAGCGATGTGTTCGCCGTATCCACTGCGAGCATCCCCACCGTGGCTGCCAAGGGCCATTTCGGCAACCTGGGCGCGGGAAGCGGGATCGTCGAGTGCATCGGGAGCCTACTGGCCATGCAGCGAGGGGAACTGTTTCCCCTCCTTAATCACGAGACGACCGATCCGGACTGCCCGGTTCGGCCTGCCCGCCGCGGGGATGCTCCCGGTGAGGTGTTTCTTTCGTCCGCGGTCACGCCCCAGGGGCAGGCTGGATCGGTCGTGATTCGTGGCTGGAAAGCGACCTGAAGGCCACGTTCACAATCCCGCCAGACGATGACCGCTCCTTGACAGTCTGGAGCCGGCACCGTACCTTTTCCAAGTTGCGTTGACTGTTGATGGCAGAGGCTGCTGGTTCGCGGATACTGTTCCAAACATCCTGCACACAAACCCTTTCAACTTGGGCACTTGTGTTTTGAAAGGGTGTTTCGGCGCCCATGATGGGATTGGCGTCGCCTGTTCCGGCACTGCCATCCATGGGATGCGCTTCGCCCGAAACACGCAGGTGACGAACAGCCACGCCGGAAACGGCGCCCGAGAACTCCATGAAGCCAGACGAAATTCTCCGTATCGTCGACGCCATCCATCGCGACAAAAATATCGATAAAGAGATCGTCTTTCAGGCGATTGAGGCTGCGTTGGTGACAGCCCTAACCCGCCAATACGGCGAGACTGCTGAGATCACGATCCAAATTGATCGTCAGGACGGTCGCGTGAGCGGCACCCATGATGGAGTCGAAATCGACACTCAGGAACTTTCTGGCCGCATCGGCGCACAGACTGCCAAGCAGGTGATCATCCAGAAAATTCGAGAGGCCGAGCGGGATGCAATCCACGATGAGTTTGAAGAGCAGATCGGCCAGATGGTGTCGGGTGTAGTGGTTCGGAGCGAGGGCGCTACAGCGACCGTGTCCCTGGGAGGCACCGAGGCAATTTTGCCGCGGAGCGAGCAGATTCAGGGAGAGACGTATCATGCCAATGAGCGGATTCGGGCCACTATTT
>JAYQOK010000161.1:0-7616 GCA_038144795.1 Candidatus Kuenenia sp. | reverse complement strand
GTCGCGCTACTTGCTGCCCCGCTTTTTGCGGCGGGCCTCTTTCTCCCGCTGCTTCTTGAGCTCCCGCCGCTCGGCGGCGGTGAGCCGCTTGCCGGTATCGCCCTTGGGACGGCCGAGGCGGGCTCCGGGGTTGGCCATCTGGGCCTGGAGTTTCTGGACCTCCCGCATCCGGTCCTTCATGCCGAGGCCGGCCATGCCCTTCATGAGACCCGCCATGCCATCAAACTGCTTCACGAGGTCGCTCACCTCATTGGGCGGCACGCCGGCGCCGGTCGCAATCCGCCGCCGCCGCGACTGGTCGATCACGCGGCTGGGGTTTCGCCGCTCGTCGGGAGTCATCGAATCGATGATGCCGAACAGGCGGTTCATGTCTTTTTCGAGGTCGGCCCCGCCGAGCATCTCCTGCATGCCCCCCATGCCGGGAATCATGCCGAGCACCTTGCCGAGGGGCCCGAGCCGGCGGGTCTGGGAGAGCATGGCTTTGAAGTCGTCGAGCGTGAATTCGCCCGCCTTCAGCCGCTCCTCCTGACGCTTCATTTCCTCCTGGTCAAACTTCCGCTGCGCCTCCTCGACGAGCGACACGACATCACCCATGCCGAGGATCCGGCCGGCCATCCGCTCCGGATGAAAATCTTCGAGGGCATCGATCTGTTCGCCGGTGCCGATGAACTTGATCGGCACGCCCGTCACGCTCTTCACCGACAGCGCCGCCCCGCCGCGGGCATCGCCATCGAGCTTGGTCATGATCACACCGTCGATCGTGAGGGCATCGTTGAAGGCAGCGGCGCTTTTCACAGCGTCTTGCCCGGTCATCGCGTCGACGACGAGGAACACCTGATCGGGGCCCACGCTCCGGTCGATCGTGGCCAGCTCCTTCATGAGGGCCTCGTCGATCGCAAGCCGGCCAGCGGTGTCCAAAATCACCACCGGGATGCCGGACGACTTCGCCTTGGCCACGCCGGCCTTACAGACGGCGACCGGATCGGTGATGCCATCGGGCGTGTGCACGGCCACATTCAGCTGTCGGCCGAGCACGGCGAGTTGCTCGATGGCGGCGGGCCGCTGCAGGTCGGCGGCCACAAGCATCACTTCGCGGCCCTGTTCCATGATCTTCTTGGCGAGCTTAGCGCAGGAGGTGGTCTTGCCGGAGCCCTGCAGGCCGCAGAGCATGAGGATCGTGGTCTTGCCGGCCTCGAGGTGGAGCGAGTGGTCCACCGGACCCATGAGGTTGATCAGTTCGCGGTGGACGATGCCGACGAGTTGCTGCGTGGGGTCGAGCGACTCGAGCACCTGGGCACCGACGGCATCCTCGGCGACCCGATCGATGAATTCGTCGACCACCGAGTAGGCCACGTCGGCCTCGAGCAGGGCGGTGCGAACGTCGCCGAGCCCCTCCCGCATGTTGGCGGCGGTGAGTTTCCCGCGGCCGCGGAGGGAGGAGAGGGCGGAGGAGAGCGAGGCAGAAAGAGTTTCGAACATGGCGGGGAGTATACCGCCAAAAAAACCGCCCCCCCGGTGACGGGCCGTTCGAATCGGGAGCAGGCACACAGCGTGCTGCTTGCCCGATGCGTGGCCGGCAAGAACGGCGCGTCACCAGAGGGGCGGGGGTGTTCGAATTGTCAGGTGGTCAGATCAGGAAAACGTGCCCTGCTCGCTCACCACCGGGGCCGACATGGGTGACGAGATCATCTCGCCGCCACCCTCGCAGCATGGGGCAGGGGAGCCGCACGGCTCACAGGCAGGAGCGCCGCAGGGGGCACAGGCAGGAGCCGCACAGGGTGCCATCTGCGGCTGCTGCCGCCGATTCAGGCAGCCGCCCCCTTGAAATTCCATAAACGACGGCCGTCGGCAATTGTTGTTGCCAAAGCAACTGCTGCAGCCGGGAGCGGCGATAAGGCTGCTGACCGCCAGTGCGAGCAAAACCGTGCGTGACATTTTCTCTTCTCCACCGGGGGCAGGGCGGGGACCGTCCTGCCATGGACTCGTCATGCGTCGTCCGTGACAACGCTGGAAAAACCTACCTCACGATTTCGTGCTGAGTCGGCCGAAAAAATTTTCTGTGGGCCGCAGTGCAGCGTCTCAGCCCACAAGCGGCCGGTTGTAAGAGCGATGACGATCGCACCTTATAAATCGGCGCTCCGCACGGAGGGCTATCGAGGCATGTGCCCTGAGCCTGCGAAAAACGGTGCTAGAGTTGAGAAAACTTTGCCTCTGGCAAGGCAAAGGAGGTTTTCATTTCAAGGCCACGCGCGTCATGCCGACAGGGCAACACCTTCATCAGGAGGGGCAGACGGGACCAATCATGAAGGCTGCCCGACTGTTCATCGGATTCGCCGCAGCCGCGTTGATTGCGTTGGCGTTGGTCGGGCCGCGGTCGGCCCGCGGTGATGACGGTGCCACGCGCCTCCTCGCTGCTCTCCCAAACGCTGAGGATCGTGTCGTTCGGGCGCTCGATCCCGTGCCGCACCTGAGTGCCTCTGGATGCGCCGATCCGGATGTCTGGGTGGTGAGCACCCGCTGTCTGCCGCCCACCTGTCGCGTGCCGGTAGCGCCGAACCTCCACGTCCAGAGGTTTATCGAGCACCATCGATGCGAACAGAGTCGTGGCAGCGGGCAGTGGTTGCGATCCGACTTGGCATCGCTCCTTGGGCCCGACGAGCATGGATTGGTCAAGCCGATCGTGATCTTCATTCATGGCAACCGGTATCAGCATGCTGAAGCGGCCCAGCAGGGCCTGCTGCTAGCCCGTCACTGTGCTGCCTCCTGCGCAGCGGCCAGCCCAGTTCGCACGGTCATTTTCTCGTGGCCCAGCGAGAGAGATGGTGTGCTCCTCCAAGACGGCCGTGCTAAGTATGACCGCACCTATACCGAAGGTCGCTACCTGGCTTGGTTGTTGGGACAGATCGATCCCTGCCGACCGGTCGGAATCATCGGCTACAGCTTTGGGGCTTTGATCACGGCAGAGGCTCTGGAAGATCTGGTGGCTGCCGAGGAGGCTGGCCGCACTGACCTGCAGCCGTGGCGACACCGGCCCGCCCAGACGAATCTCATGCTGATTGCGCCGGCTGTCCGCTGCGATGCATTTTCGCCGTGTGGTCCATATCACCACACGCTCGACTGCGTTGACCGCGTGTCACTGATCATCAACCCTCGCGACAAGGCGCTCGAGTTTTTCCCGCTTCTCGACCGGCATGTGAGTATTGAGGCGCTCGGCCATACCGGCATGCCAAGGCGGTGGATGCCGGCCCATGTCGAGTATTCGGCAGTGAATGCAGAGAACATCATCGGCAAGAAGCATGGCCTGTTGCTTTATCTCGCATCGCCGAAGCTCAGCAGGCAACTCTGCTCCGGCGCCACCGCCGGCCTGTAGGACAGGTTTCCAAACCTGTCATCGCCGCGCCTCCGCCATCATCCGCGCCACGTCCGCCATCCGATACCGCGCCCGCCATCCGAGCCGCTCGGCGGCCCGCGACGGATCGGCCCGCCCTACGGCAATCTCGCTCGGCCGCATCAGCTTCGGGTCTTGAACGACATGCTGCTTCCAGTCGAGGCCCACGGCTGCAAACGCCTCGGCCACGAAATTCTGGAGGCTGCTCGTGTGGCCGGTGGCGATCACAAAATCTTCCGGCTCGTCGAGCTGCAGCATGGCATGCATGGCGACCACGTATTCCGGTGCCCAGCCCCAGTCGCGTTGCACGGAGAGATCGCCGAGCGTGAGCGTCTGCTGCTCGCCGGCGGCGATCCGGCAGGCCCCGGCCACGATCTTCTGCGTCACAAACCGTTCGGGCCGGAGCGGGCTTTCATGATTGAAGAGGATGCCGGTGCAGGCGTGCACACCGTAGGCCTCACGGTATTGGGCGATCTGCCAAAACGACGTCGCCTTGGCGATACCGTAGGGGCTGCGAGGATGGAGCACAGTCTCCTCGGTCGCCGGCTGGCCGTGCGTGTTGCCAAACATCTCCGAGCTGCCGGCGTTGTAGAGCCGCGGCCGGCCGCTGAGCATGCGTATGGCTTCGAGCAGGTTCACCGTGCCGACGATGAAGCTTTCGTAGGTCTCCACCGGAAGTTCGAACGAGAGGCCCACCGACGACTGCCCGGCGAGGTTGTAGATTTCGTCGGGCTGGTATCGTGAGATGATCTGAAACGTCGAGCGGAAATCGACAAGCGACATCGACTCCACGCCCACGCGATCGCGAATCCCCAGCCGTTCGAGCCCCTCAAACCGGTTGGCATGGGCATCGCGGCTGGTGCCGACCACGCGGTAGCCGAGGCCGAGCAGGTGGGCGGCGAGATAGGGGCCATCCTGCCCGCCGATGCCGCAGATGAGGGCTGTTTGTGCCATCAGTACTCCACATACCACGTTGCAAATGTCCGGACGCGGCCAGCATCGATCGGAATTGTCATGGCGTTTCGGATTTCGGTACCTTTCCGCTTGAAGAAGTGCACTCCACTTACTGCTTTTCGACCGATCACTTCGTTCCCGTGACCACCGACGGCTTTCATGCGACTCCATTCGTTACCGACATATCTCCACCAGTTCCGTCCACTTACTGGGCTTCGATTCTATTTGGCAGACCTGCTTCGCGCTATCCTCGATCCGCATTCGCGGATTGCATACGCCCAGTGGGGCGAAGATCTTGCACTGCAATACCTTCTTGGGACCAAACCAGGATTCTATGTTGAAGTTGGTGCCAACCATCCCCAATTTTTTTCAAACGTCTTTGAGCTCTATCGCCGAGGGTGGCACGGTATCAGTATTGAAGCCAACGAGTCATTTATCCGAGCACACCGCCGATGTCGCCCCAGAGATCGCGCCGTATGTGCTGTCGTCTCCGACCAAGAAAAGGAGATGGTCTTCACGGAATTTAAAGAGTCGCTGGTGTCATCTGTTGATCCCGCGTTTGTCGATCTCATGCAAAAAAAATACGATCGCACAATCAAAAGACAGAACCGGGTTCAAACGCGCACACTCACGAACATTCTTGATGAGGCTCAGTGTCCACTGCGGTTTGACTTGCTCTCAATTGATGTTGAGGGTCATGACTTTGAGGTATTGCGGTCTCTCGACTACTCGCGCTACCGACCTCGTGTCGTGATCATCGAGATGCATGACTTTGCGATTCCTCAGGCCGCTGCGAATCCGCTCTGTGAGTTTCTGAATCAGCGGGGGTATGACATCGCTGGCCACCTAGCTACAAACTCATACTTTCGTGACCGCACACCCGAGTCGACATAGTGCAACTGCATGCGGAATAGTGCAACTGCATGCGGATTTCAGCTGCATTCAGCCACGCGCGGCAAACCATTCGGCAGTCTGCCGAAGTCCTGCATCGAGCGACGTGCTCGGCTTCCAGCCAAGCACGTCGGCTGCCAACGAGGCATTGACAAGATTCGACCGTAGGTCGCCGGCGCGAGCTGGGCCGTGGAGCGGTTCGGGGAGCGTGGCCGGCTGTCCCTTGGCCGCCAACACGTCAGCCACACGCTGCCGGATCAGCGCCTCGAGTTCGTTGACATCGGTCCCGATGCCGGTGCCGATGTTGAGGCTCGTGAGCGTTCCGGGGCGGATCTGCGGCAGGTCGGCCGTGAGAGCAAATACGTTGGCCCGCGCAACGTCCGGGCCATACACATAGTCCCGCACATAGCGGCCGTCGCCATTGATCGTGGCGGGCTCGCCGACAAGGAGTTTTTTGCAGAAAATCGCCACCACGCCCGCCTCGCCGTGCGGATTTTGCCTGGGGCCGTAGACGTTGGAGTAGCGGAGGGCGACGGCCGCGAGGCCATGCTCGCGGGCGTAAAACTCGAGATACCGCTCGCCCACCCACTTTGTGATGCCGTAGGGGCTCACCGGATTGGCAGGGGTCGTCTCCGGGGCTGGCGTCGTCACGTCGCCGTAGAGCACGCCACCGCTGGAGGCGAACACGACCCGCTGGCAGCCGGTCTTCACGGCGGCATCGAGCACGTTGATGAGCCCGATGCAGTTCACCTGGGCGTCGAAGAGCGGCTCCCGCACCGAGCGGCTCACCGACATCTGTGCCGCCTGATGGCAGACGACATCGGGCCGTTCTTGCTCAAAGACAGCAGCAACAGCCTTGCCATCGACGATATCGACCACGTGGGTCTCGACTCCGGCTGGCAGGTTGTCCCGCGATCCGCTTGAGAGGTCATCGAGCACGACCACCCGATGGCCCGCCGCGAGCAGTCCATCCGCAATATGGCTGCCGATAAATCCCGCGCCGCCAACGACAATAACAGTCATTTATCGCGTACCCTTTTTTGCGACCCACAGACGCAGGTGACTCTTGTTGATATCACCATCCACACCCACCCTGGTGCTACAACCACACCCACGACCTAACACTTCCCGGCATCGGCAGCGCTCTCATCATCACCGTGGACTTCGGTACTTGCCACAACGCCACTCACCGATGAGCTGCTGATAGAGCGTCACATGGCGAGAAACGTACGTGGGCACGGTGTAGTTCCGTGATACAAGTGCCAGACCGTCGCGAGTCATATCATGATGCAATACCACGTTCGTCATAAGCTTCATCAGTGCATTTGCAAGTTCTTTCGAGTTGCCCTTTGATACAGCAATACCGCAACGAGGTGCGTCGATGATCTCAGGCAACGCAGTGCCTTCGAAAACAACGACCGGCGTACCGCATGCCATTGCTTCAATTGCCATCATCCCAAATGTTTCCCCAATCGATGGCATTAAAAATACATCTGCGGCTGTCAGAGCTCTCGCGACATCTTCTCCGTCCCGCA
Organism: Candidatus Kuenenia sp.; assembly: GCA_038144795.1. Lineage (GTDB taxonomy): Bacteria > Planctomycetota > Planctomycetia > Pirellulales > UBA1268 > CACORA01. Next base: position 848 of record JAYQOK010000161.1, on the reverse strand, counting down.
TCCATGGTATGGGTATCACCGAGTAACGAGTCCTGAGAGTCGTCACGTCTGTTCCGTCGGACTCAAAGCACAAGACGTGAGTCACTATCCCGTCAGGCAGCCGCATCAACGCCTCCTCGGCGAATTTTGTGCCTTTCAGGATGTTGTAAGGGGTCCATCGGACCGCGGCAACTCGAGCATCCGGTGGAATCTGGAATGTTGCCCGTGCGGCGACCTTGTCGCCCGGTCGAAATATATCTGTGTCGAGTCCAAACGGGATTACCGTTCGAGGCAGGTGATTAAGAATTGGGCTGTCGGCTACTCGGCGATCCATCCAGGCGGAAGCAACGACGAGGTGAATATGCGATCGTTGAAGCCTTGATCGTTTGAGCTCCCAGTTCTCGGCGGTCCGATCACGGCTGATGGCTAGCGGCAACGATAAGTCAGGGCAGGCACCGCAGCCGGTACGCCAGCGATCACAGTCCAACGAGTGGACGCAGTGGCCTGTCGTGATCCATGGGTCATGAAGTGTCCACAGCACCGGCCGGCTTCCATTTGCAATAACGGGAAGCAGCCGGAGACTGAAAAAACTTCTTGCATGAAGAAGTTGCAGATGAATGAGGTCAGCCGCTCGAAAAGACCGTTGCGTTAACGCTCCAAGCCCGAGTACGCACAAGTCCGACTGTCGAGATGTCCGTGCTTCCCATCGCTTTGCAAGCCGATTTATTCCTCGAAGCGGCCAAGGCCCCAATGAATGAACGCGAGCGTCTTTCGAATACTTACGATCAACAAGGTAGTCGGATTCATGTCCGTCCGACAACAGATTCCTGTGGATAACCATGCCATTAAATCGTTCGCCCGGTAAGTCG
>JAYQOK010000160.1:0-7673 GCA_038144795.1 Candidatus Kuenenia sp. | reverse complement strand
AGCATCATCACCGGCCGCTATCCACACAACTGCGGCCGGGCGAGTGAATTACACCAGCCAATCGCTGCGCACCTGCCCTGGTTTCCCCGGCTCATGCGGGAGGCAGGGTATTTCACGGCGTTGGTTGGAAAGAATCATATGACGGTTGACCGGCCACAGCCGGGAGAGTCCGCTCCGCCCGCAGCGTTTGATGTCGTGAAAAAAGGATTCGCTCCCGGCAATCGTGGTGGTCATGCCGAGTGGGTGCAGACCGTTCGCGAGCGGCCGCGGGACAAGCCGTTTTTCTTCTGGTTCGCCGCACTCGATGCCCATCGCGACTGGGATGGTGACGCCGATTGGCGGGAAGATCTCTACGGGCCGCGACATGAGCACACGGCGGGTGATGTGCCCCCGTTTCTGGTTGATGATCCGGCCACACGGGCCGATCTTGCTTCGTACCGCAACGAAGTCACACGATTCGATTACTTCGTGGGTCAGGTCGTCGATGAATTGGCGCGGCAAAACAGTCTCGACAACACGCTCCTGATTGTGATGGCCGACAACGGGCGGCCCTTTCCTCGGGCGAAGACGAGACTGCATGACTCCGGCATGAGGACGCCGTTTGTCGTGCACTGGCCGCAGGGGCTGAGGCGACCAGGCATCCCGACCAAGAGTCTGGTCAGCGCGATCGACATCGCCCCCACGATCCTTGCCGCCGCCGGTATCGAAGCGGCCGACGCGATGCAGGGCGTGAGTTTTTTACCCATTCTCGTTGATCCGGAGGCCGAGGTGCGGAAGGTCGCCTTCTCGGAGCACAACTGGCATGACTACGAGGCCCATGGTCGGGCGGCTCGAACCAGCGACGGCTGGCTCTACATTCGCAACCGCCGGCCCCTGCTTCCCTGGCAAGGGCCGGCTGACTCGGTGCGGTCACCGGCGCACAGATCGCTGATCGCCGCTCGCAACGCCGGGAGCCTCTCGGCAGCGCAGACCGACGTCTTTCGGGAACCGCGACCAGATGAGGAGTTGTATTTTACGCCCGACGATTCCGCTCAACTCAACAATCTGGAAGCCGACTCGGCACACGCCGCCGACCTTGAGCGGATGCGGAAACTCCTCACCGACTGGACCGAACAGACCCGCGACAGTGCCCCTGCCGATCTCTCGTCTGACGAGCATGATCGTGAGACGGGCCTGCTGCTACCGAAGTCTCGTGAATCCCGAAACTGGTTCCGTGGCACCCCGGCCGGCTGGGATCGTGATGCGGCACACGCCCTGGAAGCGGGGCCCCGGTAGCCGCAAATCAACGGCCAGACCGAATGTCTGGGACGCTCTTGCGACCAATTCGGTTGACCCCTACAGTCCTGCCGAATTTTGTATTCGATCCAGGCGGCGGCGAAGCGGACACCCACTCCATGAAGAACCAGCGTCCGCGTTTCGTAGCCGTCGGTGCTGCCGGCTTCTGCGTTCTTATTTTGGCACTAGCAGTACGGGACGTCAGCGTGGCCCAGGCAAGTGAGCTGCAGCCCACCGCACCGCCTCCGCTCGAGCCGATCATGCGACCGTCACAGATCGTGCCTGAGCAGCCCAAGGCCATCTCGCGGCCTGAGTCGTGGCCCGGCGGCAAGAAGACCGATGGCAATCCAGACGCCATCGGCAAGCACATCCTCTCGAGCATTCGTGAAAACCCGGGTGCCCCGCTCGAACCGCTTGACGCTGTCACCCCGGAGTCGGTCGCCGGCACTGTGATCCAGGCCCAATACACCGAGTCGTTTGTACCGCCCCAGTTGCCAGCGTCGGCCACCACCACCTCACAGGATCTTGTCCGGCTCAACATGCAATCGCTGGAGACGGCGATGGTGGTGGCGCGAGTTGGCCCCGAGGTGGTGCTCGAAGGAGATCTCATGACTCCCGCCGCGAGCGAGTGGTTGGCCAAGGTTTCTCCCGGCCTCCAGCCCGAGCAAATCCGTGAACTCAAACTGATGATCTACAAGCAGGTGCTCACTCCTCACGTCGAAACGCTACTTGTCTTTGTTGACGCCTGTCGCACGATCCCCGAAGAACGCCTTCCCGAGATCGAAGCCAAGGTGAATGAGGCCTTTGACGAGTCTCAGTTGTCGAAGATGATGCAGGAAGCCGGCGTGAACGGGATTCGGGAGTTTGAGCAGAAGCTACGGTCGCAAGGGCAATCACTCGATCGGATGCGAAAAATGTTCTTCGAGCGGGCCCTTGCGCAGCAGTGGCTCTCGACCCAGGTCGAGAGCGATGACGAAATCCCCCACGCAGACATGATATCGTGGTATGAGAACCACTTAGCCGACTACGAGTTTCCTAGCCGAGTCCGGTTCGAACAACTCACGGTGAAGGTTTCGCCCGCGCAGCCCCGTGAGCAGTCGTGGAACAAACTCGCCGCCATGGGCAATGAGGTGTTCGGTGGGCGGCCATTTGCCGATGTGGCCCGTGAAAAGTCGGAGGGCCCCACAGCCTCGAGCGGCGGCGTGTATGACTGGACGACGAAGGGGGCACTGGTTTCAAAAGTGGTTGACGAGGCGATCTTTCGTCTGCCTGTCGGTCAGTTGAGCACAATCCTCGATGACGGCTCCGCCCTCCACATCATCCGCGTCACCGAGCGGACCGAGGCGGGCCGTACGCCGTTTATTGAAGCCCAAACCGGAATTCGTGAGAAACTGCTCGAGGATCGTAAGAGGACGGAAATGGAGGCTTACCTCAAACGGCTGCGGGAGCGGACGCCGGTGTGGACGATCTTCGATGACGACCCCGCCGATACGGTTACTGCCGGCCGCCCCTCTATGCTGCGGTAGCAGACTGTGGAACAAGTCTGCCCGGTGACTTCTTCCAACGTCAGTTCGCATCCCGGTCTGCGAATACGACTGCCCGGCGAGTACGGTCGATGCCGATGAGCCCGCCGGTCACTGGGTCGGCCGCAAAGCCTTGGCCGGGAAAGGGGCAGTGGAGGGCTTCGACAAGTTCGAGCGTGCCACCCGTCTTCGGAAGCCTCAGCCGATAGAGGACACGAAAGTGGTGATGTGACACCAGCAGTGAGTCGCCCTCCCAAATGCCCCCGGAGCCACTCATGCCGTCCCAGTCAGCGATGATCTTCATGGGAAACGTGAACCTCCGCCGCTCGTGATCAAAGCTCCCTGGCTCGTATTCTACAAGAACGGTACGGGCATTCTCGTCGCCGTAATGGGCGAAGCAACACCACCAGCATCCGTCCCGCTGCACGCACCAGACGAGACTCCCCGGCGGATCGGGAAAGACGTGATGAACTGCGAGCGTACCCGCTGTTGGATCATAGACACGGATGTCGGACTCATGGGGGACTGCCGGGTAGTTTGAATGAGCACACCACACCTTTCCCTCATAGAGAAAACCACTGTTGAGGTGTTTCGTGTCGGGTGAGGTCACTGTTGCCGTCAGACATCCCGTCGCGCGATCATAGCGGGCCACCGTAGTGCTCGAAATGGCGTAGACGCTCTCACGATCGCCCGCCGCCGCTTGGGTGGCATGCGGCGAGGCGAGGAGGCGGGAAGTGGTCCAGCCTGACGCTCGTGGCAGTGACGAACTCGTCGCCTCAGGCGTCACCGCGATCAGCAGAACGAGAATCAGAGCGTGCATGACTGAGTATCGTTGCCGATGCCTGTGACGACGGCTAGACTGCCGCGTGGCGGGCAGCGTTCGGCCGCGTTTTCGCCTCCTTCAGGAGAAGCACCATGAGTGCCCCATCTACCAAACCAGTTGCCGCCCCTCCGTGGCCCGGTGCCAAGGCCGACGGCTTGGCCCGGCTTGAGATCAATGGCGAATCGGCCGAACTCCCAATCATCGTGGGAACCGAGGGCGAGCGGGCGCTCGACATTGCCAAACTCCGGGCGACTACCGGGGCGATCACGCTCGACGAGGGCTATGTCAACACTGGTTCCACCACGAGTGCGATCACCTACCTTGATGGCGAACAGGGAATTCTCCGCTACCGCGGCTATCCGATCGAGGATCTTGCCGCCAAGGCCGACTACGTCGAGGTCGCCTACCTTCTGATCTACGGTGAGTTGCCGACCAGCGACGAATTGGACTCGTTTCGCACGTCCTTGTCTCACCACACCATGATTCACGAGGACATGCGGAGTTTCTACAATGGCTTCCCGCGGGATGCACACCCGATGGCCATCGTGGGGAGTGTGGTTGGAGCCCTCTCCACCTTCTACCAAGACTCGCTTGACGTTCGTGATCCACGGCAGGTGGAGGTGAGCGTGCATCGCCTGCTGGCAAAGTTGCCGACGATCGCGGCCTACAGCTACAAGAAGTCGGTCGGCCAACCGCTGATGTATCCACGGAATGACCTCGGCTACTGCGAGAACTTTCTGCAGATGATGTTTGCCGTGCCGTGCGAGGAATACCATGTCGACCCGGACTTTGCCGACGCGCTCGACATGCTTCTGATCGTGCACGCCGACCATGAGCAAAACTGCTCCACATCAACCGTTCGCATGGTCGGGTCGAGTGATGCCAACCTGTTCGCCAGTATCTCGGCCGGCATCTCGGCACTCTGGGGGCCGCTTCATGGCGGGGCCAATCAGGCCTGTGTGGAGATGCTGGAGCGGATCGGAGCCGACGGTGGCAACGTCAAAAAATATGTCGATCTTGCCAAGAAGAAAGACTCCGGATTCCGCCTCATGGGCTTTGGCCACCGGGTCTACAAGAACTACGATCCGCGGGCCAAGTTGATCAAAGCCACCTGTGACAAACTCTTGGCCAAGCTCTCGATTCGTGATCCGATCTTCGACATTGCCCAACAGCTTGAGGAGGTGGCGCTCGCCGACGAATACTTCATCGAGCGAAAACTCTACCCCAACGTCGATTTCTATTCCGGAGTGATTTACCGGGCGATGGGAATTCCAGTGCAGATGTTCACCGTGCTGTTTGCGATGGGACGGCTGGCTGGCTGGATCGCCCACTGGATTGAAATGCACCACTCACCCACCAAAAAGATTTGCCGTCCCCGACAGATCTACACGGGTGAAAAGAGGCGCGAGTTCATACCGATCACGCAGCGAACCTAGGCTCTGTCTGAAAACCCAGTATTAGGCTACGAGCCGACGGTAGCCTTTTCACACAGACCTAAAACACTTCCCGTTTATATCTGTAGCGACGGTCAGACAGACTGACAAGGGTAGGCGAGAGGGTCGGCGAACGCTTGAGGAGCGTTGGGTGCATCCTCGCCCCACGACAATCTGAAAGACCGCGAAGCGGCGACTTTTGCCGCCCTCGAGCCGGCGATACACGTAAGTTGGATGCGCTCTAGGACACTTGACCTAGAACACGTGGTCTCATCGGCTCCGCTTCCCGCGGAAAAACTCGGTGAGAATGTTGCCGCACTGTTCGGCCAGCACGCCACCGATGTGTTCGACTCGATGGTTGAGGCGAGTGTCCTCGAAGAGACGGTAGAGGGACACCACAGCGCCGGCCTTCGGATCAGCGGCGCCCCACACGACCTTCGGCACCCGCGCCTGAACAATGGCTCCGGCACACATCGGGCAGGGTTCGAGCGTCACATAGAGCGTGCAGCCATCCAATCGCCAGCTAGCTTGTTGGGAAGCAGCCTGCGTGAGAGCGATCATCTCGGCATGGGCCGTGGGATCGTCCAGTTGCTCGCGCTGATTGTGGGCGCTAGCAATGACACGGCCGGCAGCCACCACCACAGCTCCCACCGGCACCTCATCCTCAGCGGCAGCTGCCCGGGCCTCCTCGAGTGCCAGCCGCATCCAGTGGTCATGCGGCTGCTCCCCGGAGAGGAACCGCTGGAGTCCCTCGTCCTGATCGTCGTGTTCATTGAAATCCATGGCCCAGACTCTACCCGATGCCGTGTCACGGCGACTTGGGAACCGTGGTGGCTTCGGGTAATATTCATTTTCTACCCTCGTTCCCTGGAGCACTTTTCGCATGGACCCGACCACCCTCGTTCTCCGCTGGGCCCACATCATGGGTGCCGTGATCGCCATCGGCGGCCTTGCCTTTGCCCGTTTCGGCCTGCTGCCGGCTCTGGCTGACTTTGAGGAGGAAACCCGTAACAAGGTCCATGACGCAATTCGCCGTCGGTGGATGCCCTGGGTGATGATTGCGATCACACTGCTGCTCGTGAGCGGGCTGGCCAATTTTCTGCTGTTCAATGGACTCGTGAAGGAACAGGGCTGGGCTGGTGGCACCTGGATGCGGCAGACCAGTTATCACGCACTGTTTGGCGCGAAGTTCTTGCTGGCTATGGCAGTTTTCTATTTCGCCAGCGGCCTGGTCGGTCGTGGGCAGGGCACGCAGTGGATCCGCAACAACCGTGAGACGTGGCTCGCCGTCACGCTCGGGATGGCCGTCGGTATCGTGATGATCTCGGGCTGGATGCGGCAACTTCACACGGGCCCCAACATCGTCGCCGATGGGGGAGTGGACCTCGAGAATACCGATGTCGATCGCGACGCGTCAGCCGCGCGGTATCGGGATGGTGAAGCGGGCTCACGGTTTCGTGCCCCCGAGGGAGGACTCATCCTGCCAGGAGCCGAGCAGGGAACCGCCCCCGGATCCGCGGAGACGACTGAAACCAAGAATCAACAGACCACCGAAGCCGGCACACCTCAGTAAGGCGGTCACGTCGCATGGATAAGAAAGAAAAAAAGCGGATGGAAGTGCTGCATCAGAAGATTGCCAAGTTGCAGCAGCAGTTGGCTGGTGCAAAGAAGCAGCCCGATGATCCAACTGAGGTCCCACGGCTCGAACAGGCGCTTGCCGCCGCCCATGCCGAGTTGGCGTCCTTGAAGAATTCCTGACATGGGCTTCGTCAACCTTTTTCCATTCTTTGGTGGCAAAAAGTCGAAGGTCGACCTCTGGCGTCGCTACGAGAAACTCCAGGAAAGTTCCTCGGGCACGATGTCGACTTTCTACAAGGTTCGAGACCGGAGAACCGGCGAGGTGGTTGGGCTGAAGGTTGTCAACATGGCCAAGGCAGGGCCAATCGAACATCGCTATCGTAAACTCGGCAAGCCCAATGAAGGTGAGATTGGGATGGCTATTGTGGGCCCGAAGATCGTGAAGACGCTTGATTGGGGAACAACGCTTGAAGGCGGCCTCTACCTCGTCGAAGAGTTTGTGGAGGGGCGTTTGCTCCATGTGCTCATCTCATCCCGAAAGGCTCTTGATCCAGCTCGCCGTCTCAACTTCATTCGTCAAGCCGCTGAGGCGACCGGTGCCGTTCATGCCGCTGGCTTCGTACATCGCGACATCTGCCCACGTAACTTTCTCGTCACGCCAGATGACTGTCTCAAGCTCTTTGACTTTGGTCTCACGGTGCCGGACAAACCGGCTTTTCTTCAGCCCGGCAATCGTACTGGTACGCCCAACTACATGGCGCCGGAAGTTGTCCGCCGTCGCTCCATCGACAAGCGGATCGACATCTTCTCGCTTGGCGTGACGGCTTTTGAAATTGGCACCCTTCATCTGCCCTGGCCGCGGGGTACGACCGGCCAGGCAGCTCTGTCGCACGACTCTCCGCCGGACGATATCCGCGCCGGCTGGCCGGATATTCCGGAGCCTTTGGCTCGTGCCATCATGGCATGCCTCGAGGCCGATCCGACGCGGCGACCGGCTTCAACCGAGGTCTTTTTGAATTCGATCGCCGCCGTGAACGTGTG
>JAYQOK010000159.1:0-7738 GCA_038144795.1 Candidatus Kuenenia sp. | reverse complement strand
CACCAGACCAAGCACCAACATTTCTCGGACTGATCATCGGCGCCCACCTTCTGGCAAGCGGGGTGATGCTCCTTGGCACCGGCGTGTGGCTTCATCGCGCTCTCGACTAAGTCTCGGTCGAAATAGCAAAGAGCAGCCGCTGTTTGATCAATTTGATCTCACTCCAGGCTTGGGATGCGGCTGCTAATTCTTCAGCAGCGACCTGGGGGGGAATGTATCGGTATTTCATTGCGCAACACGACGATCTGGGCGTCAGGTGATGATGGAGCTCCACCGGGAGAGTATCGCATTGCCGTGCACCCGCCCATGGCACACGATAGCAGCGAGTCGCAACCGTCCCCGGTGTTTGATGTGGGATATATGTCTACATCCACGAGCGGACTGACATTCAATGTCTCGCAGCAGTCACGGCAATGCGATCTCATCGCTTGCGATGTAATGTCAGCAGGGGAAGTGGATTCTTCTGGCCCCAGGAAATACGGGCCGGACGATCACTTCAACGAGATGTGTTTACAAGTTGTATTTGACCAGCAATCGATAAGGGCAACTGAGATGTCTGGCCTTACACCGGGCGGACGCTGATCGTGAGCAGGTGGCCGTCGATGTCGAGGGATTCGGGAGAGGCTCCAGCGAGCGTGCCGAACGTGGCCGACTCGGCGAGCGTTTCGCCGGCCACGTAGTCGAGATGGTGCTCGATCGCCGCCCTGAGTTCGGGCGATGTTGTCTCGAAGCCGAGGTCGATGCGGTCGGTGAACTCGAGGTCGAGCGTCTTCCGCTGTGATTGCACCGCATGCACGACCTCGCGAACGAGGCCCTCGGCGAGGAGCTCCGGCGTGAGCTGGCTGGCGACGACGACCACAGCCAGCGGGCTCTCCGCGGCCGCCCAGCCTTCCTTGGCGGTCGTGCGGACGATCACGTCGCCCTGTTCAATCTCGATTGTGTCGCCCGAGGGGAGCGACACCGCTGCCCGGCCGCTGCGGGTCAGCGCCGCCAGCAAGGCCGCGGCATCGGCCTTTGTGATCGCATCGCGGGCCTGCGGCAGCTGCTTGCCCAGCCGGGGGCCAAGCTTCTTGAGGTCTGGTAGCACGCTTCGCGTGATGTAGCGATCAGGCTCCCGGCAGATTTCAAACTGCTTCACATTGAGCTCGTCGCAGACGAGATCGGCATGGGCGGCAAGCCATTCCTCGTCGGCTGGTGATGCCGCGGCAAGGATTACCTCCACCTTCGAAAGCGGCTGGCGGACCTTCAGCTTCTCGGCGGCGCGGGCGGCGCGGCCCAGCGACGACACATCACGGACCAGCGCCATCCGCCGGCCGAGATCGGCGTCGATAAGCCTCGCGGCACCGGTTGGGAAATCGGTTAGGTGCACGCTTTCCGGCACGGCGGCTCCGAACCGCCCGACAGCCAGGTTTTGCCAGATCGCCTCGCTGACAAACGGCACAAACGGCGCGGCTAGCCGCGCGACCGAAAGCAGGGTTTCGTAGAGCGTCCAGTAGGCATCGAGCTTGTCGGGATTGCCCTGACCGCTGGTGTCGGCCTTGCCGGCCGCCCAGAAACGATCTCGCGACCGGCGGACAAACCAGTTGCTCACGCCATCAACGAGCGCGGAGAGCCGCTGGGCTGCGCCGAAGTGATCGTAGCGATCGAGCCGCTCCACCATTTCGGCAGCCGTGGCGTTGAGCTCCGAGAGCATCCAGCGATCAAGCTCGCTCCGCTCGTGAACGGGCCGCCAGCCCGCGGCCTTCGCCAGATCGTCATGGTCGAGTGTGCCCGGCGCGGCAAGCAAGGCCGCCGGATCAAACCCGTCGATGCGGGCATAGATCACGAAGAAGGAATAGACGTTCCACAGCCGCAGGAGAAACTCAGACACGCTGTCGCGGATCGCCCGCTCGTTGTAGCGGATGCTCGTCCACGGCGGCTGGCCGGCGAGGAAAAACCACCGCAGCGCGTCGGCACCGTATGAATCGAAGATCACATGCGGCTCTTTATAGTTCCGCTTGCTCTTGCTCATCTTCTGCCCGTCTTCGCCGAGCATGTGACCGAGGACGATGCAGGTCTTAAAGGGGTGAGGATACGGCGTTGCTTCGTCACCGGGCTGACTGAGTTCGGGCATCCGCCCGAAGAGCAACGTGCTGATCGCCAGCTGGCTGTAGAACCAGCCGCGGGTCTGGTCGATCGCCTCCGAAATGAAGTCGGCCGGAAACTGTTCCTTGAATTCCGCGGCTTTGCTGTGTGGCCAGCCCCACTGGGCAAAAGGCATCGCGCCCGAATCAAACCAGCAATCGATCACCTCCGGCACCCGCCGCATGCGGCTGCCTACGGCAAAGGGCGAGTCGTAGGTGACCGCGTCTATATACGGCTTGTGAACCTTGAGGTCGTCGGAGAGGCGCGGATTCGCCGCCTTCGCCTTCTCGAAGACGTCGGCCCCCGCCACGCCCGGCTTGGCAAGAATCGCCGCATACGATGGCACGGCCTCCATTTTGCCAGTCTGTTCGCAGACCCAAATCGGTAGCGGCGTGCCCCAGTAGCGTTCGCGGGAGAGGGCCCAATCGACGTTGGTCTCAAGGAAGTTGCCAAACCGGCCGTCTTTGATGTGTTCGGGGAGCCAGTTGATTTTGGCGTTATTGGCGAGCATCTCGTCGCGAAACTGGCTCGTGCGGATAAACCAGCTCTGCCGCGGATACTGGATGAGCGGGTCGCTGTCGGCCCGCCAGCAGAACGGGTAGTCGTGGACATACTGCTCCTGGTGAACGAGCAGGCCGCGGGCCCGCAGGTCACGGGCGATGTCGCGATCGGATTCCTTTACGAATCGACCGCTCCCAATCGGGAAGGCGTCGGTAAACGTGCCATCGGGAGCTACGGCGTTGAGAAGCGTGGGCCCGTAGCCATCGGTAAAGCGAGCCTGCTCGGCCACGAGTACGGTGTAGTCCACCTCGCCAAACGCCGGCGCGATGTGGACGATGCCGGTGCCGGAATCGGTGGTGACGAAGTCGGCGGTGACCACCCGCCAGGCGACGGGCTCGCTGCCGCCCGACGCGAGCGGAGCGGTTGCCGGCGCACCGGCCGGCCGGTAGCAGTCAAACGGGGGCAGGTAGGACCGGCCGACGAGCGATCGGCCCGGCAGGCGATCGACCACGTCAAAGTCCTTCTTCATCTTCTCGCCGAGCCCGGCGGCCAGCGGCTCGGCGACGATGTACTCCGGGGCGTCAGCCACGTTCGCTTCACGGAGGACGACGTATTCCAGATCGGCCTTCACGGCGGCGAACTGGTTGGAGGGGAGCGTCCAGGGGGTCGTCGTCCAAGCGACGAGGCTGCGATTGGTCGGTGTGCCCGCGTCGTCGAGCAGCGGGAAGGCCACATAGACGCTCGGGTCAGCCACCTCCTTGTAGCCCTGGCCGACTTCACCGCTCGAAAGCGCGGTGCCCCCCTGGGCCCACCACCAGACGATCTTGTGGCCCTGGTAGAGGAGCCCGCGATTGAATAGTTCCGCGAGCGCCCACCACACGCTCTCCACAAATGACTGGTGGTAGGTGACATAGGCATCCGACAGATCGATCCAGAAGCCGATCCGCTCGGTCAGGGTCTCCCACTCCTTCATGTACCGCCAGACACTCTCCTGACACTTGTGGATGAAGGGCTCAATGCCATACGCCTCGATCTCGGCCTTGGAGTGGATGCCGAGTTCCTTGCACACCTCGACCTCGACCGGCAGGCCATGGGTATCCCAGCCTGCTTTCCGTTCGCAGTAGTCCCCCCGCATCGTGCGGTAGCGCGGGTAAAGGTCCTTGATCGTGCGGGTGAGGCAGTGGCCCGGGTGAGGCATACCGTTTGCCGTGGGTGGTCCCTCGTAGAAAACAAACCGCTTTCCGCCCCGCCGCTGTTCCAGTGACCGCTGGTAGATGTCTTGCGTTCGCCACAGGGAGGCAATGGTGGCCTCGATGGCAGGAAAGTCGGGCTTGCCGCGAACGGGTTCGAACATGGATTGAGGGTCCGAAGAAAAACATTCGAAAGATGAGATCGTACCCCGATTTGCGGTATCGCCACAGGGGCCAATGTCGCTGGGCAATCAGGCCCGGATGCCATCCTCGGGTCATGGGGCTCATTGCACAGCTGACATTTGGCTGTGCTAGAATCTAGTTATGAAAATTATATTTTGGATCGTCGCGGCCGTGTCGCTCATTACTCATGCCCTTGGGTCGTTGGGGCATGCGGCGGAGCAGCCGGCCCCGAAACAGCCTCCTCATATCGTTTGGCTCACGGTAGAGGATATGAGCCCATGGATCGGTCCCTACGGTGATCAGACCGTGCCGACACCGAATCTGGATCGCCTCGCCCGGGAGGGTGTGGTTTATGACAACGCCTTTGCGACGTCACCAGTGTGCGCTCCGGCCCGGTCGTCGCTGATCACTGGCATGTTTTGCACCCGTATCGCGACGATGCAGATGCGGAACGGCAATCCAAGTCAGGCTGCGGTCGCAAAGAATCCGGAGGCCTACCGTGATATCCCAGGTTATGAAGGGCTGCCACCGACATTCGTCCGGTGTTTTCCTGAGCACCTCCGGGCCGCCGGTTATTACTGCACAAATAATTCAAAAAAGGACTACCAGTTCAAGGAACCGGTGACAGTCTGGGACGAATCAAGCAACAAGGCTCATTGGAGAAATCGAGCGCCACACCAGCCCTTTTTTTCAGTCTTTAACTACGGGGGCACCCACGAAAGCCAGGCATTTCCACACGCGAAACGTCAGTCGCAGGCAATCGCCCCGGAGGATGTGTCGCTACCTCCTTTCTACCCCGATACTCCGAATGTTCGTGATGCGGTCGCGCGAACCTACGACAACATCGCAGAGATGGATCGGTGGGTTGGCGAACGGTTCAAGGAGTTGCGTGACGCCAACCTCCTGGAAAACACGGTCGTGATGTTCTTCAGTGACCATGGTGTCGGACTCCCGCGGGGAAAACGCTCATGCTTTGACCCGGGTCTCGGGGTGCCACTGTGCGTCCGGTATCCAGACGGCCGGGCGGCCGGCCGCCGCGACAGTCGGGTCGTGAGCTTCATCGACTTTGGACCGTCAGTGCTGTCGCTGGCAGGCATCGAACCAGATGCACGCCTTGATGGCACACCGTTTCTCGGAAGGTACTCATCGGAACGTGCCGACTATCGCCGGGCCCATGCCTTTGCCAACGCGGATCGGTTCGACGCTGTTTACGATCGCAGCCGGAGCGTGTCAGATGGTCGCTATCGTTACACAAGGAATTTTCTCACAGGAATCCCGTATCTGATCCCAAACGCCTACCGCGAGCAGTTGCCGATGACAGCTGATTTATACGCGCTGCAGGAAACGGGCCCGAGGCGACCTGAGCAGTGGCAACTCGCCGCCACGAGCCGGCCGACCGAAGAACTGTATGATTCGAAGGCGGATCCCTGGGAGGTGAAAAACCTGGTGCACAACCCTGAACACCAGGCCCGAGTCGCCGAACTTCGCGACCGTCTCGATGCCTGGATTGCTGACACCGGCGACCTTGGATTCATCATTCCCGAGACGACGCTTGTGAAGGAGAAGGTCTGGCCCCCAGATGGCCGACAACCGACAACGCCACCAGCTGCGATTAGCGAGAGGGCGGAGGCGCGAGGTGACTCAATGGTGTTTGTCGTGTCGCTGTCATGCCCCGATCCAGGAGCGTCGATCGGCTACCGCTTGGGGACGGAGAAGAAATACTCCGGACCGTGGCAGGTCTATACGGGGCCGTTCGAGGTCCTGGCCAATCAGCGCTTCATCGAGGTGCAGAGCCACCGCATTGGCCATCAGCCGACGACTGTCGGTGGATTCCTCGGTGGCGAATAGAACTCGCCTACTGGCCAAGGTCGAGTTTTTTCAAATTCTTGGCCGTGAGTTTCTTGGCGTTCATGGGGGATACGTCCCCATTCTTGAACGTGAGCGATACAAGACTGGGCAGGCCGGCGATCGTATCAAGGCTGGCCTCGCTCATGCCCGTTTCCCGAATGGAGAGTTCCTTCAAGTGGGAGAGAGTGGCCAGAACTGCCGCAGATGCATCGGTCATCCGCGGTACCGACCAGATATCGAGAACCTCAAGGTTTCTAGCCGCAGCCAGATGCGCGATTCCCTCGTCGCCCACCGATGGAAGTTCATGCAGATACAGGCGCCTCAGCCGCGGCAACGTCTGCAGGACAGCAAGGGCGGCGTCATCGACTTCAGGCAGGTCACGGAGGGTCAGCCGATTGAGCTTGTCGAGCGGCGCGAGGGCCAGAACGCCCGCTGAGCCAAACCCCTGGCAGCGGAAAATCTCCAAGGATTCGAGCGATGGAATGCCCGCCAGATGCCGCCCCGACTCACTTGAGATTGCAAAGTCCTGAGCGAGTAGGCTGCGTAGCGTCTTGCTTGCGGAGAGCTTGGCAAGTCCGTCATCTGACACGATCGTGCTGCGATGTTTGAAGGCAGCTAGCGCGGGAAGCTCTCCGACAACGCCCAGCGTCATGTCACCCGCCTCCATATTGCCCCGTAAATCAAGAACCTGCAGGCTGGTCAAATTTTTGAGCCGCCTCGTATGGAGATCATTAAACCGTGTCTGCACAAGGCTGAGTTGTTCTAGATTCGTCAGCGCAGCAATCGACTTCATCGCCGCACCGGTCAGACCCGTGTTGGAAGAGAGATCGAGTTCAGTCAGTTCAGGAAATGACTCAGAAATCGTCTTTACTGCGGCGTCAGTGATCGCGGTATTGGTGAGGGCCAGCGACCGGAGAGATGAGAGCCCAGCCAGCGATTCGACCATCCCGTCGTCGAGACTGCGGCAGTTGAGAATGTGCAGTTTCTCAAGCCCGGGGAGACGGCCGAAGAGGGCGGCGTCATCGGCAGTCACGTTCGATCCATCAGGAATCGAGATCGCCGTAACGGCGCCGCTTGCGTCGACGACACAAGAAGCACCGCCCTTGATGGAGTCAATCCGCGCCTTTGCGGCAGTGATACCTGCTCCATCCGCTGCAATCAGAGGCTCCGATCGCAGAACCATGAGCAGGATAATGGCGACGAGCGCTGTCGCGACGGTCGTGGCACGCACAATCATGGGTCTAGTCGAGGCGGTAGCCTTGCGGATACGTGGGCTTGATGAGATCCGCTACCCGCGGCGTTTTAAGGGAAGCAAGGTTGGTGACCTTCAGGTTGGTGGCGTCCCACTCGACCTTCTCTCCCCAATCGCCCATGGTGCCGTCCGGACCACCCTCGGCAGCGGCCCACACCGCGAGATTCCCGAGGAGGATCGTCTCAGTGAGGGGGCCGGCCCGGTTGATGAAGTTTGAGTCTGCAATCATTGGATCACCAGCCCGTTTGGCGCGGAACAACTCAAACATATTGTTGACGTCATTTCCTTTGCCCTTGTCTTCCGCCTTCTCATAGTCGACGGCAACTTTTTCGACACCGCGGAGTTCATACTTTCCGCAATAGTCGTCGGAACTGTAGAAGGCTCCCTTGTCACCGACGATGAGCACACCGCTGTCAGCCACCTTGTCGAGGCCCCACTTGGAGAAGACTTCCATCGGCGGTTTGTTGCCTTTTCGGGCGTACCACCAGAAGGGAATGGCCGGCCGCTCCGATGTTTCTGGGAACTCAAACTTGATGATCGAACTCGCGGGAAAGCTATCAAAATCGTGGCCGGTCGTGCGAGCGACAACGGAGATTGGATCCCGCAACCCGCAGGCAGCAAACGGAACGGTCAACATGTG
>JAYQOK010000158.1:0-7842 GCA_038144795.1 Candidatus Kuenenia sp. | reverse complement strand
GGCTGGTGGCATCAACCGTCTCGCCGTGCTCCTGCGGTTTCACCAGGCACGTCGCTCGCCACCGAAGAGCCGTCTCGACCCTTCCGATAATTGATTCATATCCGCCGACACCGAAGCGCCCGCCACGCCACGCCGTAGAACCCACAGACGTCCCCCTCACCCACCACGGAGCCCACCATGCCCACGACGATCCAGCAAGTGACCGGTTTTCTCGATGAGTTCGACCTCACCTATGAAGTCAAGGAGGAGTACGAGGCAATCGGCATCGGCTTCTCGCTCGATGAGAGCTCGACCACCTACCGAGACCACGATGGCGACGCCCACGTGCAACTCGTGATCCGGGTGGTCGAGGACGGGGAGTTTGTCGCCGTGCTGGCGCCGCAGGCCTGGAACATTGGTGCCTGCCCCCACAAGGCGGCTGTCTTCGAGGCTCTCGTGGCCCTGCAGGCCCGCTTCAAACTGTTGCGGTTTGACTACGATCCCGACGACGGCGAAATCCGACCGAATGTCGAGCTGCCGGTCGAAGACTCCTCGCTTTCCTCGAAGCAGTTTCACCGGCTGATGCATGCCGTGATCATCGGCGTGCAGAGGCTCGACCGGGTGATTCGCCACGCCATGGAGACTGGCACCGTCTGCCTCGATCTCATGAACGAGGAGGAGGGCATATCGAGCGACGATGATCAGGTGGATGACGACGACAATGCTCTCCTCGAGACCCTCGAAGGCCTCGCCGAGGAGGCGGGCGGGATCGACGCCCTCGAGCGTCTGCTCGGTGGCGACGGCCTCGATCGCAACGACGAGCCGGGCGTGAATCGCAAGGTCGGCTGAGCCGCCCGGCAAACTGTCTTGCCGGCAGCGGGCTTGCCTCGGCCGCGGCGGTAGGCCTACCGTTCCCGGCCCTCAGGAAGGTCGGCCCACGTTGGGTGCGGCCTGTTTCTCCCCACCACCTGCTGCACCCCGATGTGCGATCCCTGCTGAAACTGGACGATGTCGAGCCGCTCCTCCACCGAATGGCCGGGCACCTGACCAGCCCCCAGCGTGCCGGTAGCCATCACTTCCTCTCGATCACGAGGCTCCCGCACGGACCTCGGAGGCGGCGAGCATCGTCGCGGCATGAATATCGACAATCGACTCAAGATCAACGCAGTAGCCGCCGCCGCAGACAATCGCGGTCGGTACCCCTGCCTGCCGCGCCGCCTCGAGCACGAGCCGATCACGGGCGAGCAGCCCCTGCTTCGTGAGCCGGAGCCGGCCGAGCCGATCGCCTTCGTACGGATCAGCGCCGGCAATATAGAGGACGAGATCCGGCCCCGCCCGCGCAAACGATTCCTCCACCGCCGCTGCCAGCCGCTCGAGGTACTCCTCGTCGCCCGTGCCATCCTCGAGCGGCACATCGAGCGATCCGGGATGTTTCCGCAGCGGAAAGTTGCGGCCGCCGTGAATCGACATCGTGAACACTGTTTCGTCGGCGGCAAAAATCTCGGCCGTGCCGTTGCCCTGGTGCACATCGCAATCAAGCACAAGCACCCGGCGAACCGTGCCGCGGTCCTGCATCTCGCGGGCCGCCACCGCGACGTCATTGAACACGCAATAGCCCTCACCCCAGTTGGTGCCGGCATGATGCGTACCGCCGGCCAGGCTTGCTGCCACACCGTCTTCCATGGCCGCCGCCGCCGCATCGACCGCCGCGCCCGTACTGCGGAGCGATCGCTCCACCAACTGCGGACTCCAGGGGAATCCGATCCGCCGGACCTCATCACGTGAGAGGGTGCCGGCCATCACACGGCCCACGTAGTCGCGGCAATGGACCCGCAGCAGTTCATCATCCGTGGCGGCATGCGGCTCGATGAATTCAAACGACGCTCCCGCCGCGGCATGCCGCTGGAGCCGCTGCCGCAGGAGCGTGTATTTATCGATCGGAAAACTGTGGCCGGCCGGTAGAGGCAGCCGAAACCGGTCGCAGGGGAAGAGTCGCATCGCAGTTGAAGTGTAGCGTTGCCGTCTCCCCGCGCAGCAGATGCTGCGCTCGCAGGCAGCCGAGGGGCAAAAGGGGACGGGAGTCGATTCCCGGCTGTGGAACGCGGCATGGACTCGGGTGGCTTATAGGCCGAGTTGTTTCGCAGAATCGTCTCCCATCCCGAATTTCCTTTCGACTGGCACGCCACGTGCTTCTCTGTTTCATCGCGAACGCATCTCGGTGTCTTCGGACGCCGCTCGAAAGGAGGTGCCGTTAATCCAGACACTCTCACAAGCCAGTCAGATTCGAAAATCACAACGACACGCCTTCCTGTCGGAAGGTCGCTGAAACGCCGAGGGCCCGGTGTAGCTTGCTACATCGGGCCCTCAACGTTGTGGGGGAAAATGCAGGGCGGAACGCACACCCGGCCGACTGCCCTTGCAGAGACGGCCGCTAGAGGTGACCTTCAATCGCTCATGGACTGGATTTTCGTCGACTGGATGCAGCAGCACTGGCAGGCCGCGCTCACCGCCACGGTCGCGGTGATCACGCTCGCGCTGTTGTTTTCCGGGCGACGGGCCCCCGACATGGCGATGATGGGGGCGGTGATCGTGCTGCTCTTTGCCGGCGTGCTGACGCCGACCGAGGCCCTCAGCGGCATGAGCAACCAGGGCATGATCACCGTCGCGGCCCTCTTCGTTGTGGCTGCGGCCGTGGAGCGAACAGGCGCCCTCCAGACGATCATCGACCGCCTGCTTGGCCGGCCGCGGTCGCTCCCCGCTGCCCAGATCCGCACAATGATCGGGCCGGGGGTCTTTTCCGCGTTCATGAACAACACGCCCGTGGTCGCCCTCATGGTGCCGGCGCTCCGTGGCTGGGCCCGCAAGCACAGCCTGAGCATCTCCAAGCTACTGATGCCGATGAACTGCGCCGTCGTGCTCGGCGGGCTCTGCACGCTGATCGGCACGAGCACCAACGTCGTCGTCAGCGGCCTAATGGCGGAGCGAACGGGCAGGCCACTTGGCATGTTTGAGATCACCTGGCTGGGGCTGCCGCTGTTCATCATCGGCATCATCTACCTCATCGTGGCCAGCAAGGCGCTGCTGAAGGACCGCCGTCCGGCGATGAGCGCCAGCGACGATCCCCGACAGTATTCACTGGAGATGCTCGTGGAGCCGGGGAGCCCGCTGATCGGGCAATCAATCGAGCAGGCCGGTCTCCGCGGGCTCCATGGCCTCTTTCTGATGGAGATCGACCGTGACGGCCATGTGATGGCGGCCGTCGCCCCCACCGAGCGGCTCGAAGAAGGTGACCGGCTCGTGTTCGTCGGCATCGTTGACTCGGTGCTTGAGTTGCAGAAGATCCGCGGCCTTCGGCCAGCGACCGATCAGGTATTCAAGCTCAACGACCCGCGGAGCGAACGGGTGCTTGTGGAGGCGGTGGTGTCGCCGAGCTGCCCGCTCGTCGGCCGCACGATCCGTGAAGGCCGCTTTCGCTCCACCTACGACGCCGTTGTGATCGCCGTGGCCCGCGACGGCGAACGGCTGCGGATGAAGATCGGTGACATCGAGCTCGAGCCGGGCGACACGCTGCTGCTCGAGGCCAGCCCGCGGTTTCTCGAGCGGCAGCGTTCGAGCCGCCACTTTTATCTCGTCAGCCAGGTCGCCGACTTCGCCCCACCGCGGCACGACCGCGCCTGGATCGCGCTCACGGTGCTGGCCGCGATGGTGCTCGCCGTGACGATGGGCCTGGTGCCGATGGTCGCCGCGGCGCTGGCCGCCGCCGCCGCCGTGCTGGCCACCAGTTGCATCTCGGCGACCGACGCCCGCCGCGCCGTCGAGTGGGAAGCCCTCCTGCTGATTGCGGCCAGCTTCGGGCTCGCGCGGGCAATGGAAAATACCGGGCTTGATGAGCTGATTGCACAGTCGGCGATCGGTGCTGCCGGCGACAGCCCGCTGTTTGCCTTGGCGGCGGTCTACGTCATCACGATGCTCGCCACCGAACTGATGAGCAACAATGCGGCAGCGGTGCTGATGTTTCCGATCGCCTGGCAGACGGCGGCCGATCTCGGCGTCAACCCGATGCCCTTCGCAATGGCGGTGACCGTGGCGGCCAGTTGTGGCTTCGCCACGCCGATGGGCTACCAGACCAACCTCATGATCTATGGACCCGGCGGCTACAAGTTCACCGACTACACCCGCTTCGGCGGGCCACTCAACCTGATTGTGATGGTGGTCACGGTCCTCCTGGCACCGCTGATCTGGCCGTTTTCCCGCTGAAGCCATACGACCGGCACAATCGGCCCGGCTCGCCCCCGAAAACCGGGGCCGGCAACTTTCAATACGACCGGAACGGACGTACCCTCACCTTCATGAGCGACATTCTCTTCCATTACTACCGAGTCAACCCGACGACGTGGTTCTACCTGGCGTCGCTCCTCTCGATCGCGGTCTACTTCAAGTTCAACCGCGTGCTGAGCATGCGAAACCTCGATCTCATCGGACTGATCCTGCTCGCCCCCGGCCTCCTTGCCGTGGAGTATGGCGGCTACAAGGCCAACACGGCCGCCCAGCAGCTCGGCTTTATCTGGATCTTCGCCGTCACGGGCCTGTTTCTGCTGCGAATGCTCTTTGATTCGCTGATGGTCCGCCGCCCGATGCTGGAGCCCAATCTCTCTGTCGGCGGGCTCACCTTTCTCGGCATCTCGCTCTTGGTGTTCCTGCTGGCCAACGTGATCACAACGCGGCCGCAGCGCGACGATCTCGCTGCCGCCGCCACGGCCACGAAACTTGAGGCTGGTGAAGGGCATGTCGACGCCGACCAACTCGCCCGCCTCGGCCCCGGCTATCCGCTCCTCTTCCTGCTGCCGCAGATCTCGACGCAGCGGATCTTCGCGACCGATGCCGCGGCCGCGGGGGCAGAAACCGCCGCCAGCAGCCGCCGCGCTGTCCACGAAACGACGGCCCGCATCATGGCCATCCTGTCGCAGCTGGCAATCGTCAGCGGCATGGTGCTGATCGGCTGGTGGCACTTCGACAACATTCGGCTCGGCATTGCCGCGGCCGTGCTCTATCTCCTGCTCCCGTACACGGCGATCATGACCGGCCGTGTCGATCACGTCCTGCCCGGCGCGCTCATCACCTGGGCGGTCGTCGCCTATCGACGCCCCTTCACCGCCGGCTGCCTGATCGGCCTGGCAATCGGCACGATCTACTACCCGGTCTTCCTGCTCCCGCTGTGGTGTGCTTTCTACTGGGAGCGGGGCATCCGCCGATTTGCCCTTGGCGTGGTCGCGGCGCTGCTGGTGCTCGTGGTGGCGCTATGGCTGACATCGCCCGATAGCGGCGTGTTTCTCGATCAGCTCCGGCAGATGTTCGGCTGGATCTTCCCCAACGACGTGTCGCTGGAAGGTTTCTGGGCCCTGCCGGGCAACGACGCGGTGTTTCGCCTTCCGGTGCTGGCGGCCTTCATCGCGATGATGGCGACACTGGCGATCTGGCCGACGCCGAAAAATCTCGGCACGCTGATGAGTTGCACCGCGGCCGTACTGCTCGGCAGCCAGTTTTGGAAGGCCCACGACGGCGGCCTCTTCATGGCCTGGTTTCTACCGATGCTCCTGCTCGTGGTCTTCCGGCCGAATCTCGAAAATCGCGTCGCCCTCCTCGTGCTCGACGCCGACTGGTTTCCCCGCCGCCGCCCTCCCGTCGATCAGGCCGCTTGATCGTCAATCACGTCTTAGGTCGATGCTCGCCGGGGCCCGCTGGCGGGCCAGCCACGCCCGCCAGGCCGCGAGATCCCAACCGAAGTTTTGGCCCGTGAGCGTCACCAGCGCCTGGAGCACCAATTCGTTTTTCATCGGCACCGCCACCTGCTTGCGGCTGCTCCCCATCGACAGGCCGGCACCACCGCTCGGTGTAAACGTGGCCGTGGTCGATCCCTCGGGCGGCCCGTCGCCCACCGTGACGACATGCCGTGTCTCGAGCACGGCGATCAGCTTTGGCACCACCTCAGTCACGCCGAGTTGACCCAGCGCCGCGGCCGCCCGATTGATGCGGGCATTGTCGGGGCCGGCGAGCGCCGCCGCGACCGCAGTGGCCGCGGCCTGCGGATCAAGCTTTGCCAACCGATCGGTCGCATCGACCCGCGTCTCGGGATCAGGATGATCGACGGCGGCTGTCATGAGGGCCGCCCGAGCTACCGGCGTGCCGATCCGAAAGAGCGACTCCATATAGAGGAGCCGTACGCGGCGGAGCGGATCACTCGCGAGGGCCGCCGTGAGCGAAGGCACGGCATGCGGGTCGGTGATCTCTGCGATTTCTTCCGCTGCGGCGGCCGCATCACCCGTCGCCAGCTCCTGCCGCAGCCGTTCGAGCTTTTTATTCCACTGCTTTTGGGCAAGG
Organism: Candidatus Kuenenia sp.; assembly: GCA_038144795.1. Taxonomy (GTDB): domain Bacteria; phylum Planctomycetota; class Planctomycetia; order Pirellulales; family UBA1268; genus CACORA01. Next base: position 1,485 of record JAYQOK010000158.1, on the reverse strand, counting down.
TTGGTTTTTTCGTTTCGCTCGAGGATCTCGATCTCCTGGGCCGTCCGCCAGCCGCCGCTATGCCGCTGGTAGCCGAGGCTCGCCATCCATTCCTGATGGGTCTGCCGCGACTGGCCTGGCAGAGCCTCCTCAGCAATGGCGATGGCCGCAACGGCCGCCGCGAAAAACACTCCGCAAAAGTTCACGCTGATCAATCGGGCCATGCGCATGTCTCCATCATCGTCATAAACCCCGGGCCGCCCCCTGGAGAATGCCGACATAGGTAGAAAACAGCCGAAAAATAAGCAGCACGACGACGGCCGCCACGCTGAGCCACACCGCCGCCCCCGCCCAGCTGGCCGCCGCCGCAAATCCGCGGGCCGCGGCATCGTCGCAATCGTCGGCCAGGCGATCGAGTGTTTCCGCGAGTGTGCCGGTGAGTTCCCCGACACCGACGGCCTCGAGCAGGCGGCGTGGAAAGATCGCGGTCTCCCGCAACATCTCGGTGAGCGAGAGCCCGCTCCGCAGGCGACCCGCCGCCATCGCCGGATCGATCGCCAGCCCCGGCGCCACGGCCGACGTAAGCGACAGCATCCGCTGCACGTCGAGGCCAATGCCGCTGGCCAGCGCCGCCGCCCGACACCAAGCGGCCAGCTCCGCATCGGCAGCCGCCTTCCCGATCACCGGCAGTCGGGCAGCGATATGTCGCACAACGCCCCGCCGCCGCCAGTTCGCAACCGCCATACCCCACGCAAGCCAGCCAGCCAGCCCGACGCCGGCAACGCTCACGAGAAACGTGACCACACCCTTAACACCCCGGAGGCCGAGGCCGAGCATGTCAAACGATTCGCCCGCCACGAGGATCAGCACGCAGACAGCCGCCACCGCTACCAGTGCCTGCACCGCCGGCTTGATCAGCGATCGCTTCAGGTCTCGCGCAATATGCGCCGACCGCCGGCACTGGGCGGCCAGCTCCCGACAGACATCGGGCTCACAGCCGGCCTGCTCTCCGGCCGCAAGCATTCCACAGACAACGGCGGGAAAGGTGTCGCCCACCGCGGCAAGCGAGTCGGCCAGCGTGGCCCCGCCGGCGACCCCACGGGCCACCGCATCGATTGCCGACCGCCACCGCGGCGACGCGTGCGCCGCTTCATTGGCCCAGGCCCGCCGCATGTCGATGCCCGCCGCCGTCGCAATCGCGATCCGGCCGAGCAACCCCGCAAGCACCTCATCCGGCATTCGTCGCCAACGCATAACGTGGCATTTTAGCGGCTGCTCACACTTCCCGTGGGCATCTGGTACAAGAACGCCAACGATGACTCCGGCTGCCCCCCCAGCGACGAATAACGAGTGGCCCACGGTAGCCGTGGTCGGCGTGGGCCTGATCGGCGGATCGATCGGCCTGGCTCTGCAGGCCCGCCGGCTCGCCGGCCCGGTGATGGGCGTGGGGCCGGGGGCCGCGGCGCTGGGCCCCCCACGCAAAGGGCATGCGGTCTAAGAAAACAA
>JAYQOK010000157.1:0-7962 GCA_038144795.1 Candidatus Kuenenia sp. | reverse complement strand
ATGCGCTTCTTCGTGCGGCCTCACGAGCAGCCTGCACAGCGGGGAGCAAAAGACCAATCAACACGCCAATGATGGCGATCACTACCAAGAGTTCGACGAGCGTAAACCCCAATTTTGTGCGGGGTGATTTCATGGCCAAATCCTTCACAAGGAGGTAGACACGTACAAAAACAGGAAGAAAGAGCATGAAGCATCTACTTCCCGATGAGCAGGAATCCTTGCCGTCATGCGTTAGGGCAGTTTTAGGGAATCATGAGTTCTTCGTGAGCCCGAAATACCTGCCACCAGATGGCCACTAAACAGGTGTCAAGCAATGTGATGAAAGAATGGGGTGTTGCTGAGTCATTCGTCAGCCGATGCTTTTGCTAAGGCGTTGCCCGTCGTACAACTACGGCATGGTGACCTCGCTTTTGTGGCTGCGGCATGACCTGCGGCTTGATGACAACCCGGCACTCCTGAAGGTAACGGCCCGTGGGGCTGTGGTGCCCGTATTCATATGGGCTCCTGAGGAAGAGGCCCCGTGGGAGCCGGGGGCTGCTTCGCGCTGGTGGCTTCATCATTCGCTCGAGAAACTCGCCGCGGCCTTTGAGAAAGCAGGCACGCCGCTTGTGATCCGACGGGGGCCGTCGCTAGATGCCCTGCGGAAACTGGCCAAGGAAGTTGGGGCCACCCATGTGGCGTGGAATCGTCGCTACGAACCGGCTGTGATCAAACGCGACAAGGAGATCAAAAAGGCCCTCGCTGCTGACGGCCTCGAGGCCGAGAGTTTCAACGGATCGCTGCTTTTCGAGCCGATGCACGTAGCCACCAAACAGGGCAAACCGTATCAGGTGTTTACGCCGTTCTGGCGAGCGCTGCTTGACCGCGAGGAGCCGGCAGAGCCCGTGGGGCCACCCCGCAAACTCAAACCAGCCGACAAGAAGGCGAAGAGCCTCTCGATTGACTCACTCGGCCTCCTGCCCGAAATCGACTGGGCCGCCACGATGTGGAAGACATGGAAGCCCGGTGAGGCGGGGGCCGCCACGCAGATGGAGCGGTTTCTGGAGCGGGGGCTTGGAGGTTACGGCACCGGGCGTGATCGGCCGGACCAGGATGGCACAAGCGGCCTTTCGCCCCATCTCCACTTTGGTGAGATATCACCGCGGCGGCTCTGGCACGCTGTCCGCAACGCGGTCGGCGGCAAGCCGGCCAGGAAGATTGCCGGCAGCCCAGAAGTGTATTTGCGGGAACTTGGTTGGCGGGAGTTTGCGAGCCACCTGCTCTTCCATTTCCCGCTTACCACCGACGCTCCGCTGCGGGCCGATTACGCGAAGTTTCCATGGGTGAATGACCCCGTGGGGCTGCGGGCCTGGCAGAGGGGCCGCACCGGCTTTCCAATCGTCGATGCCGGCATGCGGCAATTGTGGGCCACCGGCTGGATGCACAACCGCGTGCGAATGATCGTCGCAAGCTTCCTTGTGAAGGATTTGAGGATTTCGTGGCTGGAAGGAGCGCGGTGGTTTTGGGACACACTGGTCGACGCAGATCTCGCTGCTAACACGCTCGGCTGGCAGTGGGCCGCTGGGTGTGGCGCCGACGCTGCTCCCTATTTCCGGATCTTTAATCCGACGAGCCAGGCAGAGAAGTTTGATCCTGACGGGGCGTATGTGAGGAAGTGGGTGGAACTGGAGGCGAAGGACTATCCCGAGCCGATCGTCGACCACGCGGAAGCCCGAAAGCGGGCGCTTGAGGCGCTCAAGAAGGTGACGGGAAAGTAGATCAGGCTTTCAAACGCGTTCCGTATCGCTGTCCTACTTCAGCCGGGCGAGCGCGGTGCGGATGAGATTCATCGCCGTGGCCTGGGCGTCGGGGTCGCCTACCTTGCTGGCGGCGGCGTCGGCCTCTTCAAGAAGTTTGCGGGCTGCCGAGGTGTCGCCGCCTGCCGCAGTGGCGTTGGCAACAGCCAACAGGGCATAGGCCTTGCTTTCCTCACGGTCGATACCTTGTGCCGTGGAAGCAGCGTCCGCTAGAAGGCTCTTTGCCTTCTCTTCATTGCCGGTTTTTGCATACACGCTGGACGCTGCAGCAAGTGCCTCGGCCTTGGCTCGCGGATCGGAGAGCGAGACCAGACAGGCCTCGAGTTTCTCCACCATGCTGCCCGCTTCCTCGTTCATGCCGCCACTGACATAGCCCATTGCAACCACCGCCAACGCCTCGGCACGGAAACGATCTTCAACCGTATCCGCGAGCGTAGTGGCTTCACTGAGGAGTTTCTCCGCCTGCTGCGGATCAGCCATGCCGGTATCGGCGTTGCCGAAGAGTGCACCGGCATCGGCGAGCATCTTTGCTTTGCGGCCCGGATCCTCGATCGCGTTGGCGATTTCGGTGGCCCTGTTGAGCACCGTGCGGGCGATCCGACGATCATCAACGTCGATAAAGGCCTGGGCCACTTCGAGCAGGGTTGCCAAGGACTCCTCGCCCCCCGTACTCACGTCGTTATAGGCGGTGGTGATCGTGTCATGAGCGCCTACCCGGTCTTCGGCGGACAACTGCCGGCGGGCGACGGCTAGCAAGGCCTTGGCCCGCCCGGGTCCTGGCGGCTGTTCCATGGCTTTTGCAAGCCGTTCCTCAAGTCGCAGCGGTCGTTTGCCACAGCCGCTTGAACCTGCCAGCAGGGCAACGCCTACAAGTTGCCAGAGGGCGAAGACGAGAACAGAGGAACGCATCTTCTTGAGGCTCCGCAAGGGGGGGAACGATGGACACACCGCTAAAACTTGAGCCGGGCTCGTGACAGCCGGGTATGGGTCTCGGCCATCAGGTCATCTTCGGTCGCCTCGTCGTTTGCTTCATAGGTGGCCGAAAACCGGAGATAGGCGCCACAGTCGTCCCAGGGCACCGTCGAAATCGAAAGCTCACTGATGAGAAACTGGCTCGCATCCTGGGCCGTCTTAAACTCACGGTCACCCGCGCCACGGGGGCTCTTCGTGTAGAGGAAGTAGGTGCCTCCGGGCATTTCGCACTCAAAGCCAACAGCCCGCAACACGCCCACGAGTTTCTCAAGCCGGCGGCGATACTTCTCGCGAACCCGCCGCGGAATCTCAGCATCGGCCAGCGCCGCCGCGCCGGCCTTCTGAATGGCGATGAATTGTCCAGAATCGCAGTTGTCCTTCACGTCGGCGAAGGCCCTCACGATCTTCTCGTGGCCGCACACCCAGCCCAGCCGCCAGCCGATCATGTGAAAGCCCTTTGACATCGAGTGCACCTCGACCCCGACATCTTTTGCTCCGTCAATGGACAGGAACGAGAGTGGCTCGTCATCGTACGAGAGCATGATGTGGGCCGCGTCTTGCACCACGATCACGCGGTGCTTGTGGGCCCAGTCAACCACCCGCTCGTAAAACCCTCGCGTGGCCGTCTTGCCGGTCGGGCTGTTGGGGTAGCAGAGCACGAGCATTTTTGTCTTGGCGAGCACGTCGTCGGGAATGCCGGCGAGATCGGGGAAGAAATCGTTTTCTGCAGTGAGCGGCAGACGGTGGACCGTTCCGCCAAACCACCGCGTCACGGTGCCGGCGACGGGATAGCCCGGCACGGTCATGAGCGTGACGTCGCCCGGGTCGATGAAGGCGGCCGGCAGCATGGCATAGGCCGTCTTCGAGCCGATGCAGTGGTTGACCTCCGTCTCAGGGTTGAGCGACACGCCAAACTCCCGCTGCATGAAGGCGGCGGCGGCTTCCTTGTAGGCGGCGATGCCGTTGTCGGCGTAGCCGCGGTTTTCGGGCTGGTCGATCTCCCGACGCATCACCGCGCGGACATTGTCCGGGGCCATCTCGTCATTTTCACCGATGCCGAAGTCGAGCATCTGCCGCTCAGGGTGGTCGGCGAGGGCCTTCCGCTTCGCCCGCTTGATCATCTCAAATTTGTAGATCGCGGTGTCCTTGCCATACATCGCGCCGCCGATGCGTTGGGCGAAGCGATCCTGAAACCAAGGGTCGGGAACCGGAGCGGGTGTGGTTGCCATCGATGCTTCAAAAATTGAAGGGACTGAAAACCATTTAGGATAGCCGGTTTCAGCGGGAAATCCACAGCCTGCGCCGGTGTTTGGTGGAGTGCCAGTTAGGCAATTTGTGCGGCGAGTGCTGGTTGTTGTGCATCCTCCCGTTGTGCCAGTCCGATGCATTCTCCGAGATGTGTCGGTTGTACACCCGGCGGGGGAGGAGCGATCCATGCTTAGTGGTGACAAGGATGGGAAAAAAATCCGAATCTGGAAAGCCTGCCGATTCTTGGTGATGGCGGGGGCGGTCGCGGGTGTGATTGCGGCGGGGCCCTCACCTCAACAAGGCTCGGCACGTGGTCAGGATGGAGCCGATTCAGGTGAGTCCGGAGTGCCGCTTCTCATCGCTGCTGGGGCGACGATCGCCGACTATGACGGTGTCCCGTCGGCGGCTGAAGCCGACCATGCGTATGTGCCCGAACTCACCATGACGGACGCGGAAAGGTTTCTCGGTGGGAGTTGCTGCGAGCCGGCAGCCGCGGGATGTAGCCACAGACAGCCTTCTCCCCGATTGTATGTCGGCGGCATCATCGGGGCCTCCTTCGCAACCCTGGCATTGCCGCCTGATGACACGACCAATCGCTCAGTGTTCACCGCCGGTGGAACGCTGGGGGTGGCCTTTGATCGCCCCCTGGGTGCGCTGCGACTGGAGGTGGAGGGGCGGGGTCGTGATGCGGTGTCGGAGACCGTGGTTGATTCGGGCCTCAATTTTTCAGTCACCGGCGAAGCCACTGACATCTGGTCAGCGACGGTAAATTTGTGGAGAGATTTTGCGCCGACAGACACGCTGGGGGCCTATCTCGGCGGCGGGATCGGAGGGGGTGGCTATCGATCGGTGATCTCGGTGACTGAGCCATTCACAGATATGCTCGCGGTGAACGACCCAACATCCACGTTTGCCTGGCAGGCAGGGTGTGGGCTCACCTACGCCATTACTCCACGGGCAACGCTCGACGTTGGGTACCGATTTTTTGCGATCAATGAGTCAACCGCTACGGGGACTTCGTTCGACGTTCCCTACAGCTATCGCACCGGCTTTTCGGCCAGTGAATTGCTCTTCACACTGCGGATTTATGAGCCTTTTCGCGGGTGGCGGTAAGCGAGCAGGCGTTGGACGCGGTATACTTTCTGGAGTTTCGACTTCAGGGAGCCTGCTGGACAGAGATTCCGCGGATGTTGTCGCTATGCCTAGGGAATTGCATCGCCGGCGGTTCGTCGTCCAATCGATGGCAGGTTCACTTGTCCTGCCCGCCCTCGTTTCACTGGCCGACTCCCCGTCAGCACCGCTGCTGATGACACAGGGCGCGGGCATCGGGGCGCGGCGATTCGTGGCGATCGGCAATCTGCTGGGGTTTCAGCGAACACACTTCTTCCCCCAGACATCGGGGAAGGATTTCAAGGAAACGCCGCTCCTCAGGCCACTGCTTCCACTCCGCGAGCAGATCACGATTTACCGAGGCTTTGATCATGGGCTGCGTGGCGGGCACTTCGCTGTTCATTCCTTTCTTTCCGGTGTGCTTCATCATGAGTCGAAGCATCGTCCGCATGGAAATGTCACGGTCGATCAGTTCATCGCCGACGAGGTTGGAAAGCAGACGCGTTTTCCGTCGCTGACGGTCGGCTCGGAGGGGGGAATCCATGGCGGCTGCCAACTTTCGTGGACCAAGGCTGGTGTGCGAGTTCCACCGATTACGGGTCCGGCCGAACTCTTTGAAAAGCTGTTTGTGACCGAGTCGGCCACGAGTCGGCTAGCAGCGGCCCGAGCCAACGCGGTGCAGGGTTCAATCCTTGATTCGGTGCGGGACGAGGTCTCTGATCTGGCCCGGAAGGTGAATGCGGAAGACCGCAGCCGACTCGACGAGTACCTTACGGCCGTCCGTGATGTCGAAAAGCGTGTCGAGGCGCGCCGACGGTGGCAGGATCAGCCCAAGCCGACACCGCCGTTGGAGAGGCCCGTCGATCGGAACTTCGTCGACGACCTCCCGATGCTCTACGAGCTCATTGCCTTGGCCTTACAGACTGATTCGACGCGCGTCGCCACGCTGGAGATCGGCGGGAGTTTCCTGCCGCAGCATCTCGGGATCGACAAGTCGTATCACACGATGTCACATCATGGAAACGACGAAAAAACAATCGCTGACCTGGTCACGCTCGAGACGTACCAGATTGAACAGTTTGCGAAGTTTCTCGATCGCCTGTCCGGCATCCGAGACGGTGAGCAGTCGCTGCTTGATTCCACCGCCGTGCTGTTTGGGAGTGGCATGGGTGACGCCAACAAACACACGAATAGTGATCTTCCGATCGTGATGGCGGGCGGAGGCTACGGGACCGGTGACTTCAAGCAGCTCCCCGACAAGGGTGCCGGGAAGGTGCCGTTGTGTAATCTGCTGTTGGGGATCATTCAGTGCACGGGGGTTCCGGCTGACACTTTTGGCAGCAGCACAGGGGCCTACACAGAGGCCTGAGTCTGATGCGGTGGTTCATGGTTTTCTTTGCTCGGTTTCCCGTTGGCAGGGCTATCGCATTCTCGCTAGCGCTCTTGGTCGCCGAAACATCGGCAGCTTCCGAGGCCGAGCGACCGGCTCTGCCGGGAGATCCTGTCATCCCGTTTCTTACCCGCTACTGCCTCGACTGTCACAGCCGAGCGGTTTCTGAGGGCGATCACGAGTTCGATTCGTTCCTATTTCCGCTTGAGACAGCAGCGCTGCTGGCCACGGCCGACAGCATGCTTCTCCAGATCGGTCTCGGGCAGATGCCACCCCCCGACGCGGATCAGCCAACGGAAGATGAGCGGCGGGCTGTGACCAGCGAGCTCCGGCAGCGGATCGCCGATGTGCGGGGGCAATTCGGCACGGCCTCCAACAGAACCGCGCTCCGGCGGCTATCAAACCGCGAGTATGAAAACACCCTGGCGACGTTGTTTGACCGGCGTGTCGACACTCTCGGGTTGACGGCGGGATTGCCCCGTGAATCGGCGGCCGGGCCCTTCGATACGACCGGAGATGTATTGGTCACTTCGGGGTTTCTGCTTGATCGATACTTTGACGCCGCCGATCGGCTCGTGGAGCTTCGCCTCGGTCGCCGGAAGGCCGAAGCGAGGCACTCCGATGACACTGGCATGGAGCCACAGACCTGGCATTTTTTTAAGAACTTCAAGCAGTACGAAGAGCTCACCGGCGCACACGAGCGGGTTTTCAACTTCGAGTACCTCTGCCTCTACGAGCAGCCTAATACCGACACGCGGCAGGGGGGCTATGGACACATCGAGGATTTCCTTGAGGGTGTTCCGGTCTCGGGCCTCTATGACATCGAGGTCCATGCTCAGGCATTCCATCGCGATACGCACTACGACCCGAAGATTTTTCGCATCGACTTCACGGAGCCTTTTCAGTTGGGGGTCGTGCCTGGAGACGCCACCAAGGGGCACATCCATTATCCGCAGGCGGTGGAACCGGTGCTGGCAACCGCCGTGGTGCCGGATGACAAGCCGGCCTGGCTGCGGTTTCATGTTTGGTTGGAGGCGGGCCAGACACCGCGGTTCATTTTCCCCAATGGGCCATACGAGTCGCGGGCCTCGGTGATCGAGATCAATACACGGTACAAAGACGAGTTTGACCCGAAAACATTTCGTTCGGGTGTTGTTCGGACGCATCTTCTGCTGGAAGGCGAGTTGCCCCATATCCGGATCGGTGAGGTCAAAATTCATGGGCCACTCGTCGAACCGGGCGGGGGTCGTGAAGAGCGGGCTGTTTTTGCCCCCAACGGATTTGATCCCACCCGGGCCATTGAGCAGTTGCAGGGATTTGCAAGCCGGGCATTCCGCCGGCCTCTTCGCGAGGAGGAGGCTGAGCGGATCGGGGCGTTCTTCGCGGCGCGCAGGAACGAGCAGGCTTCTCCACGACAGGCAGCTTTGGAGACGGTGAAGTTTATCC
>JAYQOK010000156.1:0-8107 GCA_038144795.1 Candidatus Kuenenia sp. | reverse complement strand
GGGCTTGGTGGCCCAACGCGCCGCCTGGTGTGTGGGGGGGGCGCCCAGGGGGGGGGCCGCCAACGTCCGGCGACGGAGTGCGGGCAGCCCGAAGCCGGATTGGGCCATTTGTTGCTGGTTAGCACTCGTCGGCCCGCCGCTCAACCGCACTGATTCATCTTCTCGCGGGGCGTTCCCGCCGCGACCAGTTCGGGCCGCGAAATCGATGCAGTCACGATGCCGTCGTCGGCCACCACCTCCACCGCAATGCTCTTGTAGGCCGGCGTTCGCGAGAGCGGATCCGCCGACTTTGGCACGAGCACGTTGCTCTCGGGGTAATACATCGCCACGTTGCCCGGCCGGATCTGCTCGAAGGCCGACACAATCTGGCCCCGCATCGTGCCCGCGGAGCTGGTGATCCGGCAGCGACCGCCGGCGGTGAGGCCGAGCCGGGTGATGTCGTCGGGGTGCATGAGCACGATGTCCCGCCGCGTCTGGTTGCGGTAGAGATCCTCTTCTTCGTAGACGACGGTGTTAAACTGACCCTCGCTTCGGATCGTCATCAGCTGCAATGTTGTGGGGGCGTTGGGCAGGTCGTGCACGAAGAGCCGGGCGCGACCGTCCTCGGTTGGAAACGACGGCTTGTCCAGCGCCCGGCCGGGAATCGAAAACTCCTTCTTCGTACGGTCGATATCGGCGATCTGCTCGAGGCCCGGCACGATTGTCGCGATTGTCTGCCGAATCGTGCTCGTGTGGGCCATGCCCCGCCAATCGATTGGCTCGGAGTCGCCGAGCACCCGGCGGGCCAGGTCGGCGATGATCTCCACTTCGGCGCGTGGGCCGACATGCCGGGGCTGGCCGCCGTCGGAAAGGCGGATGTAGCTAAACATGCTCTCCTGCGTGGAGGGCTCCGGCTCTTCGTCGCGGGCGAGTACCGGGAGGATGATCGTCTCCTCACCGCCGAGGCCGCCAGCATGGCCCGTGTTGAGCGAGGTGTTCATGTAGACCACCGTGTCGATCTTGCTCATGGCTCGCTCGGCGTAGGTAGCGTCGGGGCTCGCGCCCCAGAGGTTGCCCCCCAGGCAGAGGGCAAACCGCATCTTGCCGGCGTCGGCCGCGTCGAGGCATTCGAGCGTGTCGTAGCCCTTCATGGTCGGCAGCTTCACGGCGAGCGTGCTCTCGAGTCGGTCGAAGAGGGCCTTCTTGAGCGTCGGCGTCACGCCCACCGTGCCCATGCCTTGAATATTGGAATGGCCGCGGATCGGCTGCAGGCCGGCCCCGGGCCGCCCGACCATCCGCCGCATGAGAGCGAGGCTCGCGATCGCCTGCACCGTGGCGGCGCCGTGGAGATGGTGCGTCACCCCCATTGTCCAGGTGAAGACCGCCCGCTGCGAAGCGGCGTATTGACGGGCCATGTCGTCGATCTGGCTCCACAACACGCCCGACTTCTCCACGATCTCGTCCCAGGCGAGGGCATCGAGCCGCGCGGCCAGTTCCGGCCAGCCGGTGCAGTGGGCGCTGAGAAATTCCTCATCAACCACCATTTCACCCGCCGCATTCCGCGGCTGCTCGGCATGCAGTTCCCGCAGCCGCTTCATCAATCCGTAGACCATCGCGAGGTCGCCACCGACATGCGGCTGCACGTAGGTGCTCGCGATCTCCGCACCGAAAAAGAGCGCCCACGGGTCGCTCGGCACGGAAAAGTTCACGAGCCCCGTCTCGACGATCGGATTGACCACCACGACTTTGCCGCCATGGCGGCGGACGGTCATCAGCGTCCGCATCATTCGCGGATGATTGCTCGCCGGGTTGCCCCCGATGAGCATCACGAAATCCGACTTCTCCATGTCGTCGAGCTGGATCGTGCCGGCGCCGGTGCCAATCACGCTCGCCAGCCCCACGCCGCTCGCCTGGTGGCAGTAGTAGGAGCAGTTGTTGACATGGTTCGTGCCGTAGAGCCGGGCGAAGAGCTGCAACAAAAAGCCCGCCTCGTTGCTCGACCGTCCACTGAAATAGAAAAACGATTCCTCCGGCAGAGTGGCCTTGAGTTTCGTGGCGATCCGCTCCATCGCCTCGGCCCAGTCGAGCGGTCGGTAGTGCTGCGAGCCTTTTTCGAGGATCACCGGCTGAACAAGCCGGCCGGAGTGCTCCATCTCGCGGGGCGAGAATCGCCGCAGCTGCGGAATCGAGTAGGTCTCAAAGAAGGCGGACTTCACCGCCCCCTGCATGTCGGCCACCATCGCCTGGAACGACTTCTTACAGACCTCGGGAAAGTGGCCGGCCTCGTTGACCATGCCGCCGGCCTGCCCACCCATGCCGAGGGCGCAGGTCTTGCAGGCGTTCTTTGACCGCATCGCCTTCCAGAGCGGCCACACGCCGCCGGCCTCGCGGGCTTTTTTGAACGTGTACCAGACGGCCCGCATGCCGCCGCCGGTCGTGACCTTGCCGAAAAATCGTCCCATCGTGTGGCTCTTACTCCAGGCTGACGGTGACCGTCTTTGTTTCCAAATACGGATCGAGGCCACGTTCGCCGAGTTCGCGGCCAAAGCCCGACTGTTTGAAACCGCCAAACGGCGCGGCAGCGTCAAAAACATCGTAGCAGTTGATCCACACCGTCCCCGCCCGCAGTTTTCGGGCGACGTCGTGGGCCCGGGCGATGTCACGGGTCCAAACGGCTGCCGCCAGGCCGAAGTTTGTGGCGTTGGCCCGCCGCACGAGTTCGTCGGCATCAGAAAACTTCAGCACCGAGAGTACGGGCCCAAAGATCTCCTCGCGGGCGATCGCCATCTCGTCGGTGACATTCGTGAACACCGTCGGCTCGATGAAGAAGCCACGATCGCCTACCCGCTTGCCACCGGTGGCGCAGGTCGCCCCGGACTGTTTGCCGGCCTCGATGTAGCCCATGATCTTGTCGAACTGAGCCTTGTCGACCTGCGGCCCCTGCTGCGTGGCCGGATCGAACGGATCGCCCACCTTCCGCTGCCGGCTCATCGCCACGACCCGCTCGACGAAGTCGCCGTGGATGGCATCCTCGACAAACAGCCGCGAGCCCGCGCAGCAGCACTGCCCTTGATTGAGATAGATGCCGACATGCGTGCCGACGGCCGCCGCCTCGAGGTCAGCATCGGCGAACACGATGTTGGGGCTCTTGCCGCCGAGCTCGAAGGTCAGCCGCTTCAGGCTGTCGGCGGCCTGCCGCATGATGATCTGCGCCGTTTCGCCCGAGCCGGTGAAGGCCACCTTGTCGATGCCGGGGTGCTTCACGATCGCCGCACCAGCCGTCGGCCCGAAGCCGGGCACCACGTTGATCACGCCATCGGGGATGCCGGCTTTCTGGGCGAGCCGGGCCAGCCGCAGGCAGGTGAGCGGCGTCTGTTCGGCTGGCTTCATCACGATCGTGCATCCGGCCGCCAACGCCGGCCCCCACTTCCAGGCCACCATCAGGATCGGGAAGTTCCAGGGGATGATCTGGCCAGCCACGCCCACCGGCTCGCGGCGGGTGTAGCAGAAGTAGTTGCCGCTGATGGGAATCGTCTGGCCGTGAATCTTGTCGGCCCAGCCGGCGTAATACCGCAGCGCGTCGAGCGCCAACGGGATGTCGCCATGCCGGGCGTCACTCACAGGCTTGCCGTTGTCGAGAGCCTCGAGCGCCGCCAGTTCATCGATCTCCTCCTCGATCAGTTCACAGAGCCGGAGCATCAGCCGGCCCCGCTCGCGAGCATCCATCCGCGGCCAGGGGCCATCGTCAAAGGCCCGCCGCGCGGCATCCACAGCCGCCTCGACATCGGCGGCGTCTCCCTCGGCCACCTGAGCAATCACGTCCTCCGTCGCTGGATTGACCGTCGTGAAGGTTTTGCCGCTTTTTGCCGGAGTCCACTGGCCGTCGATGAAAAGCTGCGTTTGACGAATCTGCGGCCTTTGAGCCGGCTGCAGAGGGCTTGCGGTGGCCATGAAACCACATCCTTTCACGAAAACGAAACAGAATCCCGGAAAACATTTGCCGGGCGAATCGTACCTGCGATAGCATCGTGGTCGCAAGGATCGCGTGGTCGTCGTGAGGTGCGGCGGCCGCAACAGACAGTCAATCGTGTGACCAACCTCGTGGTCGAGTTGCGCGGCATACTTTGAGGAGTTTCTTCCATGCGTTTAGCAAGTGTTGTGATGACGGCGATGATCATGATCGGGTTTTCCTCGATGGCCTCGGCCGATGTGACGAGCGGCCCGCAGGCAGGCGAGATGGTGGGCGCCTTCACGGTGACCAAGGTGACGGGCAATCCCGATGACGGTGTCGACAACGGTCGAACACTGTGCTATCGCTGCAAGATGGGTCAGCGACCGGTGGTGATGGTGTTTGCCCGCTCGGCCGACGAGAAACTCGCCAAGCTTCTCAAGAAGATCGAGGAAGAGGTCGAGGAGCATCAGTCCGAGAAACTCACCAGCTTTGTCAACATGATCGGCACTGATGCGGAGAGCCTGAAAAAGGCTGCCACCGATTTCGCTGCCAAGCATGGCCTCAAGCGGATTGCCTTTGTCGTACCTGAGCATGCTGAAAACGGCCCGCCTGACTTCAAGATCGCTCCCGATGCTGACGTCACCGTCGTCTGCTACAAGGGGGGTGAAGTGAAGGCCAACCATGCCTTCGCCAAGGGCAGCCTGACCGATGACAAGATCAAGGCTGTTGTTGAGGCTTCTTGCAACTTGGTCGACTGAACCCTCGCAAGCGGGTAATTCACGCAGCGGCCCGGGGAGTGATTCCCGGGCCGCTTTTTTTCGCGGTGTGGGCGCCACAGCGCATGTGCGGCAGACTCTGCTCAACAACCAGCCGGATTCCCTGGCTGAGTCCCGCATCACCAGCGACCTGAACGCCATGCTCCTCCGCCGCCTCTGGGATCGCCTCTGGAATCTTGTCACTACTCCTTACACACCCGACAGCGGGTTTACCGGCTTTCTCGACCGGGCGGTAACGCAGGAAGACGCCCGGGCTCGGGTCACGGTGGCCGTACTCACCCCGGCAGAGACGCAGCGGGTGTTTGGCATCAACGTCGGCCGCCGCGGCATCCAGCCCGTCTTCCTCCGCATCGAAAATCGCTCGACGCAAGCCCTAAGGCTGCAGGCCGTCACGATCGACCCCCGCTACTTCACGCCGCTCGAGGCGGCAGCCGTCAACCACTTCTCGATCACGCGTCGCCTGTCTGCGTTTGGGGCCTTGGGCTGGCTGTTCTTCCCACTGCTCCTCTTCGCGCCACTCAAGGTGTTCACTGCCTGGCTGGCCAATCACCGGATGGACACTGCCTTTCGCCAGCGGGGCTTCCGGCTTGTGCCCGTGCCGCCGGGGGCCACGGCGGAAGGGTTTGTGTTTACCACCGTTGATCTCGGCACGAAGGTGGTGCATGTGCGGCTCGTGCCGCTGGAGTCACTACAGGCCAGTATCGCCCGTCTGGTCATGCCTGCCTCCGCTGGTGATCAAGCCGACACGCCCGTCGATCTTGTGTTTACGGTGCCGGTGCCCGGCATCGCCGCCGACTATCTCGACCGCGACTTCTCGGCGTTGCGGCCGGCGCATGAGGTCGAACCCTGCACGGCCGATGATCTCGTGGCCCGCCTGGAAGCGATGCCAGCCGCCACCACCAATGCGGCCGGCACCCGCACGGGTGATCCAGCCAATCTGGTGGTGATTGGTGAGTTTGAGACTCTGCTGGGCGCCTTTGCTGCCCGCTGGGATGAGAGCGAGACGATTTCGCTTGCCACCTGCTGGAAAACAGTGAAGGCGTTTCTGCTTGGATCCGACTACCGGTATTCACCGGTCAGCCCACTCCATCTCTTCGGCCGCGATCAGGATATCGCCCTGCAGCGCACCCGCGGTTCGATCAACGAGCGGATCCACCTGCGGCTGTGGCTTACGCCGCTGGCCTTCGAGGCAAAGCCCGTATGGGTCGGTCAGATCAGCCGCGACATCGGCGTGCGGTTCACGACGCGGGCTTGGAATCTCACCACCCACCGGATCGATCCCGATGTCGATGAATCGCGGGATTACTGCATCGAAGATCTTTCCGCAGCCGGCCGCGTGCGGGCCGCTGGCTACGTGGGAGGCGTGGGAGCCTGCTCGCCCAACGCCCCGCGACGCAACCTCACCGGCGATCCCTATTTCACCGATGGCAAGCGGGCCGTGATCCTGCTCTCGCAGACACGGGCGGGGTGAGTGAGCGAGTGTGATGGAGGGCATGATCGCCGCGACCGCTATCTCGATGCCCAAGCCCACCGATTGGGAGCGTTTTCGTGCCTGGAAGTCGGTGTTTGACGCCTATCCGCTTCCCCACTCGCCGGCCTACCTCACGTTCCGGTCACAGTATGGCGGGAAACCGGTGCCGTGGGGCACGTGCGGCCTGGTGCCCGGGTGGCGGGTGCAGGATCAGCGCGAGGGCCATGCCGACCCGTGTGAGAACAGCGTCTGACCGGCCACGGGAACAAGCCTCCTGACGCAGCGCGGTTCGCGAGGTATATTCATGCATCAGGGCGGCGTAGCTCAGTTGGTTAGAGCACCGGCTTCATAAGCCGGGTGTCGCCGGTTCAAGTCCGGCCGCCGCTACTCGATCGAAAAGTGTGCCGAGAGCGTTGAAAACACTCACCGGCCCCGCGTGGGACCATGCGGCTTCCGAAGGGCGAAAACCCAGTAGTTTGCAAAAGGCTACTACCTTCCGCCCTCCCGTGAGCCGGAGGGAATCACGCTGGCCCTTCGCCCGCTGAAAGAGCATTACGGCCACACCGTCGCCGCCGACTTCGGCCCGCTGTCCCTTCGGGCGGTGCGGGATGGCTGGGTTCGGGCAGGCCTCGCGCTCAAGCGTCGCCCGACCAACTGCCCGTGATCGATATCCACAGCCTCTGACCGGTGCCGGCCGCTAGGCTCCGAAACGCCGGGAACGTCCGACTGGGATGCGGTCTGCACTGCCGCGAGAAAAACCCCATCGCAGAGGGGAAGACACGCGTTTCGGGAACGCTTTTTTGGGGCCAGGAAGAACGGGCCACCTGTTCACGAGCCGCTCATGAGCTCGGGACTCGTTGCGGAAGTGCCATTGACCGGGCTATCCTTTTCCCTTGGAAAGATCTCGCCGAAAGAAGGTGGAGCAACGCGACCGGGCAGGTGAGCCTGCCGGGCGGAGGAGGAAGCCAGATCGATGGCGTCAGCGGCAGGGCTTATGTGGGCGGCAGAGCGCAGCCCCGAGGCAGAGGAAATTCTGCTCAAGAGGCATTCCTTTGTGCTTGGCTTGTATAGCTATAACGGACAGAGTCTACGAGCTAATACATAGGGAGGCAGTATCATGGTGAGCATCGTTTTACTGCTAGCGGGACTGATCCTGACAGGTGTGGGGGTGATTACCTTCATCACGATTGGCAATGCAGGTTTTGAGAGCGTCAGTGCGCCATCCGGCATGGACCCTGAGACGGTCGTGACAATTGTGCAGTACGGCGTAAGCGGCCTGCTGTGCGGCCTGGGTGCGATCTTCTCCCTGAGCGGGATTTGGGGCATCATACGGCGTGGCAAACAGCGGACGCTGGCGGCGCGCCTTATCCAGTCAGGTATCGACGCGGAAGGAACGGTTACGTTTGTGGACAAGAACTTCCGCATCTTGGTGAATCAAGTGCCAATTTATTCGATAGTTGAGTACACTTACCGGGATTCAAACGGTAACGAGCATACGAGAAGACTCGAGAACGTCAGCAGCGAGATTGTTGTAAGGAAGCAGATCCAGGTTGGCGGAAAGATCCCGGTCAAGTATGCAAGGGAGAATCCCGGCATGAGCGTTATGATCCTTGGATGACAGGCCAGGAGTTCAAAAAGGGCCACTAGAGGTTGCCTGTAATAGGCAAAATGTCCGCAACAGCGCAACTATGGGTAGCGGCGCAGATTTCTGGAGCAAGAAGGGGCTGGCGAAAATGGCACCGGCGTCGGTCCGTGAGTTGGCAGTTCATGTTCGAAGGCTTCTGGATGCTTCTATTTCGATGGGTTTCAGAGTCACCGGGGGCGTCTTGGCTTGCAGTTGCATCTTTTATCTTACAATCAACTCTCTAGAATTTTAGGAAACACGTCTTTTGTGAATGTAGCCTACGGACCCAATACACATAGTCTGCG
>JAYQOK010000155.1:0-8134 GCA_038144795.1 Candidatus Kuenenia sp. | reverse complement strand
ATGCTCGAGCGGAAGGATGCCGAGGTGTGGGACATCCTCGAAGAGGTGATCCGCAACCACCCCGTGCTCCTGAACCGTGCCCCTACGCTCCACCGCATGGGCATCCAGGCCTTTGAGCCGGTGCTCGTCGAGGGTAACGCGATCAAGCTTCACCCGCTGGTCTGCAAAGGCTTCAATGCCGACTTCGACGGTGACCAGATGGCCGTGCACCTGCCGCTATCGATCGAGGCGCAGGTGGAGGCCCATACCCTGATGCTGGCCACCAACAACATCTTCAGTCCCGCCAACGGCGCGCCGATCATTTCGCCGTCGCAAGACGTGGTGATGGGTTGCTACTACCTGACGATGGCCTTGCCTGGCCGGGCGGGTGAGGGGATGGTGTTCCGCGGCTTCGCCGAGGTGGAGCTGGCCCATTCACTCGGCAAGGTCGATACCCACGCCAAGATCAAGGTGAAGCTGCCGGCCGATCGCAGCCTGAAGATCGAGGGCGAGGCACCGGGCGCGCCGGGGGCGGTGGTCGAGACGACGGCCGGCCGCGTGCTGTTCAACTCGATCCTGCCGGAAGGGATGCTCTTCTACAACCTGCCGATGCGGTCGAGCGAACTGGCCCGCGTCATCTCCGACTGCTACCAGACGCTGGGCCGGCGGAAGACGATTGATCTGCTCGACGACATGAACCGTGTCGGCTTCAGCTGGAGCACCAAGAGCGGCCTTTCCTTCGCCACTGATGACCTGATCACGCCTGAGACGAAGGTCAAGATCATCGGTGATGCCGAGAAGAACGTTCTCAAAATCATGAAGCTCTACCAGCGGGGCGTGATCACCGATGGCGAGCGGTACAACCAGGTGCTCGACGCCTGGACGCACGCTCGCGAGCAGATCACGAAGGAAATGATGGCGGAGCTCGAGCAGGACACTGACGCCAAGCCCAACCGGCGTGGCGGCTACGTCAACCCGATCCATCTGATGGCCCATTCCGGTGCCCGTGGTGGCGTCGAGCAGATCCGCCAGCTAGCCGGCATGCGCGGCCTGATGGCCAAGCCATCGGGCAAGATCATCGAGACGCCGATCAAGGCCAACTTCCGCGAGGGGCTGACTGTGCTCGAGTACTTCAGCTCGACCCACGGTGCCCGCAAGGGCCTGGCCGACACGGCCCTCAAGACGGCCGACTCGGGCTACCTCACTCGGAAGCTGGCCGACGTGGCACAAAATGTGGTGGTGACAATGCACGACTGCGGCACCACGCAGGGCATTACGAAGGGCGTGATGTATCGCGGCGAAAAGGTCGAGGTAAGCCTCGCTGATAGCATCCGCGGCCGCGTCAGCCTCTCCGACATCCGTAACTCGAAGACCGACGAGGTCGTCGTTCGTGAAAATGAGTTGATCACGGTGCCGATCGCCAAGGAGATCGAGGCGTTGGGGCTGGAGAAGATCCAGGTCCGTAGCGCGCTCACCTGCGAGGCGTCGCTCGGTGTCTGCCGGCTCTGCTACGGCATGGACCTCTCCACCGGGTCACTCGTCGAAGAAGGCAGGGCGGTGGCTATCAGCGCCGCCCAGAGCATCGGGGAGCCCGGCACGCAGCTGACGATGCGGACCTTCCACATCGGCGGCGTGGGCCAGCGGGCCATCGAGGAAAACGAGAGCCGCGCGAAGAAGGCGGGTACCGTTCGCTTCACACGGCTCCGCACAGTGACGAGCGAGGAAGGTGAGGAGATCGTGCTCGCCCGCAACGGCGAGATCGCGATCGTCGACGACAAGGGCAATGAACTCGAGAAGTTCGACATCCCCGCCGGCGCTATCCTCAAGGTCAAGGAAAACGACGAGGTGAAACAGGGCACGGTGCTCGTGCAATGGGATCCGCACTCGATCCCGATTCTCTCGGAAGTGGCCGGTCGCGTCCGCTACGAGGAAGTGATCGAGGGCGAGACGGTCCGCCTCGAGAAGGATCCCAGTGGTCACATGCGCCGCATGATCATGGAGCACAAGGGTGTCTATCACCCCCAGGTCGTGCTCGAAGACGAGTCGGTCATGACCCTCGAGTTTTATTACCTCCCCTAAAAGGCGTACTTCTAGGTGGGCGAGGGCGAGGGGGTGAAGGCGGGCCACGTGCTCGCCAAGACGCCTCGCGAGGCGGCCGGCACGCAGGACATCACCGGCGGTCTGCCCCGCGTGACGGAGATCTTCGAGGCCCGCAAGCCGAAGGACCCCGCGATCATGGCGGAGATCGACGGTAAGGTGGAACTGCTCGGCGAGAAGCGTCGCGGTAAGCGGACGATCATCGTCAAGAACGAGAGTGGTATGGAAAAGGAGCACTTGATCACCCATGGCAAGCACCTGCGGGTGCATGCCGGTGACATCGTGCGGGCCGGCGAGGCCCTTGTCGACGGGCCGCTCGTGCCCCACGACATCCTGCGAATCTCAGGCGAGGAAGAGGTGCAGAAGTACCTCGTCCGCGAGATTCAAAACGTCTATCGTAGCCAGCGGGTGGAAATCGACGACAAGCACATCGAGATCATCGTGTCGCAGATGCTGCGAAAGGTGAAGATCGAGACTGTCGGTGATACCGATTTGTTGCCCGGCAGCGTGCTCGACAAGTTCGAGTTCCGCAAGGCGAACGAGCGGATCGCCACTTCCCTCAAGATCACCGACAAGGGAGACAGCGAGTTTGCCGAAGGGAGCATCGTGCCGAAAGACACGCTCGCCGAGACCAACGCCACGATCGAGGCGCTCGGTGGCACGCCGGCAAAGGGCTCGAAGCCCAAGCCGGCCACGGCCAGCACTCAACTGCTCGGGATCACCAAGGCGAGCGTGCAAAGCTCGAGCTTCATCTCGGCGGCCAGTTTCCAGGAAACCACCAAGGTGCTCACCGAGGCGGCGCTCGCCGGCAAGGTCGACAACCTCGTGGGCCTGAAGGAAAACGTGATCCTCGGCCACCTCATCCCGGCCGGAACGGGCTTTAACACGTTCCAGTCGGCCGAGGTTCGTGTCCGTCCCGAGGCCCTGGAATCGCTGCGGCTCGACGGCCGCAACGAACTGACCCGCTCCTTCCCGCTCCTCGAGGCCCCCGTCCCCGGCGAAGAGGAAGCCCTTGCGACCGAGGGGGGCGACGTGGCAATCCTGGAAGAGACACCCGAGGCCCCGGCAGGCGAATAGCAACGGCTTCGCCAGAAACCTGCCCTCCGAAAGCCCGCAAGGGCTCGGGGTTGCCCGTGCCACAGAGTTGGCATTTGCAGGCGAGCGAAGGCAGGATGCCGGGAGCGAGGCTAGCATCGAGCGAACGAAGGGCAGGATGCCCTGAGTGAGCGTCCGGCGACGTGGCACGGGCAACCCCGAGCCGCCCTCCAAAGGGCAGGCTGCCTTTTGAACTGGCCTGATCCGCGAACTAATGTCGATAGATCTGCAATGCCCACATCGTCGACCCTTCCGGAGATGAGCCCGATGCATCGCTCCGCACCCCATTCCCAAACCCTCGCTATCGCGTTGACTGCCGCGGTGTTTGCCGGCTGGTCGCAGCCAGCCACGGCTCAGGGCTTTGGCCCGCCGGCCCCACCCCCGCCGCTTGTCAATGAAGACGGCACGATTCACTGGGGCACGTTCTACAAGTCAGCCACGCTCCAGCAGGCCTATGAACGGCTCTGGAACCTGGGAGCCTGCCGCGGCACCAACAAGCGAATCACGATCCCGGTCGAAAATAACAAGATGCAGATCGACAGCCTACCGGAAGCTGAGTTTCATGGTGTCGTCCAAGCCGCCGCTGGCACCGTTGCCGGCGGGGTAATCGCGTTCACCGCGGCTGATGGCGTCGCAGATGGCTCGCCCACCCTTGTGGCACAGTTGCATCCGGCGGGTGTTTCGGCACTCCATGTAAGCGGCCCGGCATCGGCCGCCATGCTGTCGACCGGGATGATCGTGCGGCTCCAGGCGCTTGTCGATTCCAAAGGCCACGGCGCCGACGAGATCGATACGATCGAAATCATCACCCCACCTCACGATTTTGAACCGCTCACCATCGAACCGGGAAGCCGGTGCGAAATCGTGGGGCGCATTGTCACCGTGCGTGGCAACAGACTGACCGTTCAGCCACTGCGAACCGTCGGCGGTCTGCGTCGGCTCTTTCTGCCGCTGTCGGAAGACGTGGTGGTGCGGTTTGATGCCGCGCAGGTCGAGTATGTAACGCCGGGCGACCGCATCACGCTCACCGGTCGCCTCTGGACGGGTGAAGGATCGATGGCCTCCGGGACGATCTTCGCGTCAGAGATCGTGATTACGAAGTAATCATGACTGCGGGGCTCGACTGGATCGGTGCCGTCGAGATATCCACCAGCAATGATCATGCTGAATATGCCGATCGATCGCAGCGGCTGGCATCCCTACCGCCGACGACGATAGACTCCCGTCTTCTCGGGAACCGGCCGCATGAAAACATCAAACAAGTGGATCGTCAGCGACGCTGGCTCCATGCCTGTGGCTGCCGTGGCTGCGCGGACGCTCCGCAAGCGACTCGGGGTAGTGTGGACCATCCTGCCGCGGGCCTGCTCGTCCGCGGGCGATCCCGAACAGGTGCATCAGTTACGGGTGGCGACTCGCCGGGCACTCGCCGCCCTCAAGGCGTTCAACGAACTGTTGCCCACCAAGCGACGTGCTTGGTTCGAAAAGCACCTCCGCAGGCTCCGCAGAGCTGCTGGCGAAGCTCGTGATCTCGATGTGCTCACGACACGCCTCGCCCACGATTTGAACTGCAGCCTTGGATCCGCCGACCGCGAACCGATCGTGTCGATCGGTGGTCGCACCGCGCGGAGCCGTCTCGTCGCCATGCTGTCGCGGCAGCGTGTTGTCTCCCGCCAACCTATCCGCGACCGCTACGAGCGGCTTTTGGAAGCCGACTGGACAAAGCGTACGGAGCGTCTCCTCGAAGAGCTGGAGCGACAGCCGCCATCGGGCAAGCAGGACACCTTTGCAGCCTACGCCCGCCGCCGCTTCCGACCAATCGTCAGCCACTTTTTTGCCGCCGCAAATCGCCGCATGCGGACCGCTGATGACCTGCATGCCTTCCGCATCGAGGGAAAGAAGATTCGCTACATCCTTGAGATCTTTGCGACGGTGTTTCCCGAGCGGGTCCGCTCCCGCTGCTATGTGGCGCTCGAGCAGCTTCAGGAGACGCTGGGCGACTTCACCGATCATGCCGCCGCCGCCGACCGCTTTCGCCGTTGGTCGCGGGAGGATGCGGCCTTCGCCCATCGTGAGGTACTGGAGCGGCTTCGCCGCCATGAGCAGCGCCTGGCAAACCGGGCCCGCAAGGATTTTGCCAAGTGGTGGGATGGTAATCGCCGTTTGTCACTCCGCCGCACCTTTGATCGCACCCTCCGCCATCGTTCCGCCTGACGGGGCTCACGCCATGGCACTTCGCCCACACTTCCTGCAATGCTTGTTCTGGTTCCTGTTGGCTCTCATGGCCGGCTGCCGGCCGTCGACCAGCACGACAGATAAACCGCCCCACGATGCCACTGCCCCGCCGGGCATGGTATGGATTCCGGGTGGCAGTTTTGACATGGGCTGCAACGATCCGCGGAGCCTCCCCCATGGCGGCCCCGATCAGATGAACGATGCCCGACCCATCCACCGCGTTCATGTCGACGGCTTCTGGATGGACATCACTGAGGTCACCAACGCCGAGTTCGCGACCTTTGTCGAAGCCACCGGCTATGTGACGGTCGCCGAGCGGGCCCCCTCGGCCGAAGACTTTCCCGGCGCGCCGCCGGAAAACCTCGTGGCCGGATCGATCGTGTTCACGCCCCCTCAGGAAGCGGTACCGCTTCGCGACGGCACGGCCACCGCCCACCTCCGCTGGTGGAACTATGTGGCAGGAGCGAATTGGCGGCACCCCCTCGGCCCGGAGAGTTCGATCGAGGGCCGTGACAGCGACCCGGTCGTGCAGATCGCCTACGCCGATGCCCTCGCCTACGCGGAATGGGCGGGGAAGCGGCTGCCGACCGAGGCCGAATGGGAGCGGGCTGCCCGCGGCGGCCTCGAGGGGGCGACCTATCCATGGGGCACAGAGTTCCAACCCGACGACCGCTGGATGGCAAACACATGGCAGGGGCACTTCCCCGATGAAAACACGGCCGCTGACGGATTCGCTGGCGTCGCTCCGGTCGGCTCTTATCCCGCCAACGGCTACGGGCTCTACGACATCTCGGGCAATGTCTGGGAATGGTGTAGCGACTGGTATCGCCCCGACACCTACGCGACCCAGATCCGCCGCGCCCGTGACGGCATCCACAATCCCCAGGGCCCCGCCGACAGCTTCGACCCCCAGGAGCCGGGCCAGCCGAAGCGGGTGCAACGAGGCGGATCATTTTTGTGCTCGGAACAATATTGCGCCCGCTACATCGTCGGCACCCGCGGCAAGGGCGAAATCTCGAGCGCCACAAACCACATCGGGTTTCGGTGCGTGAAGTCACCATAGCCCGTTTGTGCCGATCAACGCAGGCGTCCGGGGCTGACCGTGTCACATCGCCGGACGCTCACTACGGCCCTCCAGGCCTTCGTTCTCTCGGAGGAAACCTCAGCTTCGCCATCCTGGCTGCGCTCGGTTTCCTACGCCAGCTCCGTGGCACGGTCAGCCCCGGACAAGAAACAACCGGATTCATGTTGGGCGAGGCTTCGGGCCACGCGTACCCCGTGAGCCGGCGTATGCAGGCAAGCGCAGCAAGGATTGCGGAGCGTAGTCTGCATCCGAGAGAGTGGGGGGCACGATGCCCTCCACGAACGTCCGGCGACGGGGTACGGGTGGCCTGGAGCCGGTTTGAGCACAAACGCGTCGGTGCGACGCGCTCGTTTACCTCAAAAGCTTCTTAAGCTGCGCCAGCGTGCGCGTGTTAGCGATGTCTTCCTTCTCCAGGCCGGCCCGGCGGGCCTGCAGGACGCCGCACCGCATTACGTCGAAGCCAGCGGTGGAGTGGGCGTCGGTCGAGATGACGAGCTTGACGCCAGCCTTCTTGGCCGCGGCGGCATGCGGCACGTTGAGGTCGAGCCGCCAGGGGTTGGCGTTGATCTCGAGAAATGTGCCTGTTTCGGCGGCCGCCTCGATCACCGCCTGCATGTCGACCTCGTAGGGGGGGCGGCGATTGATGAGGCGACCGGTGGGATGGCCGATCACACTCACATGCGGGTTTTCAATCGCCTCGATGATCCGCTTCGTGATCCGGTCACGGGGCTGATTCTGGCCGTAATGCAGGCTGGCCACGACCCAGTCGGCCTCCTCGAGGACGTCGTCAGGGAGATCGAGCCCTCCTTTCTCCAGCATGTCGACCTCGATGCCCTTCAAGACCACGAGCGGCGGCCGTCCCTCCTCGGCAAGTGAGTCGTTGAGCCGGTCGATTTCCCCCCATTGCTTTCGCAGCCGCTTGGCGTCGAGGCCGTGGGCCATCGTCACCCGCTGCCCGTGGTCGGTGATCGCGATGTAGGTCAGCCCGCGATCGATCGCCGCGCGAACCATTTCCCCCAGCGTCGCCTCACCGTCGGTGGCGGTGGTATGCATATGGAGATCGCCGCGGATATCGTCGAGGGAAACGAGTGTCGGCAGTTCGTCCCGCTCGGCAAGCGCGATCTCGTCGCCTCCCTCGCGAATCTCGGGCGGAATCCAGGGGAGGCCGACGGCCCGGTAGACGTCCTGCTCCGTGCGGCCAGCAATCGCGTCTGCCTGACTCAGATGAGAGGCCGATTTCTTGCCCTTCACCGGCGTGGTATCGGCGTCGGCCCCGGGCACGAGCGGGAACACACCGTATTCGTTGATAGTGAGGTTCCGGTCGCGGCCCCGCGACCGCAGCCGCACGTTGTGATCCTTCGAGCCGGTGAAGTATTGCCAGGCCGCCCCGAATGAGACGTGCTCCACGACCCGGAGATCGATCTGCACGCCCCGCGGCCCCCGCACGCTCGCCTTGGTGTCACCACGCAGGAGTACATCGCCACACTCCTTCCACGCCTGGAGGTGGTCCATCACGGCCGAAGCGTCGTCGCTGTTGACGAGAATGTCGATATCGCCCACTGTTTCCCGACCGCGTCGCCAACTGCCGGCCCCCTCCGCCTGCCGCACGGCCGCACACTCCCGCATCCAGGACAACACCGTCTGGAC
>JAYQOK010000154.1:0-8178 GCA_038144795.1 Candidatus Kuenenia sp. | reverse complement strand
GAACTGAGGGATTGACGGCGACGTGGCTGAAAAGACCCTCTCGAACTTGGCGATCACGGAACACAAACTTCTACCCAGTTGGTGGCTTTCGAGCGGCCTTATCGAGGCCGCTCGAAAAGGCTTAGATGCTGCCAATGCCTGGGCTTCGCTCTTGGAATCGCTCAAGTTTCTGGCCCTGCTTGCCTCCAATAGTCTTCTCCTTCAGGTCATTGGGCTTTGGATGGCTCGCGCGGCATACCGCCTGGGCTATAGCGAAGTCACGGGAGAGGTTTCGGTTCGCCGAAACAGGCCGTTGAGCCGATTTGATGACTTCCTCATGAACATCGGCTCCCGCCGACGTCGCCCCGTCCGGCTACTCCTAGTAAAGGATCTGCGAGTTTTTCGCAGAGATATCGCCCAGTGGTCACAGGTGGCCATTTTTTTTGGATTATTGGCGTTGTATTTCCTCAACCTGAGTCACTTCAACTACAACATGACGTATCGGTCGTTGATCGGCTTTCTCAACCTAGCCGTTGTGGGATTGATTCTGTCGACCTTCACAACCCGATTCGTCTTTCCGATGATCAGCCTCGAGGGACGGCGTTTTTGGATCCTAGGCTTGCTCCCGGTGCATCGAGATCAGATCGTGTGGTCAAAATTTCTTTTTTCGTTCATCGGTGGTGTTGTCCCCTGCAGCCTGCTACTCCTCATGAGTGATCTCATGTTGGATATATCCATGACTTTGATTGTCATCCATGAGATCTGTTGCCTGATCCTCTGCATGGGGCTTTCGGGCATCGCAGTCGGTCTCGGAGCCATGATGCCTGATTTGCAGGAAACTTCACCGGCAAAGATCGCTTCCGGGTTTGGGGGCACGCTATCCCTTGTTGTGAGTTCTCTTTTCATCATCTTCACGGTAACAGTTGTTGCGTTACCGATTCATGTATTTACCACCTTGGCTGCGATGGCCCCGCCGGGCCTGAGCCGATTTCGCTGGGCCGCCGGCTCGTGGGGCATGGCGACCGCCGTTGGTGTCGTCGTGGCGGTCGGCTTGCTGGTGACGTTCATCCCGCTCGTGCTGGGACTGCGGGCCTTTCGGCAGCTGGAGGCCTAGCGAAAGCCTTGGATTGGCAAAGGTTATCCTCTGCAAGGAACTGCGGTTCTATCATGAGAAGGTGCTAAAAAATCTCATGATCCAGCGACTCCAGTTCACCCCCGCACGTCTGCTTCCACACGTCGATTCCCCGCCGCGGATCGGCGCCGTTCAGTATCTGAACACGCGGCCGCTGGTCCATGGGCTGGCATCGTCGGGCGTGACACTCTCCTATGACCTCCCCAGCCGGCTGGCTGACCAGTTGGCAGCGGGCAAACTTGACGTCGCCTTGATTCCGTCAATTGAATTGTTTCGTTGCGATCAGCACCGAGTCGTCTCCGATGCGTGCATCGGCTGCCGTGGCCCGGTCATGAGCGTGAAACTTTTTTTTCGAACGGCGCCAGAGCGGGTACGGTCACTCGCCGTTGACGAGGGATCGCGGACGAGCGCAACCCTGGCCCGCATTCTTTTGGCGGAACGGTTCGGTGTCGTTCCTGACATAGCGGTGCTCCCCATCGGTGCCGCGCTCACCGACACGCCGGCTGATGCGGTGCTTCTCATCGGCGATCGGGCACTCGCCATGCCCCCCGGGGCAACTTCGTTTCAAGTGATTTGGGACCTCGGTGACGAGTGGTGCCGCTGGACGGGTTTGCCTTTCGTCTTCGCCGTTTGGGCAGCCCACAAAAATCTTGACACGCGATCAGTCGAGCCGCTCCTCACCCGCGCCCGTGACGCGGGCCGCAGTAATCTTGCGGCCATTGCCGCGGCCGAGGCGGCAGGTCATGGCCTCACCGTTCCCCAGTGCCTCAGCTATCTCCACGACAATCTGCATTACGAACTCGGCCCCAGGGAGCGCGAGGCGCTCTCGCTCTTCTACACCCTTTCCACCAAACTGTCACTCGCCCCGGTGGGCCTCGACCTCACTGCGTCTCTTTCCCCTGCCCCCCTCGCCCGATGAACGACGCCACGATGCGACAACTTCTGAAAGACACCGTGGCCGGTGTACGGCTCTCCAATGCTGATGCTGAGCGACTGTTGGCCGCCCACGATCTAGCATCAATTGGTCGCGCCGCGCATTCCTTTACCAGCCGGCTCCATCCAGAGCCGTATCGCACCTACAACATCGACCGCAACATCAACTACACGAACATCTGCACCGCGGTCTGTGATTTCTGCGCCTTCTATCGGTCGCCCAAGCACGCCGAAGGCTATGTGCTCGACCGCCAGGTGCTCCTGCAGAAAATCGAGGAAACGGTGGCCCTCGGAGGCGATCAAATCCTCATGCAGGGAGGCCTGCACCCGACGCTGCCGCTGGAGTGGTATGAAGAATTGCTCCGGGACATCAAGGTCCACTTCCCGGACGTCAATATCCACGGATTCTCGCCACCGGAGATCCACCACTTCACCAAAGTCTCCAAGCGGCCCCTGCGAGAGGTGCTCGAGCGGCTAGCCCGGGCCGGCCTCGGGTCGCTGCCGGGGGGTGGCGGTGAGATTCTTGTCGACCGCGTGCGGCAGGCGATGACCCGAGGCAAGGTGCTCACCAACGACTGGCTTGAGGTGCATCGGCAGTGGCATCAACTCGGCGGCAAGAGCACGGCCACGATGATGTATGGCCACATCGAGACGCTCGCTGAACGGGTTGAGCATCTCAACCGGCTGCGGCAGCTTCAGGACGAAACGGGCGGATTCACCGCCTTCATCTGCTGGTCGTTTCAGCCCGACAATACCGAGATGGATGACATCCCGCCGACAGGTGCTTTCGAGTACCTCAAGACGCAGGCCGTAGCCCGGCTCTATCTCGATAACTTTCCAAATATCCAGTCGAGCTGGGTCACGCAGGGCCGCGAGATTGGCCAGTTGGCCCTCCTCTTCGGCGCCAACGACATGGGCAGCCTGATGATCGAGGAAAATGTCGTGAGTGCTGCGGGCACCGTTCACCATCTCACGCTCGATGAGATGAAGTCGGCCATTTCCGAACTCGGCTGGATTCCACGGCGGCGAAACGTCTTCTACGAACTCATGGATGACGAGCCGACGGTCGGGCTTCCGGAAACGACTCGGCCACGCCATGAACTTCCCGTCATGTTAACAGCCCCGTGACCAGCAACCGAGGTTCTGCCGTCACGCTGCGGTGCCGGCAGCTTGTGACGATGAACGGCCCGCCGCTCGATGGTGGCTGGCTCCGTATCGAACGGGGCCGGATCAAGGCCGTGGGCCGACGATCCCCACCAGGTGCCGCGATCGACCTTGGCGATGCGATCATCTTTGCGGGCCTGGTCAATGCCCACACCCATCTGGAATTTTCGACGTGCAAAGCCCCGCTTGATCCCTCCGGCGGCCTGCCATCGTGGATCGAGCGGGTCGTGCAGCTACGACTGAGCCAGGGTCGATCCTCGAACCTTGCCACGGACATGGCCGAGGAGGCGATCCGGCGAGGTCAGGCCGAATCGGCGGCCGGCGGCATCACCACGATCGGTGAGATCGCCACGCTGACTCCGGCAACGGCATACGCCTTGTCGGCCGCGGGAGGCCCGCGAGTGCGGATCTTTCGCGAGGGCTTGGGACTGTCAACAGCGGCCATTGAAACAACGAGATCACGGCTCGCGGCCGAATGTGAATCTGGCACGGGCGATTCCTTGCCCCTCGGGCTCTCCCCGCATGCCCCGTATTCCGTCGCGGCGCCGCTCGGTCGCTGGATGATCGATACCGCCCGTCACCACCACCGGCCCGTGGCGATGCATATCGCCGAGAGCCCTGATGAGGCAGATCTTGTAAAAAGCGGCACCGGCCGATTTCGCTCCCTGCTCGAGTCTCTTGGTGCCTGGCCCACAGGAAAGCCGCCGCAGTTCCTCCCGGCTGCCGACTGGATGACCGCGTTGGCGCGTGCCCCGCGGGGAATCGTGGTTCACGGCACCTTTCTTCCCGACGATCCGCCGGCATTGGCCCGGCTAGCCCGCCACCGCGATCGGCTTGCGGTGGCGATCTGCCCGCGTACCACGCTGGCCCTATCAGGTCGGCTGCCGCCGCTCCGGGAATTTCGCAACGCCGGCCTCCGCGTCGCCGTGGGCACCGACAGCCGGGCATCGAACCCGGATCTCTCCCTATTCGAGGAGTGCCGTACGATCGTCAGCGGCGGCCTCGCCAGCCCCGAGGAAGCCCTCGTGATGGCCACGCGTCACAGTGCCTGGGCGTTGATGCTCGACCACCGCTGCGGGCAACTCGCCCCTGGCCGCCTGGCCGACCTTGTCATCCTCCGCCCGACGGCGTCACACACCGACCCTTTCACTGCCATCCTCGACCCGACAACGCAAATCATCGCCACGCTCCGCTCCGGCCGCATTATCTACGGCCGCATTGAAGGCAATGCTCGTCGCCGTGGCGTTCTGCAATGACAGGCTGAAGTCAGTCGCTGGTTCAGCTCGGGGTTGCCCGTGCCACCGAGCCGGCGTATGCAGACAAGCGCAGCCAGGATGGCGGAGCGCCGTCTGCATCCGAGCGAAGGAAGGGCAGGATGCCCTGAGTGAGCAGCCGGCGACGTGGCACGGGCAACCCCGAGCGTGGCGTCACCCCAGGCACTCGGTTCCACATCGGGAGCCGGATCCTACAGCCGGCAGTTCGCGATCCGCGTCTCGATGATCGCCGAGGCGCCGATGACCTCCAGCCGCTCCATGATCGCGTGGACGTCGCCCCTCTTCACCATGGCCCGCACCGCACACCATTCTGCGTCCTCCAGTGCCATCACCGTCGGCGAGTTGAAGCCGGGCGTGATCGCCTCTGCCTCCGCCAAGTGACGGCGGGGCACGTTGTATTCCAGGAGCGACCAGGCACGGGCGATCACGATCCCTTCGAGCCGGCGGACGATCCGATCGGCCAGCGCCGCATACCGCAGGGCTCGGTTCTGGATGAGTACCGTCTCGTAGCGACCGATTTCATCGAGAATGCGGAGGCGGTTGGCAGCCAGCGTACTGCCCGTCTCGACCAGATCGACGATCGCGTCGGCGACGCCCAGGGAGATCATGATCTCGACGCTGCCCGAGAGATCGACAAAGTGGGCATCGACGCCGCGGTCGGCCAGCCACTGTCGCGTCACCCGCGGGAAGCTGGTGGCAATTCGCTTGTCGGCCAACTGGGTGGGGTCGTCGATCCCGGACTCATCCGGCACGCAGAGGGCCAGCCGGCAGAACCCGACGCCCAGATCGAGCCGGCTCACGAGATCGCAGCCGCTCTCTGCCACCAGGTCGGCCCCCGTGATCCCGAGGTCGATCGCCCCCTCGGCGGTGAGCACAGGGATGTCGTCGGTGCGGAGGAAGGTGATCTCCACCGGCATGTCTTTGCAGCGGGCGAAGAGCGTCCGCTCCGAGCGGCGGAAGGAAAGCCCGGCGTCGTTGAGCAGCTGCGAGGCGATCTCGGAGAGTCGTCCCTTACTAGGAATGCCGATGCGAAGAAGTTCGTCAGACGCTGCTGCGTCGCGGGTCACGTTCATCGATTGTCTTCCTGGCCTGCCGCAGGCGACCGGGAGGCTTTTTCGTCGAGCCCTGACACACCGAACCGTCGGGCCAGTTCTTCTTCCACTCGTGTAAACGCCACGTCGCGAGCAGCTAGGAGCACGAGCGTGTGATACACGAGATCGGCAGCCTCAGACACCACGCGATCCTCGCTCTCGCCGCCCGCGGCAGTGACAAACTCGCCGGCCTCCTCAATCACCTTGGCCCCGCCGGCCGCCACGCCTCCGGCGAGGAGCCGACTGGTGTACGATCGATCGGGATCGCCCCCCTTCCGTGACGCGATCACGCCCTCGAGGCTTTCCAACACTTCGCCCAGCCGCCGCATCAACTGCTCCCGAAATGGCTCCAGACCGACATCCACATGTACGTCCCCGGCCAGCCGACCTGGCCGGGCCCTCAACTGTACCATGCGAGAGCGGTGACTCTGCCGCGGGCGGTGCAATCGCTCCAGTCGACACAGCCGCGCTGACAACGGCCATGCCACCTACCCTCGACACCGACTGCTGGATCCTCTCGGGGCCGACGGCAGCCGGCAAGACGTCGCTGGCCCTCGCCTTGGCCCGTCGCCTCGATGCCGAGATCGTGAGCGTGGACTCGATGGCGGTCTATCGCGGCCTCGATATCGGCACGGCCAAGCCGACCGCCGTGGAGCAGGGCGCCGTGGCACACCACGGCCTGGATCTGGTCCCTCCTGCCGACACCTTCAGCGTAGCCCAGTGGCTGATTGCCGCCACGAAGGCGGTCGCGGATATTCGCGCCCGCGGGAAAGCGATTCTGTTCGTTGGGGGCACGCCTCTCTATCTCCGCAGCCTCCGCGACGGCCTCGCCACCGTGCCCGCCGAGGATCCTAGCGTCCGTCGCCGGCTCGCAAGCGAAGCTGCCACGAACGGCCCTACCGTCCTTCACTCCCGCCTCCAGAGCATCGACCCTGCGGCCGCCTCCCGCATTCATCCCAATGATGCCAAGCGGTTGATTCGGGCCCTCGAAGTCGCGGAAGTCACAGGCCGCCCCATGAGCGACGTCTGGAAGCACAGCCCAACGGTCGGCAACGCCTCATCGCCCACCTTCACGAGTCAGATGCTTATCGTCGATCTCCCGCGACGGATCCTCTATGAGCGGATCGACCGCCGCGTCGAAGCCATGTTTGCCGACGGCATCATCGAAGAGACCGAGGCCGCCATCCACACGGGTGGCATCGGCCCCACCGCCCGCCAGGCGGCCGGCTATACCGAAGTAATCGAACTCATTGAGGGCCGCCTCACCCTCGCCGCCGCCATCGAGCGCACGAAGGCCCGCACCCGCCAACTCGCCAAGCGGCAACTCACCTGGCTCCGCAGCTTCAAAGACGCGATCTGGTTAACAGGCTGACTGTCAGTGAGGGGTCATCCGAGAGAGCGGAAGGCAGGATGCCCGCAGCGAACGTCTGGCGACGTGGCACGGGCAGCCCCGAACCCGCGCACCTGCTAGCACCCGCCCTGCTAGCACTGGATGTTGTGGTCGGCCGCCTTTCCCACCACAAAATCAGAAAAATCGTTGCAGTCGGTCTTGATCGCGCTATTTTCACGCCTCGTTGCCAGTGCGTGATGCGGGTCAGTGCCCGCCACGCACTGGTGACACAGGCTCGAACGACGGAATTGGCCTGGTGCCCCATGCGGGGTGCCGGCCCGGTGCCCGGATGGCACCGACCGCCGGAGAAGTCCTCGAGGATCGAGGGCGAGGCGATCGGAGGCCGTGCGGGTGACCGGGGGTCATTGCGACCACCTCGTCGTCGGGCGGGTCGGCAGGGATGCCGGCTCAGACAGCGCGTAGAGGAACCTCATGGCCGCCAAACCCCTCATCGGCATCAACACCGACTTCCGACCCTCCCGCAAGGAGCATGCAGCGCTCTCGTTTGTCGCTGCCGGCTACTACGACGGCATTATCGCTTCCGGCGGCGTGCCAGTGATCGTGCCACCCTTGGCTGATGAAGACGACATCGTGCGAATGCTCGACATGCTCGATGGCATGGTGCTCGTGGGTGGATCCGACCTCGATCCGCGGCGTGATGGCTACATGCCGCATCCGTCGGTGCGGCCGATGGATCCGCGCCGTGAGGATTTTGACCGGCTGCTGGCCAAGCACATCTGTGCTCGCCACATGCCGGTGCTGGCGGTGGGAGCCGGCATGCAACTGCTCAACATCACAGAGGGGGGCACGCTCTTTCTCCATATTCCGGAGGATCTGCCAAAGGCGATTCCTCACAAGGATCCGATCGACCAGTCGCACCGTCACGCCCTCCTTGTGGAACGCGGTTCGGCGATGGAGCGGGTCTATGGCGATGGCGAAATCCGCGTCAATAGCATGCACCATATGGCGATCGACGACGTCGCCATGAGTTTCAAGGTAACCGCCAGGGCTCCCGACGGCGTAATCGAGGCGATCGAGAGCGCGGTTGAAAACTGGGTGGTGATCGGCACGCAGTTCCATCCCGAGGCCGAAAGCGCTTCGGCCCTCGACGCAAAGATCTTCGAGGAGTTTGTGATCGGCATCACGGGCGAAGTGCCCGAGATGCGACTAGTGGCGTAGCCGCCCGCATCACACGATAGACAATCACTTCCGGCC
>JAYQOK010000153.1:0-8253 GCA_038144795.1 Candidatus Kuenenia sp. | reverse complement strand
ATCCTGTGCCGATAGGGAAACGAGCGGAGTTCCAGCCAGCGGAGGAGTTTCCATGCGAATGCCCACGACTGCCGAAGCCTCATTGATCGGGGCGTTTACTGTCGCTGTCGCCTTGATGACAACAGTCACAGCAGCTCGGGAGGACGTGATTCTTGCCGCGGCCTATGGCACGGGCGTCCACGCCTACTCTTCCGGTGATTATCAGCGGAGTTATGACGAACTTTCATCGGCGATCGAGGGGGGCTCCCAAGATCCACGGGCCTTCTATTTTCGTGGCCTGGCAGCCCTCAAACTCGGGCGACTTGACGAGGCAGAGGCTGATTTCATTTCCGGTGCAAACGCCGAAACTGCTGGTCGCGGCAACTGGCCGGTGGCTCGTTCCCTGGAGAGGATCCAGGGGGAGCCGCGATTGCTGTTGGAAAAATATCGGGTGCGCGCTCGGATGGCCGCATTGCAGCACCGCCGCGAGGCGATTGTGCGGCATTACTCACAGCCTGAAACAATCAATCCCGAAGTGCAGCGGACCCGACGGCCAGAGCGTCTTCCGGGCATTCCGGCGCCTGTGCAAGAGAGCATACCGGCACCCGCCGTTACCGAACCGGCGGTGACCCCAGAGCCCCCGATGGCGGAAGAGGACGACGAAGCACCGACTGACAAGCCAGCGACTCCGCCGAAGCCAATGGCTGATGATCCATTCGGTGACGAAGGTTCGGGGGGGGCGGCCAAGCCGAAGACATCGGATGATCCCTTTGGAGACGCTGGTTTCTGACGTGGCTTGCCGACTTACTCGACCGCGAAAAATCCGGCCAGAGCCAGGCACGTCCAGCCAACCAGCATAAGCACGCCTCCGATCGGTACGATCGCCCCGAGGACACGAAGGCCTGTCAGTGAAAGCGTGGCGAGGAATCCGCTAAAGATCAGTGTGCCGAGGAGGAACCCCCCACCGGCAACACTGAGCAGCCCGCGGACATTCACCGTCTGCGGCAAACCGCAGGTGAGACCCACGACGAGCAGTGCCAGCGCGTGAACCAGGCAGTACCGGACGGAGGTCTCCCAGTTGGCAGCTTGGCCTGTCGCTTCCAGAGTATCCTTGAGACCGTGCACCCCAAACGACCCGGCCGCAACACCGATTCCTCCGAGGACGGCACCGGCGACAAGCCAACGCCTCATGGCAGTCATGGCTTGTCCGCCCCAAGAAGCTTCTCTTCCTCTTCTTCCTGGATGATGATACGCGGCGTCACCATCAGCATCAGCGAGTCGGTTGTTCGCCCGATGCCCACGTTCTTGAAGAGGCGGTTGATGTAGGGAATCTTGCTGAGGATCGGCACACCGAACTCGTTCCGTCCCTCGCGGAGCCGCTTGATGCCACCGAGCAACACAGTGCCGCCATCGGGTACACTGACCGTGGTGGTGACGGTGGTGAAGAGAAACTCGGGCTGTTGGATGGTGGTGCCATTGGAGAGCACTTCCTGCTCGCGTTCACTCGACTCACCCGCGGTAACCCCGGCTTCAAGGTCAACAATGCCGCCAGTATCGCCAGAGAGCCCCGATTTTTCGTCACTGCTCTTCGAACGTGTCGACCGCGAGCCCTCAAACTGAAACTGCTCAACCTTACCGATCGTGGCAAAGAAAGGCACGAGAGTGAGCCGGACAAATCGGCGATCGCTGGAGACGACCGCCTGCACATTCACAGCTGTGCCTTCGGAGAGCACCGTGATCACCGGCTGCTGGGCAGCGGCAAAATCACCTACCACCGGCACCACGCTCGTCACGAATGGCCGCTGCCGCGTGTCTGAGATGAAGGCATTTTGGCCATTGAAGAGCGTGACTTTGGGGGCCTGCATGACATTGCTGCGAGTGTTGCCCTGGGCCGCCTGGATCAGAAAGTAGGCTTCGATGTCGGAAAGGATTGCAAAGCCGAAACTGGCTGCCGACGTGGCCGGATCAGGGAGCCCCGGCAAAGCTGGCACACCGGCGCTTCCGAAGCTGTTCTGCCGAAAGGGAATTGAAAAGAAACTTGGCAGGGCATTCGCGATTGCAGCAGCCGTATTGTTGGCGGCACCGCCCTGCTGACCACCACCGCCTGCCTGCCCGCCTTGCTGGCCCTGCTGACCCTGCTGACCACCCCCAGGCGACAATGCCACGCCTGGATTTCCGGTGTTGTCGAGCCCCACGAGTTGCGAGGCTCCCCCCGGCTGAGTCTGGAGGCCCAGGCTACTCGGATAGAGGGATCCGTTGGACTGCGTCGGGATCGCGGTCATGTTGAGCGGCTGCTCAACGCCCGACTGGATGTTGAAGTCAAAATCAACGCCGATTCGCTCGAAGAACGTGTCACTGAGCGAGATGAATCGCACCTCGATCGTCACCTGGAGATCTTGAAGCCGACGGAGTTGGTCGAGAAGGTCGGCAATCTTGTCATGGACGTCCTGCGTTTGGCTGATCACGAGACTCAAATTGGTGGCGAATTCGCGGATGGTGCCGGGGCCACCGACCGTTGCCCAGGTCGTCGGCGCAATTGTCTCGGTGATCAGATTGATGAGCGACTGGAAGTCGGCCTGAGCACCACCACCCACTGCCGGACCAAAGGGGATTGAAGGCGTAGAGCCGGTT
Organism: Candidatus Kuenenia sp.; assembly: GCA_038144795.1. Classification (GTDB taxonomy): domain Bacteria; phylum Planctomycetota; class Planctomycetia; order Pirellulales; family UBA1268; genus CACORA01. The sequence continues at coordinate 5,643 of JAYQOK010000153.1, read as the reverse complement.
CCGATCCCGGGCGGGGCGGCGGGGAGACCACCTTGGAACTGTGCCAGAGACGTCGGATCCATCGACTGATTTCCGACCGCCCGCACGGCATTGACACCGGCTGGTGCCGGCCCGGTCTGGACCGAGAGCCCAGCCTGCGGGCTCGAGATGCGGGAATAGCCCTCGCGGAGCGCGCCGGTGATGCCCAGCCCATCTGACGAGAAATTGGGGATCGGCACCACCAGATCGGCCACCTGGTATGACACGCTGAACAGTTGCCCCTTCGCGATCCGCGGACTTGTCACCTTCAACACTTCATCACGAATCGTGTAGTCAAGATTGAGCGGCTCAAGAAGAAGCTTCAGCGCGCTTTTGAGTGAAATCTCCTGATCGAGATTAATCGTCACCGGTGTGTCGCTCCGGACACTTTCACCCTCAAGGCCAACCACGTCGATATGGAGGGGCACCTCGGCCTGTCGGGTAAGGTCGTTGAGAACCTCTGTGAGTGGCTGCTCCTGATACGAGGCTTTTACCGGCGTGGAGAGCTTTTTCTCGATCAGTTTCTCCGAAGCCGAGAGTTGCGTCCGACCTTCAGCCTCAAGCCGTGATCGGGTCTTCGTTAGGTCCTTCCAATCCCTCGTATCGGGAAAGGCAAACGGACCGACGAACGGGGCGCTGGCCCGCTCGGCATCCTCGATGTCATCAAGGAAGCCGGTCGCCTTGTTGTCACCGATCGATCGTTGGGCTGCGAGTCGGCGGACGATGCGACTCTGGGAGAGGAGTTGCCTTACCACAGGATTGTCGGGGGCCAACTGGCCCGCCTTTTTGGCGATGACCTCGGCCTCGGGATACCGCTGCTCGTCGACAAGGACGTTGTATTCCTCGACGAGCATCGCGAGCCGTTGATCCACCTCCACCCGTTTCGCCCGCTCTCGATCGATCTGGGCTTCGATGGTGGCGTTCTTTCGATCGAGCGCCACATCAGACATTCGCTTCCCGGTCGCCTCCTCAATGTCGAGTCGCGTACGGTCAACCCGTCGCTTGAAAAGCTCCTTGGAACGCGTTGGTATTTCCGCACTCTTGATGGTGGTCAACAGATTCTCAAGGAGCGTGAGCGCCTCAGCGGGTTCTCGCTCAGCCAATCTTCGGGCCTCCAGTTGCCGGGCGGCCACGAGCGCCGAGAGCTTGGCAAGTTCGACATCCGGCGCGGGCTCTGCCACTGCTGCTGCCGTGGACTCAGGCGAGGCCTGGCGATTGGTTGCGGCCTCCTCAGCGGCAGCCGGTACCTGCTCAATCATTTCTCGAGCGGCAGCCGCATCAGCCACGGCAGGTCGATTGTCCTCTTCAGCGGACAGACTCGCGCCACCCCATACCAACACCGCGGTGACCGAGACCAGGAAGAAGGCCCGAAAACAGGATGCCTGCGTTCGATGTTTCGTATGAGCAAGGTCGTTGACTGGCATACTCGCTATCCTTCCAACGTGGGCACCGGGGCCAATGGGCCGGGGAGAAGTACCGGCATGGCGGGATCGAGGTCAAGCCCACAGCCCGATCGCCCAAATTCCGCGGATTACCTCACCGTCGAGTTGAGGCGGTTCGGGGCTGCCTGTCGCCCGAACCTCCCCAACTGGGTTACGCCTTCACGACGTCTCGCCGGCGGGCGAGCATCCGCTCAATGGTGTCGAGCAACTGATCGATGCGGAACGGCTTGAAGAGCACCAGATCGATGCCGGCCTGACGAGCCTTTACGATCGAGTGGCCTGGGTCGTAGCCGAAGCCCGTCATTAGCACGAGTGGTATCGATGTCGACTGGCCTTCACTCACGCCGGGCTCCAGCAACTGTTGCAGCCGCAGCAGCAACTGATAGCCGCTCATGTCGGGGAGGCGAATGTCGGCAAGGATGACGTCGTAGGGCTCGTCACCACAGGCTCGCACCATCAGCGCCGCCTCGGCGCCGTCGCGGGCCGTCTCCACAGTGCAGCCATACCGGTCGAGGAGTGAATGAGCCGCCGCCCGCACCTGCTCGTCGGCATCGGCCACGAGGATCCGCCGGCCCAGCAGGGCCCGCCGTCGATCGCCTTGCCGCAGTTGCGTGTGGGCGGAACTGGGGGCCATTTTTTCGCCCACCTTTTGGATCACCTGCTTGATGTCACGCGCATTACGAAGGATCCGCTGCAGCCGTTCGACCACGTCGGCATCGTGGCCGATATATTTCTCCATCACGCCAACGGCATCGTTGAGGATGTCGTCGACGGGAAGGGCTACCGCACCGTGGATCGCCTCGATGCTCTCGGCTGCGGTCGTCGCGTTTTAGGCCACGAGCAGTTCGAGCGTGTTGAGAGCCGCCGCCACGTCTCGGGAAAAGATCTCGAGAAACTGAAGGTCGGTTTCCGTGAACCCCCCCGGCTCCGGTGTCTCAACATTGAAGGTGCCGATCACCTGGTCATGCATCAGCAAGGGCACGGTCATTGAGCTCTTCGCTCCCTTGCAGCCCTCGAGGTAGAGCGGGTCCTGAAGGGTGTCACTGCAACGGTAGCTTTGACCTGTGGCCGCCACCCAGCCGGTCACACCATTGTTTTCCGGCTTGGCATAAAGGATGCGGGCCTCAGCCTCCGGCTGCATGCCTTCGGAGAGGAGCGTTTCCAGGCGCCCTGTCTGCTGGTCGAGAAGGCGAATTTCCACAACGTCAAATTGCAGCAGGTCTTTGGCGTAGTGAATGATATTGCTCTTGAGAAGCTCGATCCGCTCTGCCACGGTCATGTCGGCCAGTTCGGCCGGCGAAAGATCGGCAAGCGTCTGGCCCGCCTGATGGATGGCAGCCCGCTTCTGCTGTTCGAGAATCGTGTGGGTGACATCGCGGATAGCCACCACGAGCCGCGGTTCACTCGCACCACCTTCAGCGAGAGGCGCGGCGTGGAGGTGGAAGTAGCGATTGTCGGCAGTCCGGAGGGTGGCATCGCTGGCGGTACGGCCCTGGATCGCCGCCTGGAGCGGTGCTGGATCGGGTCCTTCGATATCGGGCCGCCCCAATGCGTCAAAAAGATTGATTCCCTCCCGAGCCCGCTCGTGGCACCACTGACAGAGCTGGTGATTCGCCCACTCGATCGTGCCCATCGCATCGACAACGGCCACGCCATCCGGCAGGCTGGCAAGCACCTTTGCCGGCTGGTCAGCGATCCCTGACCGTGCCGTGGCATCGTGGCCTACACTGCCGCTGTGAAGTGCGTGCGAATCCGTCACTGAGTGCCCTCCTTGCCGGGCGAAACGTCCATCGGAAAGTATAAATCTCGCGGGTGGCGCCGCCAAATGCCGCGGTGCCGTTGCCGGTGGTAGTGGCTTCCCTATACTCCTTCTTGCGGTCGGTTCGGTGAGCGACAGCGCTGCGGTCGTCAGACGCCGATCAGGACAGTTGCCGCAACGGCTCGGAGCAGACCGTCCCGGCCAGCGGCGTGCATGCCCCCACGAGGCCCGTTGTGAGCGATCGAGAGTCGTCGCCTTCCTTTCTTGCCCGCCATCAATTTCTCATCTATCGGCTCTTCTCGCTGTCTGGATTGATCCCGGTTGGTGCCTTTCTGGTTGTGCACCTGCTGACGAATGCGTCGGTTCTGGCCGGCCCGGGAAGCTTTCAATCGCGGGTTGACCTGATTCATTCCCTGGGTCCGCTCCTGGTCCCGATCGAGTGGGCCTTCATCTTTCTGCCGATGCTGTTTCATGCCACGGTTGGCTTCATCATCATCGCCAATGGGATGCCCAATGTTGGGTCGTATCCGTATGTGAGCAATGTCCGCTACACACTCCAGCGGGCCACGGGCATGATCGCCTTTGCTTTTATCGTTTGGCATGTGCTCCAGCTGCACTGGCTGGGCACTCCCTTCGGTGGCGGCAAGTTTGATCCGCACCATGCGTCGAGTTCGGCAGCAACCGCCCTGCAGCCGATGATCGTGGCAATCCTGTATGGCATCGGTATCCTGTCGACGGTGTTTCATTTCGCCAACGGCCTGTGGACGCTCGGCATCACCTGGGGCCTCTGGACAAGCCCTGCCGCGATGCGGCGGGCGAGTTGGATCAGTGTCGCTGTGGGCGTGGTGCTCGGCGGGGCCGGCCTAGGGGCGCTGGCTGGTATGCGGGCGGTCGATATCGCCGAGGCCCGCGCAATCGAGACTCGCATGGATGACGTGAAGAAGATGCTCGAGGGCAAAGACACCATTCCTGAGGAGAAGTGATCCGATGGCACAGCAACGGGTGCTCGTGATTGGTGGCGGTCTGGCCGGTCTGGCTGCCACGATGCGGATGGCCGAACTCGGCGTGCATGTCGACCTTGTCAGCCTTGTGCCGGTGAAGCGGTCGCACAGCGTCTGCGCCCAGGGGGGCATCAACAGCGTCAACGCCCTCACTCGGCAGCAGGGGGACAACGAGTGGAAGCACTTCGACGACACGGTCTACGGCGGTGATTTCCTCCAGCACCAGCCGCCGGTGAAGGAGATGGCGGACTGGGGGCCGCGGATCATCGACCTGATGGACCGCCTCGGCGTGCCCTTCAACCGCACGCCGGAGGGATTTCGCGATCAACGCCGCTTCGGTGGCACCCTCTACAAGCGGACGAGCTTTGCCGGCGCCACCACCGGCCAGCAGCTGCTCTACTCGCTCGACGAGCAGGTCCGCCGCTGGGAGGTGGATGGGTTCGTTAAGAAATGGGAGTTTTGGGACTTCCTCGAGCCGGTGATCGACGAATCGGGCCGCTGCCGCGGCGCGGTCTGCCAGGACCTGGTGTCGATGGAGTTTCGGGCCTTCCCGGCCGATGCCGTCATCCTCGCCACCGGTGGCTGCGGGCTGGTCTACGGCCGGTCGACGATGTCGATGGTCTGCACCGGCAGTGCCGTGAGCCGCGCCTATCAGGCCGGGGCGTTCTATGCCAATGGTGAATTCATCCAGGTGCATCCCACGGCCATCCCGGGAGCCGACAAGTTGCGGCTGATGAGCGAGAGCGCCCGCGGCGAGGGGGGGCGGGTGTGGGTGCCGCGGACGCCGCAGGATCCGCGGTCGCCCAAAAACATTCCTGAGGCTGAGCGGTACTACTTCCTCGAGGAGCGGTATCCGAAATACGGCAACCTCGTGCCCCGCGATATCGCCACCCGCGAGATCTTCGACATCTGCACCACCGATGGGCTGTCGGTTGAGAAGGATCGCCTCTGCGTCTACCTCGATCTCACGCACGTGCCTCGCGAGACGCTCGATCGCGCCGAAAACGAGGTGGCGATCCGCCGCACCGACCTCGCGCAGCGTGAGCAGTCGATCATCACGCAGGAGACCCGTATCAAGCAGGAGGAGGCGGCGCTCGAGAACGCGCAGTTCGACCTCAACAAGGTGCGGATCGTGTCACCGTTTGACGGCATCGTCACGCGCCGCAACATCGAAGAGGGCGAGACGGTCGTCGTCGGCACGATGAACAACGCCGGCACCGTGCTGATGACGATCGCCGACCTGTCGGTCATCGAGACGGAGGTCGAAGTCGACGAGACCGACATCCCGTTCATCGAACTCGGCCAGCCGGCGAAGATCACCATCGACGCGTTTCCCGACAAGGAATTTGCCGGCCGGGTCACCGAGGTCGGCAACAGCGCCATTCAGACCACGGGCGCGGCGGCCACGCGGGCGACCAACTTC
>JAYQOK010000152.1:6874-8299 GCA_038144795.1 Candidatus Kuenenia sp. | reverse complement strand
CGTTTAAGGGGGGCAGGTCAAGCGGGAGAATCCGATGTATCGCGCCTGCATACGCCCATTGATCGTCATGGAAAACGGGCTCTCGTCTTTGTCATCTGGTTTGAAATAGAAACCCCCGTCATAGCCCACGCCATAGTTTTCCTCTCCAGAAGGGAGAACATCCGTATTGCTGGGGCCGACATCGGAAAGACTGCCGCTGCGTTCATCAAGCACGACTCTCGAATGAGACTGGCGAATCATAATGCCCAAGTCGCCGGTCTCACTGAGTCGCTCATACATTGTGTTGTGGCGATCTTCCAAGAGCTCGATCCGCTGTATGAGTTCTTGCGATGAAAGGTCTGAAAGCGGACGTTCCTGCAACGGAGTTTCAGCAGGTTTTCCCGCTGGTGCAGCAGTGTTGCTTGCTCCTACGTCGGAAAGGCTGTCCTCCTCTTCGTTTTCAGATAAAACGGATACCGGCTGCTGGGGAGGCAAAACGGGCCCACTTTCCGCAGCGACAAAGAACCCGAAAAGACCAACATTCACAAGCACAGCAACAAAAAACAAATCAACGAGCATATGGGCAATAGTCTGGGGGGAATTTGCGGGTTTTATGCCCTCTGCTAATTAGATCGGCAATTCTGGAGAAATCTTTTCACACAAGGTTTTGGTTTACCCATTTTGCCAATTTGGGTGGCGAGAAACCCTGTGACCGCGGTGACCATGGGCTGGACGGCAAGTGTAAACAGCCGTGCACTACCTGCGGTACAGGCCGGTTCGCCACCGGCATGCCGAGCGAGGAGCCTGCGCTGATCCGGAAAATCCTCACGGAGCCGGGCGCACTGTTTCGAGCCACCCTTCGGGCATACGCCGCAGCAGCCGGCATTCCCTGCCGAACGGGCCGGTAGGATCGGCGGCGGCCAGATCGCGTGGTAGGGTTGAGAGATGAGCCTGCCCCCACTCCGAGCCTCCGAACATCTCCATGGTGTGAAATACGAGATCCGCGGTGCGCTCGCCCGCCGTGCGGATCAACTGGAGAAGGAAGGCCACGACATCATCAAGCTCAACATCGGCAACCCCGGCCTATTCGGGTTTCGGATGCCGGGCTCGATGCGGGTGGCGATTGTCGAAAACCTCCACCAGGCCGACCCTTACTCGCACCAGAAGGGAATCTTCCCGGCCCGCGAGGCCGTGGTGATGCAGCAGCAAAACCGGGGCGTGATGGATGTCACCGCCGACGACGTCTTCATCGGCAACGGTGTGTCAGAACTGATCATGCTCGCCATGCGGGCCCTGCTCAATCCGGGCGATGAGGTGCTCGTGCCGAGCCCCGATTATCCACTGTGGACGGCGAGCGTGGTGATCCACGGCGCGAAGGCGGTGCATTACCCCTGCCACCCCGAACGCGGCTTCGTGCCCGACCCGGCCGAGATCGAGTCGCTCATT
>JAYQOK010000152.1:0-6864 GCA_038144795.1 Candidatus Kuenenia sp. | reverse complement strand
GGCCCTCGTCGTCATCAATCCCAACAACCCGACCGGTGCCGTCTACTCACGGGAGGTGCTGCAGGCCCTCGCCGACATCGCCGAACGGCATCATCTCGTCTTCTGCGCCGATGAGATCTACGACGAGATGCTCTATGACGAGGCCGAGTTTGTGCCGGCGGCAACGCTCGCCCGGCATGGGCTCTGCCTCACCTTCGGCGGCCTGAGCAAGATCTACCGCGCCTGCGGCCTGCGAGTCGGCTGGCTCGTCTTCTCCGGTGAGCGGGAGCATGCCCGCGACTTCATCGACGCGGTCGAGATGCTAGCGTCGCTGCGGCTCTGCTCCAACGTGCCGGGGCAGTATGCCGTGCAGACCGCGCTGGGCGGCTACCAATCGATCTTCGATCTCACGCGGCCCGGCGGGCGGCTCCATGCCAGCCGGCAGGCGGTGCTCGACGCGGTCGGCCGCAGCAAGTATCTCTCCGTGATGCCGCCGCGTGGGGCGATGTATGGCTTCATCCGGGTGCATGCCGAGCGGCTCCCGGGCGGCCTGGCGGCCTTTGACGACCAGGCCTTCGCCCTCGATCTCTTGCAGCAGAAGCATGTGCTCGTGGCGCCGGGGTCGAGCTTCAACGTGCCCTACCGCGACCATTTCCGCGTGACGCTCCTTCCCGATGCGGATGAGATAGCCGACGTGTTCGGGCGGATCGAGTCGCTCCTTGACGACTCGATGCTCTCCTGAGAAGCCAAAGAGCTGCGTCCCCTTTTCAGCTCCCTCTTGTGGGCGGGCCGTTCAGAACCGGAGCGACGGGGGGTCAGCGCGGGTCGGTCACGACGCCGGCGAACAGGATGGCACTCGTGCGGCGTTCCACGACGGCCCAGGCGAAGGGCCGGTCGGCGCGGACGTCGAGCGTCTCCTCGGGCTGGATCGCAGACCGTGTCGCCACCACCACGCCGGTCGCCGCGGCCGCCTCGGTGCCCTCCTCCGTCACCTCCACGAAGCCCTCGTGGACGACGGCCGACACGAACAGGTCGCGGGTGCCGTCCATCCCGGAGAAGTCGGCGACGCCCGGCTGGAAGGCCTGCTTCATCCCCATCGTAGCGAGCGCCTCGTTGAGCCCGAGCGCCTTGCGGGCGGTCCACTTCGGCAGCGCGAGGTTCACCGGCCGCGGCCGCAACTGCCCGGCCTTCCAGCCCGCGAGCGACCCGCCGTTGAGGCCGCCGAGCACGGCCGCGAGGCCGTCGGTCGCGTCGGGCAAGATCACCAGCATCGCCAGCCGGCCGCCTTGATAGGGAATCTCGCACACGGTCGCCGCATTCGGCCCGTCCACCTTCCCGGCGACGAGCCGGCCCGAGTGGTGCATAAACGGCACGTCGGCCTTCGCGTCACCGCCGATGTGGAATGGCTCGGGCCGCGTGGCGGCCTTATCGAACTTCGTGGCCCACGGCGCCTTCATATACACCGCATTCGTGAGTATGAGCCGGGTGCGCGACGTGATCGTGTCGGCCTTGAGGAGCTCGTCGATCTTCTTTGCCGTGTGGTCGCTCACCCAGGCGTTGATCTCTGCCCGCGCCGGCGCCGAACTTGTCCTCGAGGAGCGACGTGAACTCGCCCTCAAGCTGTTTCTCCTTCTGCACCCAGATCCGATTGGCCACGTCGAGCGTGATCTTCTCTCCCTTGGCCTCGGCGAACAGTTTCCGAAGGGCCTCGGAGGCCGCCGCGATCGCGGCGCGGTCGTCGGGCATGCCGAGCACGTGCGCTATCTCGGCGGCGGTCTCGCCACGGGCGCCGGCGTGGGTCATGGCCAGCGCTTCCCACACGCTCACCGGCGACACGATCGCGTTGCCCGCGTTGCTGGCGCGGACGAGGTCCCACGCCATGCCCCCAATGCCCCCGGCGGCCTGCTCGACAGGAGCCACGGCCCGCGCGGCTGCGCCGCCCGCCATCGTCGCGGCCATCACCACTACCGCCACCGCGATCGCGCGAATCATGTCAGATCTCTTCGGAAGTGTTGGATCGTTCACTCGAGTTCCAGTTTTTAGAAGATAGTCGTCGAACGCCCGCCACGCCTCCTGCTCCCTGGCCTTGAGGTCGGCCACACAGGATCAACGGGGCGGAGGGGGATCCGTTACACGGCCCTTCTCGGGTACCATGTCGCGGAAAGATTCCCGCACCCTATTCCCGCAGATCCCCAGATGCACGACCCACGCTTTGCTGTTCTCGCCAATCTCCTCGTCTCACATTCCACCACGCTGGCGGCCGGGGAGCATGTGCTCATTGAAGCGTTTGACGTGCCCGATGCGTTTGTGTGTGCAGCCATCAAGGCCGTTCGCGGGGTTGGGGCGTTGCCGCATGTGGCACTGCGATCAACCCGCGTGATGCGGACGCTGGTCGACGGAGCTGCCGAGGCCCAGATTGCAACATGGGCCGACACCGACGAAGCCCGCATGAAAGAGATGGATGCCTACATCGGCGTCCGCGGGGCCGACAATGCCAGCGAGATGGCGTGCGTGGGCGACGCCTCGATGACACTCTTCGGGCGACGCTATCAGAAGCCGGTGCACTTCGAGCAGCGGGTCAAGCACACCAAGTGGTGCGTACTGCGGTGGCCTTCACCGTCGATGGCACAGCTTGCAGGCATGAGCACGGATGAGTTTGAAGACTTCTACTTTCGTGTCTGCTGCCTCGACTACGGGCGTATGGCGGCGGCCGCCGCGAAGCTCGAAGCCCGCATGACCAGAACCAATCGCGTCCATATTGTGGGCCCGGGCGCCACTGACCTGCGGTTCTCGATCAAAGATATTCCTGCAGTCTCCTGCACCGGTGACAGAAACATTCCCGATGGGGAGGTGTTCACAGCTCCGGTGCGAAACTCCGTCGATGGGATCATTGCCTTTAACACCCCGACCATCTATCGCGGCGTGCAGTTTGAAAACGTGCGGCTGGCATTCAAAGAGGGGCGTATCGTTGAGTCGAGTGCGACGCTCGGCGGTGATCGCTTGACGGAGGTGTTTGACGCCGACGATGGCGCTCGTTTCATCGGAGAGTTTGCCATCGGCTTCAATCCGCACATCATGCAGCCAATGAAAGATATTCTCTTCGATGAAAAGATCACCGGCAGTTTCCATTTCACGCCGGGGCAGGCGTATGAGGAAGCGGACAACGGCAATCGGAGTGAGATCCACTGGGACCTCGTGTGTATTCAGCGTCCTGAGTTTGGCGGTGGTGAGATCCGCTTCGATGACGAGACGATCCGCAAAGACGGGCTCTTTGTGGTGGATGATCTCCTTGGGTTGAATCCAGAGCAGCTCGGGGCATGACTGACATCGGTGGCCCGAGGGCGACCAGCCGGATGGAGCCGCTGCAGCTCTTTTTTCTTCTCTCGAGAACCGGGTTTATACTTTCTGTTCATGCGTCTCGTCGTGGTGTGCGGACTCGGACGATTCGGTCTCCAGGTGGTGGAGGCGCTGCGCGGCTGCGGCTGCCCGGTGACGGTCATTGCCGATGGCGGCACGAGCTCGGAACGGATCGAGCGGGCCCGAGCGGCCGGAGCCAAGTTTGTGCGGGGTGACTTCCGCACCCCCGCCGTCCGGGTGGAGGCGAAGGTTGCCGCTGCGGCAGCAGCGGTGCTCACCACATCCGGTGATGCCGACAACCTCGAGGCGGCCCTCGAGATCCGCGGCGAGGCACCCGGCGTGCGGGTGGTGATGCGGCATTCCCAGCCGCAGCTTTCTCGCCGCTTTGAAACCGACTTTGGCATTACCGCGGCCCTCGCCCCCGCCGACCTTGCGGCTGGCGCCTTCGTGGAGGCAGCGCTTGAGGCTCCCGCCACCGCCCTGAGCATGCGATCCAACGGCCGCCCCGTCGATATTCCGCGGCGGCCGGTGCGGGGGGAGTTTGTGGCGATCCCGCTTCTTCTCATCAGCATCTATGTCGGGGCGATCGCCGTGTTTCGGCATACGCTGGACCTGACCTGGGTCGACGCCCCCTACTTCGCCACCACCGTTGTTACCACGGTCGGCTTTGGCGACATCAACCTCCATCAGGCCCCCGACTGGGTGAAGCTGTTTGGCGTGGTGCTGATGTTTGCGGGCGTGCTCCTGATCGCGGTCACGGCATCGCTCTTGGCGGTGTTTGTGGTGACGGGCACGGCCGACCAGCTTCGCAACGAGTTTCAGGCGCGGGGCCTGCGAAACCACGTGGTGGTGTGCGGGCTGGGGTCGGTCGGCACGGCGGTGGTCCGCGACCTCTATGATCGGGGCCACCGTGTCGTAGTCATCGACCCCACGGCCGATGATGAACTCCACCGGGAGACCAACCCGGGGTGCCCGGTGATCGTCGGCGATGCGACCCGCCCGGTGATTCTCCATCGGGCGGGCATCGAGCATGCCCGCGCGCTCGTCGCCTGCACGAGTAACGACGCGGTCAATCTCGAGATCGGTCTCACCGCCCAAACGGTGGCCGAAACGCGGGCCAGCGGCCAGCGGCTGCGGGTGGTGCTTCGCTGCTTCGAGGCCGACCTGGCCCGTCGAATTCATGCCGTCTCGGATAATTACACGCTGCTGTCGGAGGCCAAAATCGCGGCGGAGGTGTTTGTGCGGCGGGCGGTCGGCCAGCACGATAGCTGATGCGCGTTATGAGATGGCCACCGCTGCCTGTCGGCAGCCTGGTGTGGTGGCCGAGGGCCGTCGCTGCGGGCGCAACTCTTTGCCGGTGGTCAGCGGTGGGGATTGCCACTCTCCTGCCGGAATGGTCTGTTAACAAAGCTTTGTAGCAATTTTGTCAGGAACCACCGGAGGGGGAGCATTTCATGAGTGCGCCAGAGAAAGCCGGAAGTCAGGCTGCCGGGAAGGTGTCCAGCGTGATGCAGGAAGACCGCGTCTTTCCGCCACCGGCATCGTTTTCAAGCCAGGCCCGGATCGGATCGCTGGAAGACTATCGCCGGCTCTACGACGAGGCCCGCAACGACCTCGCCGGCTTCTGGGACGCGCGGGCCCGGGGCCTGCCCTGGACCACGCCCTATACGCAGGTGCTCGACTGGAAGCCGCCCCATGCGATCTGGTTTGTTGATGGGAAGATCAACGCCTCGGCCTGCTGCCTCGATCACCAGATCGCCACGGGCAAGGGAGACAAGATAGCGCTGGTGTGGGTGGGCGAGCCGACTGGCGAACGCCGTGAGTTCACCTACCGGCAGTTGCATGCCGAGGTCTGCCGCGTGGCGGCCGGGCTGCAGAAGATTGGCATCAAGCCGGGCGACGTGGTTTCCATTTATATGCCGATGACGCCGGAGCTCGTGATCGCGATGCTCGCCTGCGCCCGGATCGGCGCCGTCCATTCGGTGATCTTCGGTGGCTTCTCCAGTGAGGCGATCGCCGACCGCAACCAAGACGCCCAGGCCGTGGCCGTGATCACGGCCGACGGAGGCTGGCGGCGGGGCACACAGCTGCCGCTGAAGAAAAATGTCGATGAGGCGCTGAAATCGGCCGCCCACGAGCCGACGACAGTGAAGCATGTGATTGTGCTGCAGCGGACGGGCCAGTCGGTCGACATGATGGTGGGCCGCGACATCTGGTGGCACGATCTCGTGGAGGGCATGCCAACCGACACGCCTCCGGCGGCGATGGACTCCGAGGCCCCGCTCTTCATCCTCTACACGAGCGGCTCGACCGGGAAACCAAAGGGGATCAAGCACACCACCGGCGGCTACATCCTGTGGGCCAAGACGACGACGGAGTGGGTGTTTGACATCCGCGATGACGACCTCTTCTGGTGTACGGCCGACTGCGGCTGGATCACCGGCCACAGCTACGTCACCTACGGCCCGCTGGCTGCGGGGGCGAGCATCCTCATCTACGAAGGGGCCCCCAATGCCCCGCACGAAGGCCGCTTCTGGGAGATCATCGAGCAGGAGAAGCCGACAATCTTCTACACCGCGCCCACGGCGATTCGTTCGTTCATGAAGTGGGGCATGCAGCATATCGAGGGCCGCGACCTGTCGAGCCTGCGGCTGCTCGGCACGGTCGGCGAAGGGATCAATCCCGAGGCCTGGATGTGGTATCACGAGGTGATCGGCGGGAAGCGGTGCCCGATCGTCGATACCTGGTGGCAGACCGAGACCGGCGGCATCATGATGAGCCCGCTGCCCGGCTGCACGCCCACGAAACCGGGCAGCTGCACGCTGCCGTTGCCGGGCGTCTATCCCGAAATCGTCGATGCCGCCGGCAACGCTGTCGAACAGGGTGAAGGAGGCTGGCTCGTGATGACCAAGCCCTGGCCCGGCATGCTGCGGGGCATCTGGGGCAACGACGAGCGGTTTGTCGAGGCCTATTGGGAGAAAGTGCCGGGCAAGTATCTCGCCGGTGACAATGCCCGCCAGGACAAAGACGGCTACTACTGGATCATGGGGCGGATCGATGACGTGCTCAACGTCGCCGGCCATCGCCTCTCGACGATCGAGATCGAAAGTGCGCTGGTGAGCCACCCGAGCGTGGCCGAGGCGGCGGCCGTGGGGCGGCCGCACGAGGTGAAGGGAGAGGCGGTGGCAGTGTTTGTGACGCTTCGCGATGGCGAGCCGTCCGACGCGCTCAAGGACACGCTGCGCAAGCATGTCCGCCACCAGATTGGCGCCCTCGCCTCGCCCGATGACATCCACTTTACCAACGCCTTACCCAAGACTCGGAGCGGCAAGATCATGCGGCGGCTCCTTCGCGACATCGCGGCCGGCAAGGAGACAGTAGGCGATACGACGACGCTCGAGGATTATTCGGTGCTGGCGAAGTTGCGGGGTGATCAGGAATAGCGGAGTGCCGGCCGGGGGCTGCCCAGTGCCCTGTCGCCGGACGTGGGCGTCGGGGGTGCGGCCCGTGGGGCTGGGGGGCCGGGGG
>JAYQOK010000151.1:0-8387 GCA_038144795.1 Candidatus Kuenenia sp. | reverse complement strand
AGCCTCCGATCAGGGGACGCTCCTCGCCGCCGTGCGGTGGGACGGCCTAGAAATGCCTCCCAAAGAGAATGACCGACTTTCCCGTACGCAGATCGCGGTGATCGAACGCTGGATCGAAGCGGGAGCGCCTTGGCCAGATGACGCAACGCTCGCCCGTTATCGGGCCGAAGCGATGGCTGCCGGGAACAGTGAAGACGGAGTGGTTGTGGCCACCAGCGGCGGTTTGTCAGACGACTGGACGTTTCGGCGGTATCACCCTGACGACCTGTGGGCGTTTGCGCCGGTTCAAGAACTGTCCCCCGAAGAGCAGCGGGCCCATGCAACGGGACGTTTCAGCGACCGAGCCGACGAGCCACACGACCTGGCGTTCGAGGTGGCGGTGATCGACTCATTGATCGCCGAGCCTCTGGTGGCAGCGGGGCTTCAGCCTACGGGACGGGCGGACGCCCGCACCCGAATTCGCCGCGCTACCTTCGACCTGCACGGTCTCCCTCCCACACCTGAGGACGTTGAGGCATTTGTGGCGGCGTCTGAGATCGACGCCGACGCCGCGTGGGAAACGCTGATTGAGCGGCTACTGGCGAGCCCACGCTACGGCGAGCGGTGGGGGCAGCACTGGCTCGATGTGACCCGTTACGCCGACACCGGCGGCATGTCGAACGACTATGAACGCTCCAACATGTGGCGGTATCGCGACTACGTGATCCGCGCGTTCAACAGCGACAAGCCCTACGACGACTTCATTGTGGAGCAGATCGCCGGGGATGAACTGGCTGACCAGTCGGTGCAGCAACGCACGGATGGCTCGGAGGCTGAGGTCCACCGGGTGCAGCAAAGTGGCGAGTATTCCGAGCGCGAGGCAGAGTGGATTGTGGCCTCAGGGTTTCTCCGGCTTGGGCCGTGGGATAACGCAATGGTTGAGCAAGACGAGGCTCGCCAGATCTGGCTCGATGACCTCGTGAACATCACCGGGCAAGCCTTCCTGTCGACCACGATGCGGTGTGTGAAGTGCCACGACCACAAGTTTGACCCGATTCCTACCCGCGACTACTACCGCATGTACGCCGCTTTCGCGACGACGCACATGGCCGAGCGGTCGGTGCCCTTTCTTGCCGAAGAGAGCCAGGCGGGATTTGAGGAGGGCCGCGCCCATGCCCAGCGGATGCTCGCCTTTGCGGCAGCTGAGAAGACGCGGCTCGTGGAGAAGCGCGAGGCAGCGGCCCTCGCGTGGTTTGACGAGCACGGGCTTCCCTACAAAAACGAGAATGAGCGGAAGGAACTGCCCGATGAGGAAAAGCCTCCACGCCATGTGGGCCTTGATCACGTTGAGCAGGGGCAGCTGAAGGTTCGTGAGCAGGATGAGTGGATCTGGACGCGACGGCTGGAACGCTACGAGCCGATGGCGCAAAGCGTGTACAACGCGGCAGATTTCACGCTCGCCTGGAACGGGGCCCGGAAGCTGCGGATCAAGCGAGACAAGAAGCAGCCCTCTGAGGCGAAGGCGAGTTTCATCCTGCTTGGTGGGGCCGTCACGGCGCCCGGGGAGGAGGTCGGGCCTGGGGTGCTCAGCGCGGTGCCGGTGGCAGCTAGCACCGACATCAACGAACCACACCTGCTGACTGAGGCGATCGCAGGCCGCAGGCTTGGGCTTGCGAAGTGGATTGCAAACGCTGCCAATCCGCTCACCACCCGTTCGATTGTGAACCGGATCTGGCAAGGGCATTTCGGCACCGGGCTCGCAGCCAACGGCAATAACTTTGGCGCGAAAGGAGCGCGACCCACGCACCCACGATTGCTCGATTTTCTCGCCTCTGACTTCGTAAACAATGGCTGGACGATCAAACGCCTCCATCGCATGATCATGCGCACCGAGGCCTACCAGAGGGCGTCGTTCGCCCCCGAAGACAACGCGTGGAAGACGGTCGACCCAGATAACCGACTGCTGTCGCACTTCCCCAGGCGGCGGCTGTCGGCCGAGGAAATCCGCGACGGCATCCTGCTTGTGACCGGCGAGTTGCAGAATCAGCCGGGCGGGTTGCCGATCATGCCGGAGATCAATCAGGAAGTGGCCCTTGAGCCGCGAATGATTCAGTTCTCGATCGCGCCTGCGTATCAGCCATCACCATCCCCCGCTGGCCGGAACGGGCGGAGTGTGTATGCCTACCGCGTGCGTGGGCAGGCGGATCCCTTTAGCGAACTCTTTAACCAGCCAAATCCCAATGAGTCGTGCGACGTTCGCGAATCGGCTGCGGTCACACCACAGGTGTTCACGCTGCTCAACAGCGATCAGATGACCGACCGTTCGATTGCCTTCGCACTGAGGCTTGAGCAGGAGTGTGACACGCCGGCGGCACAGATTGATCGAGCGTTTGAGTTGGCACTTGCGAGGCAACCGAGCGATGCCGAACGGACACGGCTGCGTGCGTATCTCGAGGAGATGTGGGCCTACCATCGTGACCATCCGCCAACGCCTCGCGTGTATCCCACTGAGATCACACGATCGCTGGTGGAAGAGTTCACGGGGGAGCCGTTTGAATACCAGGAGATTCTGCCCGTGTTTGAACGGTATGAGCCTGACACGGGGCCAGCGGATGTCTCGCCAGCCACGCGTGCCCTTGCGGACGTCTGCCTCCTGCTGCTGAACACGAACGAGTTTCTCTATGTGGACTGACGAAGGCTCCGCACCAATGATGAATCTGCAGCGTCGGTCGTTTCTGTATGGCCTCGGGGCGTCGCTTGGCGCCGTGGCCGCCACGCAGATGCTCGCCGCCGAAACACCGCCGACGGCTGGACCTCTCGCTCCCAAGCCACCGATGCACCCTCCGCGCGCGAAGAACGTGATCATGCTCTTCATGGAGGGGGGGCCGGGGCACATGGACACTTTCGACCCAAAGCCCGAGCTCACCCGCTTGCACAAGACGGAATCGAAACTGACTGGAGGCCTGGAGACGGGCTTCAAGTTTTTTGTGGGGAGCCCCTTCACGTTTCGGCAGGTCAGCGATTCGGGCGTAATGATGTGCGACCAATGGCAGCACCTTGCCGATCCGTATGTGGCCGACGAACTGTGCAACTACCGAGGCTGTCAGGCAGAGTCGCTCAATCACCCCGAAGCGCTCTTCCACATGAACACGGGGAGCCGGCGCGGTGGCGATCCCGCACTCGGCGCCTGGGCGACCTACGGCCTGGGGACGGAAAACCAGAATCTCCCTGGCTATGTGGTGATGACAGAGCTCGCACTCCCGCAGGGTGGCTCGACCAACTGGAGCAATGGGTTTCTTCCACCGTACTATCAGGGCACGCGGTTGCGGCCCACCGGTTCACCGCTGCTCGATCTCGCCTCGCAGCCCAATAAGTCACGAAGCCATCAGCGGCGGGCGCTCGATGAGCTCGCCTGGCTCAACAGCCAGCATCTTGAGCAGTTGGGAGGGGATGAAAAACTCGCCGCCCGCATGGAGAGCTACGAACTGGCATTTCGGATGCAAGCGGAAGTGCCCGAGGTGATCGAGCTTGGTCAGGAAACGGCTCAGACGCAGGCAATGTATGGCCTGGATGCGCCTGAGACCGAGGCGTTTGGTCGCCAGTGTTTGATGGCCCGCCGGTTGGTGGAGCAAGGGGTGCGGTTTGTGCAGATTTTTAGCGGCGGGTGGGACAGCCACGACTACCTTGAACGCGGGCACACCGCACGGATCAAGAGCGTGGACAAGCCGGTGGCCGCGCTGATTCGCGACCTGAAGCAGCGGGGCTTGCTCGAAGACACGCTCGTGATTTGGACGGGTGAGTTTGGACGCACACCAGACAACAACAAACGCGGGGGCGTGTATTCGCTGGGCCGCGGCCACAACAACAAGGCGATGACGATGCTTCTCGCGGGTGGCGGCGTGAAGCCGGGCGTGGTGGGGAACACCGATGAGTTGGGGGCGTCGGCTGCGGAGTGTGTGCATCCGATCAGGGATCTGCATGTCACGCTTCTGCACCTCCTTGGGCTCGATGACAATAAACTCACCTACTTCCACGGTGGCCGATACAAGCAGTTGAGCCAGTTTGGGGGCGAAGTGATTCACGAACTCCTGGCCTGACGCCCGTTGAGGAAACCTTCGATGCTGCGACTTGTCTTTGTGCTTGCTGTATTCATGCCACTCGCTGCCGAGGCAGCAGACAGGCCCAACATTCTCTACATCATGGCGGACGACCATGCGGCGCATGCGATCTCTGCCTACGGCAGCAGGCTCGCTGCGATCGCGCCCACACCGCATCTCGACCGACTCGCGAGCGAGGGGGCCCTGCTGACGAATGTTTTCTGCACCAACTCCATCTGCTCTCCGTCGCGAGCGTGCGTGCTGACTGGCCAATACAACCACGTCAACGGGGCCTTTGACCTGAGCGGGCGTGTGCCGCCGGGCGAGCAGATGCTGGCGATCGAGATGAAGCGTGCCGGGTATCAGACCGCGATGATCGGCAAGTGGCACCTCAAGGATGAGCCTGCCGACTTCGACTACTACTGCGTGCTGCCCGGACAGGGGGACTACCTCAGCCCCTCGTTCCGGGTCCGCGGGGACCGACCCTGGGGAGAGAACACGGTCCACTTCGAAGGGGAGCATGTGACCGACGCGATCACCGACATCACGCTGCGGTGGCTCAAGGAAGGACGCGATGCGACCAAACCGTTCTTTTTGATGCACCACTACAAGGCGCCGCACGACTACTTTGAAAACGCGGCGAGGTATGAGAGTTACCTCGCCGATGTGGAGATTCCAGAGCCCGAGACGCTCTGGACTCGCGATCCTCGATTCGGCTCGTTGGCCACGCGTGGTGCGGATGACGAACTTATCCCGCATGTGGGCACGTCGATCGGTGATCGCAATCCGAGACGGTCGTATCTCGGGGACCTCCCCACGCTCTATCCCCGCGAGTTTCCCCCCAACTACGACCCTGCGGACTTCAGCGACGAGGAGAACACGCGGCTGGCCTACAACGCCTACCTCAAGAAGTTTCTTCGCTGCGTAAAGGGCATCGATGACAACGTGGGGAGGCTTCTTGCGGCGCTCGAAGACGCGGACGAACTCGACAACACGCTGATCATCTACACCGCCGATCAAGGCTTTATGCTCGGAGAGCACGACTACCAAGACAAACGCTGGATGTATGAAGAGTCGCAGCGGATGCCCTTCCTCGTGCGGTATCCCCCGGCCATTCCTGCCGGTCAAACGCTCGACACGATTGTGGAAAACGTCGACTTTGCTGCGACGATGCTCGACTTTGCGGAGAGCGCGGTGCCTGCGTCGGTGCAAGGGAAATCGTTCCGGTCGTTGCTTGAGAGCGGTCGCGAGCCAGCCGACTGGAAGCAGGCGGCCTACTACCGCTACTGGATGCACATGGCGCATCACGACAACCCGGCGCATGTGGGAATCCGAACCAAGACCCACAAACTCATCTACTACTACGGCTGCAACCAGGATGGCGGCTACCAAACCCCCGCAGGCTGGGAACTCTATGACCTCGTCGCGGATCCGCACGAAACACGCAATCTCTACGACGCCCCCGCGTCCGCGGAGCTCGTGATTGCGCTCAAACAGCAGCTCGCGGAGACACGGTCGCGAGTGGGGGACGATGGCTCCCACTTTCCCGACTGCGAAAAAGTGGTGCAGGAGTTTTGGGACTACGACGAGGCAGATCGTGCGCGGGCTGTCGAGGTTTCGCACGCCTTCCTCGCACGGAGGCTCAAAGAACTTGAGGACGGAAAACGCAACGTGCCGACCAACAAGGGGCACGTGGGGCAGTAGACGCTCGGACAAGGTGGAGGCCGCGGGTGTGGCCTCGCTGCAGCGAGGTCGACCAGCGAGCCGATAGCACTTTGCATGGCTGCTTCAACGACGTTTCTGCCCGGGCCACGGCCCAACACGGTGACCACCGCGAGTGGTGAGGTTCGTGCAGTGCCTGCCGGCTGGGCGTTGCTGCCTCCCAGGGATCCTGGCCTCATGCGGCGGGTCAAAGGGGCGGGCCCGCATTTGCTGGTGCAGGAGAAAAAAGTAACTTTCAAAATGGACCCCATGGCGAAGACGTGGTTTCCCGCCAGGGAAAACTGAGACCGCGGCTTTGGGCGTGGAGAGGCTGACGCTTGCCGTCGAGTGGCGGTCGCGTCATGCTCATGCCTCATGGAAACATTTTCTTGAAAGGGGACGACGCATGGGGGCGGGGAAAAAACTGTTGGCGTTGGCTGGGCTCGTTGCCGGACTGTGGGGCGGGGCGGCCTGGTCGCAGCCTGCGCTCCCTGAGGGCTTCGTGGCCGAGCGTGATGTGGCGTATGTCGACGGCGGCGATGAAGCGCAGGTGCTCGACATCTACTACGCCGACGATGTCAGCGAGCCCAAGCCGCTGCTCGTGTGGATTCACGGTGGTGGCTGGCGCGGCGGAAGCAAAAACGACGTGCCCTGGATGTACCAACTCAGCCGGGGCTACGTGGTGGCAAGTGTGGAGTATCGCTTCAGCCAGAAAGAGATCTTTCCGGCTCAGATCGACGACTGCCTGGCCGCCATTCGGTTCCTCCGCAAGCACGCGAAGAAGTACGGCATCGATCGGGCGAAGATTGGGGTGGGGGGAGCGTCAGCCGGTGGCCATCTCTCGGCGCTCGTCGGCACGGCTGGGGGCACAGGCAGCTTCAAGCCCGTCGGTGGGCATGACGATTTCCGCGACGGTGTGCAGGCGGTCTGTGACATCTTTGGTCCCACGGATTTCTGGACCGTGATCAAACAAGCTGAAGACGACCCTAACGTAAAAAACATCTTTCAGTGGAACGATGGCGATCCGTACTCGCTGCTGATCGGTGGTGGCCTCGGAGAAGAGAAAGAACGCTGCCTAGCCGTGAGCCCGGTGACCTACGTTTCAGAGAAGACGCCCCCGTTTCTGATTCTGCATGGCGACCACGACACGCTCGTGCCCTATGCCCAGAGCGTGGAACTTGAGGAGAAGCTAAAGGCTGCTGGCCGGGATGTGGTGTTGCAGCGGCTTCCGGGGGCCGGCCACGGTGGGCCTGCGTTTGGGTTGCCTGCGGTGCGGGAGCTGACCGACCGCTTTTTTGATCGGCATCTCAAGGGAGCCGATGTGGTGGTGGAGGCGCTGCCGGCTGAGAAAGTGACGGCCCAGTAACATGCACGCTCCGCCACGATTTCTTGCGGGAATGCTCGTTCTCGGCCTTTCCCTCGTGACCTCCGTGTCGGTGGGTCGCGGGGAGGACTGGGGCGCGTATCGGTTGGTTTCAGCAAGTGCTCCGCAGCTCGTGCTCGAGCCCGTTGGCGGCGTGCAGCAAGGGGCGGTTGTCTCCACGCAGAAGCTTTCCGACGCAAGCAATCAAAAGTGGTTGCTGATCGCGGAGGAGGGGGTAGTGCGTGTGTCGCCCGCGGCGGACCCAACGCTTGCGGTGAGTGTTCAAGGAGGCGGACGCGACAACGGCACGCTGATCACGCTAGAAAAAGATCGCGGCGAACCATGGCAGCGGTGGACGCTCACCAAGCACGACAACGGGAGCTACTCGTTGATCGCCTCGCACGCGCCTGACCGAGGGCTTGATCACTTTGGTGGCGTGGCGGAAGTGGGGGCTCGGATCGATCTGTGGAGTTACCGGTCCGACGACGTTCACTTGCAGTGGTTCATTCGGCCGCTCGCGGGGAGCGGTGTGGCGGAGGGAAGTGCCGATCAGGTTCCTCTCTATCAGCCGCCCGCCATCGAGCCCGAGAAGATCCTTCCCGGGACACTCAAAGAGTTCCGCTTTACCTCCAGTCGTATTTTTCCCGGCACAGTGCGGGACGTGACCGTCTTCGTGCCTGCCCAGTACGACGGTAAGAAGCCCGCGTGTGTGTATGTGAAGACGGACGGGTTCAACCCGTTTGAGCAGAAGATGCTGGAGACGATGATCGCCACGGGGGAGATGCCTGTCACGATCGGCGTCTTCGTGCGGCCGGGTGATGTGCCCGCACCGATGCCGGGGACGCTCGGCCGCCGCAACCGCGACTTTGAGTACGACGGTGTCAGCGACAACAAGGTGCGATTTCTGACCGAAGAACTGCTGCCGTTCATCGCAAAGGAGTATCAGCTCAACCTTTCCACCGACGGCAACGACCGGTGCATCTCTGGCGGAAGCAGTGGGGGCATCGCGGCGTTTACGGCTGCCTGGAACCGCCCCGATGCGTTCAGCCGCGTCTACGCCGCGAGCGGCAGTTGGGTGGCGTTTCGTGGTGGGCACGAGTTTCCCACGATGGTGCGAAAGTTCGAAGCGAAGCCGATTCGCTCGTTTTTGACGACGGCAACTCGCGACATGGAAAACGTCGCCGGCGATTGGTTCCTGCTCGACCTTGAAATGGACAAGGCGCTGCGGTTTTCTGGCTACGACTATC
>JAYQOK010000150.1:0-8476 GCA_038144795.1 Candidatus Kuenenia sp. | reverse complement strand
GTACGTGCACCGAGGTGCCAACACCGGCGGCGAGGCGATTGTCAGCGCGGCCTTCGACGACCGCGATTTCGAGAAAGCCCTGCGAGCCGGCCAAGGCCACGGGCGCGTCCCGCAGCGCCTCACCGTAGGTGTGAACGATCGTGGCAATCTCGTTGGCTCCCACGCGGATCCGGCCGGCTCGCTCGAGCCGAGGCAGCAGCGCGGCCGGCAGATTCGTGATCAGATTGCCAAACGTGTCGACATGAATCACCTCCCCGGCGATGCCGGTCGCGGTCTCCCGCGGCGGCGGCCAGTCGAGCGACACGATCTGCCCGGCCGGCGGGCCAAGGGATTCCGGCGTGGTGCCGTCGATGATCCCGATCGCCAGCGGTGCGATCGCATCACGGCCGTGAAACGTGGCGGCGATATGTGGCGGCGGCGTGAGCACCCGAGCGTCGGCCAGAGAGGCCTTCGTGACCGCCCACGAGAGCACGCCGTTGTCGGGGGCGATGAACTGCTGCGTACCGATCCGTGCCCAGATGAGCCGTCGCGATGTGCCCACGCCGGGGTCGACCACGATGAGATGCATCGTGTCTGGAGGAAACGCAGGGCATGCCTGCCCGACGAGCCAGGCTGCTGTCC
This sequence comes from Candidatus Kuenenia sp., assembly GCA_038144795.1. Lineage (GTDB taxonomy): Bacteria > Planctomycetota > Planctomycetia > Pirellulales > UBA1268 > CACORA01. The sequence goes on along the minus strand of JAYQOK010000150.1, from coordinate 7,855 downwards.
GCACGTCATGCGGGGGCACGTCGTGGGCGATGTCGATGAGCGTGAACGGTACCTTCGCATGCAGGAGTCGCCCCTTCATCTCGGCCACATAGCCGGAGCCGGTGCCAAAGTCGGTGGTAAGGGTGACGATGCGAGGCATGATTCTCCAGATTCTACCGACGGCGACCCGCCGGACCATGACCGCGCGACGACCACGGTGTGTATTGGCACCAATCTGATGCCGCATTACCCGCGACGCATGTCCTGGCGGTAGCGGCCGAGAGTGGAGCCCACTCGGTCGCGGAAGAGGTTGGAGAGGTGCTGTACCGAGGCGAAGCCGGCCCGCTTGGCGATTGCTTTGAGGGGGAGGTCGGTGCCGACGAGATCCGCTTTGATCTGCGTTATCCGGACGTTCGTGATCACTGCAGCGGCCGATTGGCCGAGAGCGTGTCGGAGAAGACGGTCAAGCGTACTCCGGGAGATGGCGAGTTTCGCGGCGACGTCGTCGGCGGTGAGCCCGTCGCATGCGTGGCCGCGAATGATCTGGAGGGCCCTGCCATGACCGCAGCCAGCCTGCACCTCATAGCCGTGCCCATAGCCTGACCCTCCTAGTCTGACAAATTTTTGCAAATATTTGAAGAAATCATGCAATAGCAGGCAATTGCCGAGCCGGGCAAACTGGCGGTTTGGTCAGGATCTAAATTCAGGAATTCAGATGAAATCCCGTCTCCTTATAGCCGCCATCCTACTTTCGCCGCTCACCGTCCTGCACGCGGCCGACCCCGTCGCCGTTGATCTGGCCAATCGCACGTGGCAGGGCATTCCCGGGCTGGAACGCACGCCGAACGGTCGCGTGTTCATCTCGTGGTTCACCGGTGGCCGGAAGGAACCCGCTCCCGACAACACCGTCGTGCTTTCGTTCAGTGACGATAACGGCCGCACCTTTTCCGCTCCGGAAGCGATGGCGCTGCCGCTGGGTGACGGTACGCGGTGCTACGACCCGTGCCTGTGGATCGATCCAAAGGGGCGGCTTTGGTATCTCTTCAACCGCAGCGTCAAGGACAGCACCCGGCACGGCGTCTACGCCCGCATCTGCGATGCCCCGGATGCTTCGCCGCCCCGGTGGGGGGAGGAGTTCCGTGTCGGTTTTGATGGTCCCTTCAGCTTCCGGATGAACAAGCCGATCGGACTCGCTTCCGGGGAGTGGATCATGCCGGTCACTCATGCGTTGGAGCCCGTGGCGGGTTGGGCGGGGTTCGATCCGAAACAGGTTCATGGCGCAGCCGTCTCAACCGATGAAGGCAAGACATGGGTGCTGCATGGTGCCGTGAAGATGCCCGGGGCGAGTCTGGAAAACATGATCGTGGAGCTCCGCGACGGCAGGCTGTGGATGCTGATTCGCACCGCTAAGGTGCTGTGGGAGAGTCATTCTGCCGACCGGGGCCGGACCTGGACGGAGGCAAGGCCCACCACGATCGCCACGCCCCATTCCCGCTTCTTCATCCGCCGCCTGGCCTCCGGCAATCTACTGCTCGTGAACCACTACAAGTTCACCGGCCGCAGCCATCTCACCGCGCAGCTTTCGACTGACGACGGCAAGACCTGGAACGATGGTCTCGTCCTCGATGAACGGGGCGGCCCGAACTTTCCCAATGGTGTCCCCGGTGGCGTGTCCTACCCCGACGGCGTGCAGGACGCCGATGGCCTCGTGTGGATCACCTACGATCGCGACCGCAACGGTGTGGGGGAGATCCTGCTCGCGCAGTTTCGCGAGGAGGACGTGGCCGCGGGACGTAATGTGTCTGGTGCCGTCAGACTGAAACAGGTCATCAACAGGCTCAGAGAGCCACTGCTCGTCCCGACCGGCTGGGATCCGGCGCGGGCCGGCGCCGCCGGGCGGCGCCGGTTGGTGCGGGGGCCCCCCCCGCAGGGGACGGCACCCCACGACGCTGAATTCGTCTGCGTCGGCGACCGGGCCTACGTCGTGGCCGAGGTCAATGACGTGCGGGGCGGGGAGAGTGCGGCCTGGGCGGAAATCTACTGCAGCCTCTCAATCGTCACCCTCGATCCGCCTGCGGTCGAGGAGGTGATCCCGTTTGCCCGCAGCGAGCAGGTCTTCGCCAACGCGACGCTGCCGGTGGGGGCCTGTTTCGTGCCGCGGATCATCCGCACAGACGACGACACGCTGCGGTGCTACTTCGCGAGCGAGCAGCCGGGCCAGCGGCAGGCCCAGACATGGTATCGCGATTTCAACCTGCGTTCCCGCACGTTTGTCGACACGATCCACAAGGCGAAGCTCGTGACCGCTGCCGGAACCTTCGACATGGAACCTCGTTATTTTCATGCCGACGCGGCCGCCCAGGGCTTCACTAAGCCGCCCCGTGATTTTGGTCTGTATCTCTTTGACTCCTTCAAAACGTTCGCTGGCCGCACCTACGTTGCCCTGAACAATTTTCCCGGCCAGCAGAACGCCCTGGCTCGTGTCCACGATGACCTAGCGACTTTTGAAATCCTTGGTCACTACAACGAGCCGCAGTCAGCGGCGCTCAGCGAGTCGGCCGTCAACCGGCTGCCCGACGGCACATGGATGGCGATCTGTCGAAATGACGCCGGCAACTATCACTTCACGACGAGCGCTGACGGCCAGACCTGGACGCCCGGGAAGGAACTTCCCTTCGTGCCCAACGGCGCGAACTCCAAGCCCACGTTTGACCGATTGGGCGATACCTACTATCTCGGCTGGCAGGAGGCCACGCGGATCAACGGTGTGGGCCGCAGCGTCTTCAACATCGACATCTCCCGCGATGGCAAGACCTGGAGCCGGAAGTATCGCTTCGAGACGCCGCAGTCCTTTCAATACCCGACGTTTCATGAACACGCAGGCACGATCTGGCTGACCGTGACCCAGGGCGACCATGACGCCTCGCGCAAGGAGCGGATCATGTTCGGCCGGCTCGAGGCCGTGGGCGAGTTCGAGCCACAGCAATGCCGGAAGCGGATCGAGTGGCCCGCGGCGCCACCGCCGCCTGCGATCATGAAACGCGGGGTGAAGCTCTTCACGGACCGCGACTACGCGATTGACGAGATGCCCGCTGCGGTGCACGATCTTCCCTTCCTGTGCACGAGCATCGAGCAGACGAACGTGACCGTCATGCGGTCGGGCACGCTTTTCGCCCTGACGCCAACCGTGCGGCCTGGTGCCGCCAGCCAGGAGACGGCGCTGGCCGCCGCGGGGTTCGCCAAAGTCGATGTGCCTGAGGTACAGCTCTTTCCCGGCGAAATCAACCGCGTGAGCCTCTACCGCAAGCCGGTAATGGTGGGTGAGCGGCTGCGATTCAAGAAGCTCGTGCTGCTCGTGCTGGCCGACGGCGTCCAGGTGCGGGAGCACGATCCGCTTGCGCCTGCGGTGATCGTCGACCCCGGCGCGGAGTTTCAGGACAACGCCCGGCCCGGCGGGATGATCATCGGCATGGACCGCATGCACCGGCAGAAGTGGCGGAGTCAGGCGAGAATGGCATCGATCACGTGGCCATGGACATCGGTAAGCCGCCGTTGAATGCCATTGTTGTAAACAGAAAGCCTTGTGTGGTCGATGCCGAGAAGATGCAACGCCGTCGCGTGCAGGTCGTAGCAATACGTGGGGTTTTCCGCGGCCACGAAACCGAGATCATCGCTCGCGCCGTAGGCAGTTCCTCCCTTGATGCCACCACCTGCCATCCATACGGTGAAGGCCCCGGCGTTGTGATCACGGCCTTTCCCTTGTGCGGCGGGCTGGCGGCCGAACTCGCTTGAACAGATCACCAGTGTGCTGTCAAGCAGGCCACGCTCCTTGAGATCGGTGATCAGGGCAGATGCGCCCCGGTCGAGAATCGGCCCCCAGTACCCGTGGTCGCGGACAAGGTCTTCGTGGGAGTCCCAGTTCGGGCGGATCGGCTCGCTGCCGGTGTTTTCCGCGCCGCAATAGATTTGCACGAACCGCACGCCTCGCTCCACGAGCCGACGGGCCAGCAGGCACTGCCGTCCAAACGGCCCGATCGACTTGTGGTCGATGTCATATCGCCCGGTCGTGATCGCCGACTCATCCGCAAGATTGGTCACCTCAGGAGCCGAGAGTTGGAGACGGGCGGCCAACTCATAGGCGGCAATGCGGGCGGCAAGTTCGCTCTGGGTGGCCCGCGGCTCGAGGTGTCGGTCATTGAGCATTCCGAGGAACTCGCGTCCGGCCGGCTCACCATCAAGAATCTGCCTGTCGTTCGTGGGAGGGAAAAGGTCGGCAATCGGTGGCTTGTCGTTGTCGGTTTCAATGACAGTGCCCTGGTGAATGGCCGGCAGGAAGCCGGCCCCCCAGTTGATCGGTCCACCGGGTGGGAGGCCGCGCATGTCGGGAAGCACGACGAAGGCGGGTAGGTCGTCGGCCTCGCTTCCCAGGCCATAGGTGACCCAGGCCCCCATAGAGGGAAAGCCCGGCAGAATGAAACCACTGTTGGCCATGAACATCGCCGGGCCGTGGAGAGCCGTCTTGCTCTGCATCGAGTGGATGAATGCCATGTCGTCGACCAGCCCGGCCAGATTAGGTAGGAGGTCGCTGACCCAGCGGCCGCACTGACCATGCTGGCGGAATGGCCAATAACTTGGCTGGCAGTTTCCTGGCTTTGAGGCGAAAAACTGCACGTCGCCACTGGTGTCAAACGGGGTGCCAGCTCGCTTCACCAGTTCCGGCTTGTAATCGAAAGTGTCGAGATGTGAAAGGCCACCGGGGCAGAAGATCTGAATCACTGCCTTCGCTGAGGCCGGAAACATCGGCACCTTTGCCGCGAGTGGATTGCTGGTCGTGGAGCTGAGCCCGCGGGCCGCCGCCCGGGCCTGCTCGTCGGCTAGCAACGCTGCAAGGGCCACGCCGCCAAGGCCTCCACCGAGTTCCCATAGAAAATTTCTCCGCGATACGGGTCCGCTCTGTCGACCGCAGGCAAAACCGGCAGTAGCCATGGTGCATCCCCTCCTCACTCTCAGCGTGTCAGTCGATGGTGATGAATTCATTGGTACTGAGGAGCATCCGGCAGCATTGTACGAGCCCTTCGGCCTCGATGAGGTCGACAGCAGCCGTCGCTTCCGCTGCCGCCGGTTCGCGAGCAAAAGCCAGCTGAAACGCCCGCTGGATTTGAGCCGCCGGATCAGAGCCGGCCTCTGTTTCCAGCCGCTTTGCCCAGTGCTCCGCCTGCCGCAGCTGAAACGCATTGTTCAACAGGGCGAGCGCCTGCAGGGCCGTGGTCGTTTCGATCCGCGCTGGCGTGAGGTTGGCGGGGTTGGGGCAGTCGAGCGTTGTCAGGAACGTGTGAGGTGTGCTGCGGACAACAAACCGATAGATCGTCCGCCGCCAGAGATCGGGGGCGTCGGGTGTGATGTAGGTGTAGACAGGGGCATAGGCTTCTTCATAGGCAAAATCCCGATAGCCGGGGCCGAACATGTCGCCGTTGAGACAGCCGCTCACGGAGAGCGTTGCATCGCGCAGACTTTCCGCGTCGAGTCGACGAGAATTCTGTCGCCACAGCAACCGGTTGTCGGCGTCAATCTGGGCGGCCCGATCGGCTTCCGATACGGCAAAACTCTGCTGCCGGTAGGCATGGCTCGTGCATATCAGCCGGTGCATCGACTTGAGCGACCAGCCGCGAGCGATCAGTTCACCGGCGAGCCAGTCGAGCAGGGCCGGGTGGGTTGGCCGGCCGCCACCGATTCCAAAGTCGCTCGGGGTGTCGACGATGCCGGTTCCAAAATGATGGTGCCAGAGCCGGTTGACGATGACCCGCGGCGTGAGTGGATTCCCGGGGGCGGTCACCCACGCGCCAAATGCCAGCCGCCGCGCGGCGTCGGGTGCCTCGGTTGTGCCGAGTTTGGCACTGAGGGCCGGCACAGCGGAAATCGTCTGCGGCGGCACCTCGGCGCCGGTTGTCTCGGGATTACCGCGCAACTGCACCTTCACCAGCGGTGGCTCTCCGGCGACCAGACCATAAAATCTGTCGGGTGGCTCCAAGGCCTTGAGTTCTTTCTCGAGATCAGCCACCCGCTGATGGGCAGTTGCCAGTCGCTCGCTCGCGTCGGCGGGCAAGGGTTGCGGTTCGCTCACAATCCAAGGATTTCCAAAGAAGATCTGGTCGTGAGAGATGCCATTGCCGGCGTCGGTGCTGATCAGTGTGAGAAATCGGCTGGTCTCTGGAAGTGGGATGTCGATCGCGGTGCCTCCGTCATCACGGCCGATGCGACCCGTGGCGAGAATCTCGCCGTCAAGACAGACGAAATAGTCGGCGCCGATTTCCGGTGTCCGGCCGCCGTAGCCGACCACTGCGGTAAATCGCGGATGGACAAGCCGGGTTAGCCGTCTAATCTCCGTGAGGTCAAAGGTGATGCCGGCGTTGGCGTGAATACTGAGGAGGCTGTGATCGGCTCCGGTGTAATCGACGTCGTTGAGGATGGTCGAAAACTGATCCTTGACCGGACCGTTGCGGATTGCGTCCCAACCGGTTACTGAGGTAGCGGGCAGGCCGGAGACGGCGATGCCCGTTGTGGTCACCGTCACCGGCTCCGGCCCACTGGGGATGAACACGGCGTTGACGGCCGGCGTCGGTCCCGGCTTTGGCGTGTTGGCAACCAGATTCGTCAGGAACCCGATCGGCTGTTGTGGCACGGCTTTTCCCGTTTTCGGATGAATGCCAGTCCGCGGTTTTCCGGTCCCCCGGCCATCGCCACCGCCGACGATGTCAGCCAGGTCGATGGGTTGATCTGTGAGGGCGTGGATCTCGCGGCGGGTGCTGGCGATGCCCTGCTCGAGCCGCTTTTTGGATGCGAGGTATTCCTCTTCAGATGCCCGGTTGGTTACCCGCTCGGCCCGCTTGACACCGGCGAAGACCGCGGTCATCCCGTAGTATTCCTCCTGTGAAACGGGATCGAGTTTGTGGTCGTGGCAGCGGGCACAGTTAATTGTCACGGCACAGGCGGCTGTCATGACCTGCGTGACCATGTCGTCGAGGTCGTCGGCCCGGGCCTGCCGCCGCAGCACGTCGCTCTTTGTTTCAATCTGGCCGACGAAATCCCACGGGCCGGCCGCAAGGAATCCTGCAGCAACCGTGTATTCAGGGTCATCGGGTGACATCACGTCGCCAGCGATCTGGCGACGGAGGAATTCGTCATAGGGCAGATCGTCATTGAGTGCATTGATCACCCAGTCGCGGTACCGCCAGGCGTTAGGCCGCAACTGGTCGCGCTCGAAGCCGTGGGTGTCGGCATAGTGGGCGATGTCGAGCCAGTGACGGGCCCAGCGTTCGCCGTAGTGGGGCGACGCGAGCATCCTCTCCACGAGGTGTTCGTAGGCGTTGGGTGAGTCGTCAGCAACGAAGGCGGCCACATCCTCGGCCGCCGGTGGCAGGCCGAGTAGGTCGAACGACAACCGCCGGATGAGCGTGCGGCGATCAGCTTCGGCCGCCGGGGCGAGCCTCTTCTCCGCGAGCCTCGCCTGGAGAAAGTGGTCGATCTCATTGTGGACAGGCCAGGCGTCGACTGCCGTGGGATGAGACCGCAACGGCACGGCTGGCAGAGAAAGTGGCTGCCAGGCCCAATGGTCGAGTCGCGGATCGCGGTCTGTCTCGCGGGCGATCTTGTCGGCATCGGTCTCGAGCCACACGGCGCCGTTGTCGATCCAGCGCGCGAGGAGGGTGATCTCCTCTGCGGAGAGCCGCTCGTCAGGGGGCATCGCCTGTTCAGGGTCGCGGTGGGTGATTCGTTTGACGAGTTCGCTCTCAGCCGCATTTCCCGCCAGGATCACCGGGCCGAAATCGCCTCCCTTCATGGCACGATGCCGTACGTCGAGCCGCAGGCCACTCTCCTG
>JAYQOK010000149.1:0-8513 GCA_038144795.1 Candidatus Kuenenia sp. | reverse complement strand
AAAGCAGCTCATCGAGCAGCAGAAGACCACGAGCATCCGAGGTCTCTACTATCTGCTCAAGCACACCATCGAGGGCACCCGCGAGGAGACCTTCGCCACCCAAGACGAATGCGACCCGATCATCGAGGATCTCGAGGTCACGCTCGAGAGCCTCCGCGAGGAACTGCATGTCTACGCCAGCAACCGCGGTGGCATGGTGGGGCCGATCACGCTCATCGACTCCGGCGACGAGATCGACTGCGCCCGCATGGGCTCCGGCGGCTACTCGATCCCATCTATCGTCGAGGCCGATATCATCAAGTTCAAATCATGCGACGCGAAATTCATCCTCCATGTTGAAAAAGACACCGTCTGGCGGCGGTTCAACGAAGACAAGTTTTGGCGGAAGCACAACTGCCTGCTCACCCATGGCGGCGGCCAGCCGCCCCGCGGCGTGCGGCGGATGCTCTATCGCCTCCACCATGAGCTCAAGCTGCCGATCTACTGCCTGCTCGACAACGATCCATGGGGCTACTACATCTACTCGGTGCTCAAGCAGGGCTCGATCAACCTTGCCTACGAGTCGAAGCGGATGGCGATCCCCGAAGCCCGCTTTCTTGGGCTCCGCAGCCGTGATTTCGATCGCTGTAAGCTCAGTGCGAGTGTGCAGATCGCCCTCAACGAGTCCGACATCAAGCGAGCCAAGCAGATTGCCGCTTACCCGTGGTTTGCGGCCAAGAAAGGCTGGCAAAAAGAGATCCAGACGATGCTCACCAACGGATTCAAACTCGAAGTAGAGTCGCTGATCTCGAAAGACATCAGCTACGTTACCGAGGTCTATACCCCAGAGCGAATCGACGAAGCCGACTGGCTGGACTAGCTTTACGCCTGCGGGGCCATCCTGGGCCCCCGCTGGCTTGGAATCTTGCGAGCCCGCCCGTTTTTTGCTGGGGCACCCACCTCCCGGGGGCGGGGGCCGCCGCGCCGGGGGCGACGGAGGCTCACCTCCGGTGAGCCCACCGTAAGCAGCGGCACGCCCCAAAGGGATGACGCTGCGTGAAAGCGATCGCACGCAGGATGCCGGTAGCGAACGTCCGGCGGTATGACACGGGCAACCCCTCGCCGCACCAATCGCTTTTACCCGCGGAAAACGGTCTTCGGCCGCGACTGGCCGGCCATGTGGAGCGTGTTCATCAGGTCGTAGGCCGTCACTTCGCAGAGCAACTGCGTCACCTTTTCGTGGGCCTCAGGGGAGAGCAGTGGCTCCACTTCCTTCATGAGCCCAACGACTCGGTCCTCCTGCGTTTCCAACTCACGGCTCGTCACCCTGCCATCAGCGACAGCGTCAAGGAACGAATCGAGCTTGCGGGCATATTCGGCAAGCAGCGGCGCCTCACTGGCGGGGTCAAACCAGGGCGTCTTAGGGGTGGATGCATTGACCATGGGTCGTCTCCTTCGCTGTCACACGTTGAAATGAAATCATCGCTTCAAACCGGCCGCCTACGAATTGATCACCTCGCGGATCACCGCGAGCCGCTCCTGCAGCCGGGCCCGGCCGCCAGGCTTGCTCACCTCGGCCCGCCACCGCTCTGGGAGGAACCGTTTTTCCGTGCATTCCAAAACAGCCGCAATCTCCTGCCGCTCTTTTTCCAGGCCCTGGGCCGAGGGCATGAAGTCGTCGACCGCCGCCTGAAGGTCTTCTGCCGTTACGGTGTCGGGGGGCGGCTGGTTCGCCTCGGCCGCCCGATCGAGCGCCTTCCGCCTCGCGGCCAGCACAATGCTCTCAATATCGGCCCCGGAAAGCCCGAGGTCGAGATCGATCGGCCCCGGCAGCCCCGGGGCGAGATTCACCTTCGCCTTGCGGGCCATCGCCGCAAACATGGCTTCGATTTCCCCCTGATCCTGGGGATAGAAGAGAGGAATATGCACTTCGGCCCGCCCCTGCCGCTTGAGGTCGATCGGCAGCAGCTCCGGACGGCTGGTGAGCAGCATCCAGACGATCTTCCCACGGTAGCGGGTATCTCCCATCTGCCGGGCGATCATCGAAAACACACGGGCCGACGTGCCCGAATCTCCCCCCTGCTCCCGATTGCCGAGCGCGGCGTCGGCCTCGTCGATGATCACCACAACCGGCCCGAGGCTCCGCAGCACATCGAGGGCATGCTCGAGATTGCCCTCCGTCTCGCCGACATACTTGCTGCGGAAGTTTTTAAGAACAGCGCACGGAATGCCCACACTCCCCGCATAGCATTCCGAGATGAAGCTCTTGCCAGTGCCAACGGGCCCGCAGATCAGATAGCCCATCGGGGCGCTTTCCAGTTGGCCTCGCCGGATGGCACGGGCATCAGATTCCAGTCGCTCCTTGGCCGCCGTGTGGCCGGCCACGGCATCGAGCGTGAGCCGCGGCTGGATAAACTCCACGAGTCCCTGACACGACCGCTCGATGAGGTCTTTCTTCCGTCGGGCAAACTCGGCGCCATCCGGCCGCGTGCCCTCTCGTGCTGAAAGAGTGATTACCGCCCGCATGCTCTCGAGCGTGAGCCCACCGGAGAGCGCCGCCATCCGGATCACGGCGTCCATCTGATCCTCCGACACACCCGCGGCCTTCGCGGTTGCCAGCGCGAATCGCTCCCGCTCGGCTAATTCAGGCAGCGGCACATCGATCGTGGTCACGGCCGGATTGGCCACCAGCCGCGGGTGCATCTCAGCCATCGCATCGGTGAGCAGCACGATCGCCACGTTCACCCTCCGCAGAAGCGGATTGGTGGCCCACGACAAGAGCCGCACCAGCCGGCCGGCCCCCGCTTTCACCGCTGAGGCCGCGTCGCCGGCGGGGGCAAGATACTGGGCGTAGTCGAGCACCACCGCCATCCGCTTCCGTTTCTCGGGTGGGTCGATCAGGTTTCGCTCCAGGAGCGCGTCAATCGCTGCGATGGCCGCGTCGGGTTCACGGGGCCAGCCGGTCGCCGGGCCGAGCCGCTCGGTGAGCCACTGCACCATTGTCCGCAGACGATTGCCATCGCTTCCGGCCAGCGGCCGCAGCCCCTTGCCAACGTCGTAAGTGAGCACGATATCCCACTGCCCGAAGAGTTCCCGGGAGAGAAAATCGGGCATCGTGCCCCAGCCTTCTTCCGGCTTTGAATCCGCCTCTGGTGGCAGAAGCGGAACAAGGTCCCGCACGTTGCCGTGCAGCAGAAACATGCAACTCGTGCCGGAGAGATAGGAGTCACCAAGACGCTCCGCCCAATTCGGACACCACGCTGCTAACGCATGTCCACCAGCAGACACATGAGCACCGGCCCCAATGAAGGCCGTCGTCCGGTTTGGTTCGTGAGAATCTTTCCTGTTTGTTGGCACCATCGTGGATGAGGTCATCGACACCACCCCTCTTGATCAGCCGTTTGTCTGCTCGATTCGCTCTCGCCCCAGTTCCTTGTCGTCGGCCTTCACGCCGGCCGTCTCGGGCGTGACCATGCCCATCGCGATTTCGAAGTCGCGAAGGGCCTGGTCGGCCATCGCCTCTTCGACCGCTTGCTCGGTCTTGATCTTCTCGAGCCCTTCTCCAGACAGATCGGCAGCCACGCGAACCTTCGCACGATTCAAACCGATCTTGTCTTGAATAACATCTTCGATCTGCCCAAAGTCGGTGGTGATATCGAAGTTAAAACTTGTCGCCAACTTGGCGAGTTCCGCCTCAGCACGAGAAAGCTTCAGTTCCGCGTCATACTTTTGAATCTTCTGCTTGAGATCGGCGAGCTTTTTTGTAGCGTGCTTGATCTTCATGACATTGTTTTCGTAGGCGGTTTCGTGGACGTGGAGTTGTGCCTCGTTCTCGGACAACTCTTTTTTGGCACGCTGGAGTTCGAGAGCGAACTTTGCCGCCGTATCACGCTCGCCAGCCTGAAGGTAGGCCTTCACTCGAGCCTCGAGGGAGGCAACGTGCTGGCGATCGTTATTGACTTGGCGGGTCACCCGCTCCACCAGTGCTCGGTACTGTTCCAACCCCTCCCGACCATCCTTCATCTGGTCGACAGCCTTGTCGTACTCATATTGCAACTGGGCGATCGGGTCGGCGGTCCAGAAAAAGTTTGCAACCTTGTTCATCTGGGCGGCGAGCGCCTTCCAGAGTTTGCCGAGAATCATGGGCTCACCTCCCACAGGACAAAGCGGAACAAAAGAGTCACACAAGTCACACAAAGACCAGATAGGGGTGACTGACGGGATTCGAACCCGCGACCCTCGGTACCACAAACCGATGCTCTAACCAACTGAGCTACAGCCACCATCAAAGCCGGCGCCGCCGGTCCTCGAAGTGTAGCAGACTTTTTTGCCGTTCCACCGCCCCTGGCGGAGCCCCGCAAACTGCCATTTCGCGGGGCGACCGATTCCGGTTGAATTCCGTGATGCAGGCTCCCGCCCCTCTCTCCGTCGCCAATCGCCGGCTCCCGGCAGCCCGGGGGTTCATCGCCGATCTAGTCGGCCTCACCCAGTCTGTCCCGCTCTTTCCGGTAGACCGCATGATGCCGCTGACTGGGGTCGCAGCCGCCCGTTCAACTGCAGCCGTGCGGGTCGGCTGGGCTGCTGTCTTTCTCAAGGCGTATGCCTGCGTGGCCGCTGATATGCCCCCCCTCCGCAGCTGGCTGATTCGCCGGTCGATCTGGGGCCTGCCGCCACGGCTGGCCACCGCCTCCCAGAGTATCGCGTCAGTTGCGATCAACCGCACTGACGCCGGTGAAGATCGGCTCTTCTTCGCCCGTCTCCTGCATCCTGAAAACCGCAGCCTGACAGACATTCAGCAGTTCCTCGACCGAAGCGTCTCCGCGCCACTCGAGGATGTCTTCAGCCGGCAGTTGCAGTTGGAATCGCTGCCGGGCCCGCTTCGCCGCGCCATACTGTGGGCCAACATCAACTCGGCATCGCCCAAGCGGTGCACACGGATCGGCACCTTCAGCCTCTCCACGCTTGCCGGTCTCGGGGCCAGCAACCACGGCCACCCTACAATCTGCACCACGAGCCTTTCCTTCACGCCGCTGGAGGCCGACGGCCGCTGCCGCGTCACGCTGATCTGCGATCATCGCGTGCTTGATGGCGCCACCGCAGCGCGGGCGCTCGAGGCGCTCGAGGCAATGCTCTGCGGGCCGATCGTGGCAGAACTACAGAGCCTTACGCCGGCTCCGCTGGAGATGGTGGCGGCGGACGGTCGTGAAGCCGTCGCCTGATCTCGGCGAGTCGCTCGCCCAGATCCCGCTCCATGCCGCGGTCGGTCGGCTCGTAATACCGCTTCTCGATGCCGAGGTAGTCCTGGGAAGCAATCCCGTCGGGAGCATCATGGGAATATTCGTAGCCCTGGCCGTGGCCGAGCCGCTTGGCTCCGGAATAGTGCTTGTCTTGCAGATGCCGCGGCACGGGAATGACAGCTTTCTCGTGGACATCACGACGAGCCGCCCCAATCGCCATTGTGCAGGCATTGCTCTTGGGGGCGAGCGCCAGATAGGTGACGGCCTGGGCGAGCGTGAGCTGGCATTCGGGCAACCCCACGAATTCGGTTGCCTGCATGGCCGCCACCGCGATCAGCAGGCTCCGCGGGTCGGCGTTGCCAATATCCTCGCTGGCGAGGATCACCAGCCGCCGAGCGAGAAACCGCACGTCCTCGCCCCCTTCGAGCATCCGCGCAAGCCAGTAGAGGCCAGCATCGGCATCGCTGCCGCGGATGCTCTTGATCAGGGCGCTGGCGCAGTCGTAGTGGGTGTCGCCGGAGTCGTAGCGGATCGCCTTGCGTTGCACGCTCTCTTGGGCAAGATCGAGCGAGAAGACCAGCGGCCGTTCGCTGCTGGAGAGCACGCCGATCTCGAGGGCTCCCAGCGCCCGGCGGGCGTCGCCGTCAGACGTCTCGACGAGAAACTCGAGGGCCTCTGGGGCAAGCGTCACCTGCTCCTTGCCCAGGCCATGCTCGCGGTCGGCCAAAGCATGGTGGATGATTCGGGCGATCTCGTCGCGGCCGAGGGCTTCCAGTTCGAAGATTCGGCTCCGGCTCACAAGGGCGCTGGTGAGGGCAAAGAACGGATTCTGCGTAGTGGCGCCGATCAGGGCGATCACACCATTTTCCACATCGGGCAGAAGCACGTCCTGTTGGGCCTTGTTGAAGCGATGGATCTCGTCGATGAAGAGACACGTCCGCTGGCCATCGTCCTCCAGCCGCCGCCGGGCCGCCTCCAGTACATCGCGAACGTCTTTCACGCCCGAGGCCGTGGCTGAAAGCTCCACAAACCGTCGCTTCGTCTCGTGCGCGATGATCTCAGCGAGCGTCGTCTTACCGACGCCTGGCGGACCGTAGAGAATCACCGACCCGAGCCGGTCGGCCTCAATCAGCCGCCGCAGCAATCGTCCCCTTCCGACGACCTTTTCCTGGCCCACATAGTCAACCAGCGCCCGGGGCCGCATCCGCGCTGCCAATGGCGCCGCTCGCGCCACGTTGGCTGCCCGCGTAGCAGCAAACAGATCGGACATCATCCTCTCCACACAAACTCGATCGCTGCGTCGATCTCGGGATGGAGACTTTTATGGACTGGGCAGGTGAGGGCCGCCTGTTCAAGCAAAGCCCGCTTGGGGTGATCGGGAGGCAGCGGGATCGTGAGCCGCGTCCGCAGCGACGCGATCCGTCGCGGAGACGTCTGCGTCATCTCCTTGACCGTCTCCGCCCGCATGCCGACCAGGTCGATGGCATGCCGCTCAGCAACGATCCCCATGATCGTCATCATGCAGCCGCCGAGGGCCGTGGCCACAAGATCAGTGGGGGAAAAACTCTCCCCTTTGCCGTGGTTATCGACGGGAGCGTCGGTCACCAGTGTGGTGCCAGAGGGGCCATGGGTGGCCGCACACCGCAGCCCCCCCTCGTACGTCGTCGTGATCGTCACCATAGATACGCGTTCCTGCAAAAAGCTGGCCACGACCCCTTTTGCGGCGGCTGCCTATAACTGTCGCAGACGAGTTTACCCAAATTTGGTGGCTGGCACCCTTTTGCCCCTTTTTGCCCATGGGATTTCGAACGCTCCGCGCCTGTGTCGATGCACTCCGTGGCGAAGGCCAGTTGATGGAGATCGACCACCCCGTCGATCCCCATCTCGAGATCGCCGAGATCCAGCGGCGGCTGTTTCGGGCTGGCGGCCCGGCCGTGTTGTTCACGCGGCCCAAAAACTCGAGCTTCCCGATCCTGACCAATCTCTACGGCACACAGGCCCGGATCGAACGAATCTTCGCCGATACGTTTGACCGCGTGCGGCGGCTTGTGGAGCTCAAGATCGACCCGGCTGAAGCCCTCAAGAAACCCTGGCGGTATTGGCGGAGCCCGTACGACGCGCTTTCAATGCTGCCCAAGATGGTGCGGTCGGGGCCGGTGCTGGCCCGCGAGGTGCCGCTCTTCCGGCTGCCGCAGGTGACCAGCTGGTCGGGCGACGGCGGCCCGTTTGTCACGCTGCCGGCGGTCTACACCGAAGACCCGGCGCGGCCCGGCCCGCAGCATGCCAACCTCGGTATGTATCGGGTGCAGTTGGCGGGCAACGCCTACGAGCCCGACGGCGAGGTCGGCCTCCACTATCAGCTTCACCGCGGCATCGGTGTTCACCATGCGGCGGCGCTGGCCCGCGGCGAGCCGCTCAAGGTGGCGATCTTCGTGGGGGGCGCGCCAGCGCTGGCCCCCTCGGCAGTGATGCCACTGCCCGAAGGGCTTTCCGAGCTCACCTTCGCGGGCGTGCTCGCCGGCCATCGCATCCCGATGATCCGCCGCAAACAACGCCCCGCAATCTATGCCGATGCCGACTTCGTGATCGAGGGCACCGTGATGCCTGGGGCGACCAAGCCCGAGGGGCCATTTGGCGACCATCTCGGCTACTACGCCCGCCAGCACGAGTTTCCCGTGATGCGGGTCGACCATGTCTGGCATCGGCTCGATGCAATTTGGCCGATCACGGTGGTCGGCCGGCCGCCGCAGGAAGACACGCTCTTCGGCTGGCTCGTGCACGAACTCACCGGCCCCGTGATCCCGACCGTGCTGCCGGGCGTGAAGAGCGTGCATGCGGTCGATGCCTCCGGCGTACACCCGCTGCTGCTGGCCGTCGGCAGCGAGCGCTACCTCCCCTGGCGGGCCGGAGATCGCCCTGCTGAGCTCCTCACCCAGGCCTCCGCAATTCTCGGCCAGGGGCAGCTATCGCTGGCCAAGTATCTCTTCATCGTCGCATCCGGAGACGCCCCCGGGCTCGATGCCCGCGATGTCCGCCCCTTCTTCACTCACTTGCTCGAGCGGGCCGACTGGCGGCGTGACTGCCACTTCCACACTGAGACCACGATCGACACGCTCGACTATTCGGGCAGCGGCTTCAACGTGGGCTCGAAGCTCGTCGTCGCCGCCCGCGGCCCGACGATCCGCACGCTGCCGCAGGAGCTGACCGGAGATATGCCGCTGCCCGACGGCTTTACCCAGCCGCGGGTCTGCCTCCCGGGCGTGGTCTCAATTCAAGGCCCCCGCGTCGAGCCGCGGC
>JAYQOK010000148.1:0-8622 GCA_038144795.1 Candidatus Kuenenia sp. | reverse complement strand
GTTGTGGTCTTTGCCGTCACGCTTGCTGTGCTTCAATATATTGATCGAGTTGCCATCTCTCAAGCGGCGCCGCTGGTGATGAGAGACCTGGCGCTTTCCAAGGAGCAGATGAGTTGGGTGTTCAGTGCGTTCACACTCGCTTACGCCCTGTTTGAAATACCGGGTGGATATCTTGGCGACCGGATCGGCCCTCGTCGAGTGCTGGTGCGCATCGTTCTGTGGTGGAGTTTCTTCACTGCGGCCACGGGATGGGCTTTCAGTCATGGATCGCTCGTCATGGCTCGGTTTCTGTTCGGTGCTGGTGAGGCGGGTTGTTTTCCGAACCTCACCAAGGCAATGAAGCGCTGGCTGCCGGCAGAGGAGCGATCCCGGGCCCAGGGTATCATGTGGATGTGTGCTCGCTGGGGGGGGGCGATCACGCCACTGATCGTGTACGCCTGCCTGCTCGTGATGACGTGGCGGCAGGCATTCATGGTCTTCGGTGCGATTGGCGTGGTGTGGGTGATCGTCTTTGCGTGGTGGTATCGGGATGACCCACAGACTCACCCTCAGGTCAACCGTGCCGAGGCAGCGCTGTTGCCGGAGCCGGATGCTATCGATCAGGGTCACGGTCACGTGCCCTGGCGGCGATTGGTTTCGTCTCCCACCGTCTGGTGCCTGTGTGGGCAATATGCGGCTTTAAGTTATGCCTGGTATTTTTTTGTGACGTGGTTTCCCACCTACCTGCTTGAGGCACGAGGCTTCGATCTCAAGCAAAGCGCTGTTTTGGCCGGAACCCCGCTTTTGCTGGGAGGCTTCGGATCGCTGTCCGCGGGCTGGATCACGCCGGTGCTTTCTCGGCGCGTTGGCGTGGGGTGGACCCGTCGGCTTCTCGGCATCTTTGGTATGACATCGGCCGCCATCTGTCTCGTTGCCTCGACGGTCGTGGTCAATCCGTATGCAGCGGTCACTCTTATTGCATTGGTCAGCTTTTTCATGGACCTCACAATGCCCGGCTCGTGGACGACCTGCATGGATATTGGCGGTCAGGCTACCGCAACGCTCGCAGGCGCGATGAACATGATGGGAAATCTGGGTGGTTTTCTGTCGCCGATTATTCTGGGCACGATTGTCAGCAAGACAGGAGATTGGACGATGACGTTCTTCGTGACGGCGATCGTCTGTCTAACTGGTGCCGTGATGTGGCTGTTCATCGACCCGATCACTCCTCTCGATAGCAGTGCCTCCCGTGATGCGTGAAGGACACGACCAATCTGGAACGCCCCTCCTTGGAGACGAGGATCCGGCTATCTTCGCAATTCAGTCGGCCGCGGCAGGGCCGGCCGGGAGTCTGCCCCTCACTGACCGCATGCTGCGGGAGAATCCAAGTGGGGACTTGTTTGGGCTCTCCCAGAATGTCGGCATGGGGTGGCCAGCGACAGCCGCCGCGGATCGGCAGTTCCTGATCCTGTCAACGCAGGGAGGAATTCGGGCTGCCGATGGTGTGCCGGTGGCACTCGGCTATCACACGGGGCATTGGGAGATTGGTCTTCTTGTGCAGGCTGCAGCAGAGGAGTTTCGTCGTTGCGGTGCGCTTCCCTTCGCTGGATTCTGCTCTGATCCGTGCGATGGTCGGACCCAAGGAACGACGGGAATGTTTGACAGCCTTCCCTATCGCAACGATGCAGCGATCGTCTTTCGACGACTCGCGCGATCACTGCCGCAGCGGGCTGGCGTGCTGGGAATCGCAACCTGTGACAAGGGACTGCCGGCCATGCTCATGGCGGTGGCGGGTCTGCCCGAACTTCCCGGCGTGATTGTACCCGGCGGTGTCACGCTTCCGCCACGTGACGGCGAGGATGCAGGCTCGATTCAGACGATCGGCACACGGTATGTCCATGGCTCATTAACGCTCGAGGAGGCAGCCGATCTCGGCTGTCGGGCCTGTGCATCACCGGGGGGTGGATGCCAGTTTCTCGGGACGGCTGCAACGGCTCAGGTTGTTGCCGAGGCGCTCGGTCTGACGCTTCCACACGCGGCGCTCGCCCCGAGTGGGCAGCCCGTATGGCGGGATCTGGCCGTCCGCTCGGCACGGGCCCTCATCAAAAATGCTGCGAACGGAATAACGACACGACAGATTCTTACTCCGGCAAGTCTCGGTAACGCCATGGTGGTGCATGCCGCATTCGGGGGGTCGACGAACCTGCTGCTGCACATTCCCGCGGTCGCCCATGCAGCCGGGCTGCCAGTGCCGACGGTGGATGACTGGATCGCCGTCAATCGCCGCACTCCCCGGCTCGTGAGTGTGCTGCCGAACGGACCGATCCATCATCCCACTATTCGGGTCTTTCTGGCCGGCGGTGTGCCCGAGGTGATGTTGCATCTTGCTCAGCTTGGCTTGCTCGACACGTCCGCCCGTACGATCGTCGGCCTCACGCTCGGCGAGCAGTTGGAATGGTGGGAGGCCAGTGAGCGACGCCAGCGGTTTCGTGAACTCCTCAGCTCTCTTGATGCCGTTGATCCCGATGACGTGATCATGTCACCACGGCACGCAGAAGAACGCGGTCTCAGGGGAACGATCGCTTTCGTTCGTGGCACCATTGCTCCCGAGGGGGCCGTGGTGAAGGCGACGGCAATCGATCCCCGTGTGGTCGACCATGACGGCATCTTTCGGCACATCGGCCCAGCGCGGGTATTTGCGAGTGAGCGGAGAGCAATGGCTGCAATCAAGGAGGGACTGATTCGCGAAGGGGATGTCCTCGTGTTGGCCGGAATCGGGCCAATGGGTACCGGGATGGAGGAAACCTATCAGGTGACAAGTGCCCTCAAGCGTCTTCCCTTCGCCAACCGCGTCGCACTGGTCACCGACGCCCGCTTTTCGGGCGTTTCGACCGGTGCGTGCATCGGCCATGTGGGCCCCGAAGGACTGGCAGGGGGACCGATTGGGAAACTCATTGATGGAGATGTGATCGCTATCGTGATCGAGACTCGTTCTGCGACCGGGCGCGTTGACCTGGTCGGGCACGGGGCGCAGGAGTTCACTCCTGAGATGGCAGTCCACGAGTTGGCAACGCGACCTATCCGATCCGACCTTGTGGCCCATCCGGAACTTCCAGACGATACTCGTCTGTGGTCGGTTTTGCAGCAGGTGAGTGGTGGGACATGGGCAGGGTGCGTGTACGACGTGGAGCGAATTCATGCGGCACTCACTCGATTGATCAACGAGCATGGAGTTCCTGGAGCGAGTTGAATGAGGGCTGGTATGACGTGGCTGGGAATCGTGCTGGTGGTAGTCGTATCGCTGAGTTCCACATGGTCGTGGGCAGACCAGGAACGGCCCAATGTGGTGGTCATCATGGCGGATGACATGGGATATGCCGACATTGGAGTGCATGGCTGCACCGACATTCCCACGCCAAATATCGACCGCATCGCCAGTCATGGAATCCGCTTTACCGATGCCTACGCGAACGGTTCTTTCTGCACGCCCACCCGGGCGGCGCTCATGAGCGGACGTTACCAGCAGCGACACGGCAACGAAGATCTTGATGATGTGACCGGTCCTCTTCCACTCGCCACGCCGACACTCTCGGAGCGACTCCGCGCAGTTGGCTACTCGACTGGCCTCGTTGGCAAGTGGCATCTCGGCCTGATCGATGGCTATACCCCGCTCGACCGTGGCTTCGAGGAATTCTTCGGAATCCTTGGTGGTGGGCACCATTACCTGCCGCAAGCGGTCGCAGCGTCGGGCGTTCGCCGTGGGACATACGCATCGCCACTGCAGCGGAACCGTGAACCGATTGAAGAATCCCGGTATCTCACAACCGCGTTTGGCGAGGAGGCCGCCGCATTTATTGAGCGACGGCAGCCGATAGACAAGCCGTTTTTTCTTTGTCTTGCCTTCAATGCAGTCCATACACCTCTTGAGGCGACGGCTGAGTATTTGGACCGCTTTGGCTGGATCGTCGATCAGAGACGCCGCATCTATGCAGCGATGCAGGCAGCGATGGATGATGCCGTGGGGCTGGTCTTGCAGGCTCTCAAGAGCACCGGGGCAGAGACAAACACACTCGTGATTTTCACAAACGACAATGGGGGGCCGACAACACGCAATGCTGTCAATGGTTCGAGCAACGTGCCGCTCCGAGGTTCAAAGTGCGAGACGTTTGAGGGTGGCATTCGCGTCCCCCTGCTCATGCAGTGGCCTGGTGTTCTTCCGGAAGGCCACACCGACGAGCGGCCCGTGATGACATGTGACATCACGGCCACGATACTGGCTGTCGCCGGCGGAGATGCATCGGGTGGTGACGGGGTCAACCTGATTCCGTTTGTGGCCGGAACGGCTCATGGCCAGCCCCATGAGGCACTCTTCTGGCGATGCCGCACACGGAGCAACAACTACGCGGCCCGGATCGGCCGCTGGAAGTTTGTGCATTCGACCGAGGGGGATGCTGTGCCGGGCCCAAAACAGGTGCCCGCGCGGGACATGCTGTTTGACTTGGCAGCCGACATGGGAGAACAGCACGACCTTGCGGAAAAGCATCCGGAGGTGTTGGCTGAATTGAGATCCCGTTACGAGATCTGGAGCCATGAAGTTGATGCCGACCGCGAGCGGCTGGTGCCATTTCGGCGTCCGCGGCTGAAGTTTCCGGACCAGACCATTGATTCGTGGCATGGGTACCGTCGACACCGTTTCACGTTTCAGGGCCGCCCGGCCTGGGTTGTGCAACCGGAGCAGCCACGGCCGGGTAATCCTTGGTCCTGGTGCATGATGTTTCCCGATGCCTTCACCCAGCGGTGTGCGGCACCGCAGTTGCTCGCTGCGGGCTTTCACCATGCCTATCTGGACGTGGGCAATACGTTTGGCTCCCCTGACGCTGTGCGACATCTTGCCGCATTCCATGACGAGCTTGTTCATCGCGGTTTCGCCCCCCGGGCAGCACTTATCGGAATCAGCCGCGGCGGCCTCTATGCCCAACGGTATGCCGCCGAACATTCCGACCACGTCGCCGTGATCTATGGCGATAATCCCGTCTGCGACTTCAAGAGCTGGCCGGGAGGCAAGGGGACAGGCAAGGGCAGCCCGAAGGACTGGGCGGCCTGCCTCACCGCCTATGGTTTTTCCGATGAGGCTGAGGCGGTTGCATATCGCGGCAATCCCGTCGATGCGCTAGCTCCGCTCGCTGACGCCCAGATCACGATGGTGCATGTCATTGGTGACAAGGATGACGTCGTCCCGCCGGCGGAGAACACATTAATGGTTGAGGAACGGTACCGAGCGCTGGGCGGTGAGATTCTCGTGATTCATGAGGCTGATAAGGGCCATCACCCCCATGGCCTTGCGGATCCACGGCCGATCGTCGAGTTCATCGTTGAACATGCCAGCCTTGACCGTCCATGAGAGATGCTCATGGACGGCCCGGCTTCACCGCGCTCACCGGAAACAAGTGATGGACCTGCTGTCACTGCCCACGCGACGTGAGAACATACCGCATCAGATCGTTGAATTCCTGACGATCTTTCAATTGTCTCACAAGATGTTCGGGCATTAACGAAACGCTCGACTCGACAATTTCATCGATGTCTTCGCGGGCAATCGTGATTGGGGCCGACTGTGCAAGATTGCGTAGCGTGATTTCATCAGCGGACTCGGCGATCCGTAGCCCGGTTTGCTGACGGCCATCAGCCGTGATGACCGTCACCTGAACATAGTCCTTGGCAATCAGCTTCGACGGATGAAGAAGTGATTCAACAAGTTGCTCAGGTGTCAGCGAGGTTTTTAACTCTTCCAGATTTGGGCCGAGTCGTGCACCGCCGGCAGGTGGGTTGTGGCACGTTGCACAGGCGGCAGCAGACTTCATGAAAATGGTCTTGCCGCGGGCGACGTCGCCCTTCTCGGTTGCGATTCGGGCGAGTTCCGTTGCTGATGACGCAAGCAGTTCCTGCTCCAACGCGAGGTTCGCAAAAACTTCGCTGTTCATTGCGAGTTCTTTGGCGAGGAGTTCCGGCTCCAAAGGATGTTCGGCAAGCAAGTCTGCCGGGCTCCAAAACGTCGTTCGGGTGATGGTCTCAGACCGTATCCGCTTGACCGAATCCGGTGCGATAGCCGAGGCGGTATTGCCCCAGGTGTTGCGGACGAACGTGAGAACCGCTGCCAGTTCTTCGTCGGTCAAAAGGCTCCGGAAGGCAGTCATCGGAGGCACTCCCTTGGCCGGGTCGTATCGCTTCCCGTGAACATCCATTGGGCCCCAAAGCCCGTGCAAGGCCAACTTGATCAGCCGCTCCTCATCGCCGGTCACCCAGGCGCTGCCGACGAGAGAAGGATAAATGACCCCATTGCCCTTGCCATTGGTAAGATGACATGTGCCGCAATGTGCTTCCCGTTGGTAGATCTGCCCGCCAAGGGTGTACGCCTTGTGGTTGCCTGCGGCCAGATGCTGGGGCGGGTCAAACGTTACGAACTCGATCGCCGCCGGAGCTGCGAAGTCACTGGCGCCAGTCGCATCGACAGTATGCCAGAAGTGGTCAACCGTTTTGGCTGCCACGACGGCATGCGGCACGGTGGACGCGAGCAACTTGTTCAAAAGTGCTTCATCCTTCACATGATGCTGCTGGTGGAGCCACAGGGCCTCGAGCAGGTGGTGCGCCTCGATTTCGTCATTCGGATCAAAGCCAGCCATCCACTGGCGAGTGGCGGCAATCACTTCATCTGAGTTGCGGCTGCTGAGTTCCACTCGAGTGCGGTGGCGAACCCCGTTGATCGGATGCTTGAGATTGTCGAGGAGCGCCTCGATCGGCTCCCCCGCGATCTTTACCGGTTTCTGCAGCGGTCGATTCTTGACTGTCAGCCGAACGATCCGGCCATGGCGGTGATCTCGATTGGGGTCGCGAATGTTGTGCTGCATGTGGCCGATGATGACATTCTGCCAATCTGAGACATACAGCGCGCCATCCGCGCCGATGACGGCGTCCGTTGGTCGGAAATTACGATCTTCGCTGTTGAGCAGTTCGATGCCAGGTGTTCCCCACACCTCACCAAACCGACGCTCCTTCGTAGCGCCGCCTTCGTCTCCGCCGATTTTTACGTCGACAGCGGCGACCACCTTGTCGCCATTGAAAAACTCGACCTTGCCATTATTGAACCGCCGCTCAAATCCCTTGCGATTCCAGACCCTCACTTCTGAGACCTTGACGGGCGCTGAGAAATCGCCCCGCATCCATGGATTCTGTTCCGTGTTGGTATGCGCGAAGTTGTCCTTGTTGCCGTCCACAAGGAGTTGCACCGGAAACTGCCCGTTGTTGTACTCGCTCGACTGCCTGAGCGTCGCCGCGGGGGCGATGTTTTTCCCGTCGCTGATGACTTCAACTTCAGCGATGTTCATCTGCTCCTGGCCTGTGACGCTCAGCCTGAAGCCGGTCACTAGAGTGTTCTTGAATTCCGGACACGTGACGGTGATGAGCCCGCCATCCGAACTGACGGTCAGACCCCGCGTGTCGGGCGTCACAGATGCCTTCTCCTCGACCGCACCACCCCGATCGAGGTCATACTGCTTGACACCAAGAAATCCGATCGTGTTGCAGATCAGGAAATCCTGCTGCAACTCCGCGGGAAAATGCTCGGACGAGAGAATTTCATCTGCAGCGACCGGACGAAACTCCTTTGTGAGGAGTTCGTGCATCTTGAATCCACTGCCCTCCGGCCGTACTTGATATGACCTCCCGCCCGTACCGTCGTTGGCATAGCAGTAGCCCCAGTAATCAAAACTCGTGCCATGCGGATTCGGCGAATTAGCAGCGTGAGGCGAGATGGCAAATGTACGCGGATCGAAACGATACATTCCCGATTGGCCAATGTTCAGGTTTGGCTTCCAGGGCGTCTCATGGTTGTGGACGAGGAAAATTCCGCTTTGCCAATAAATGCCGCCATCGGGTCCGTAGATCAGGTTGTTGGCCGCATGATGGGTGTCGGAAGTGCCAAGGCCTTGCAGCAGCACGACGCGAACGTCGGCCACATCGTCGCCGTCGGTATCCTGCAAAAACAGGAGATCCGGTCCTGATGTGACCACGCCCCCGCCCCCCCAAAACTCGAAGCCGAGCGGGTTGTGCACCCGGGCGAATATCTTTCTCCGATCAGCGACGCCGTCGCCATCGTCATCTTCGAGAATGACGAGAGCGTCATTCATTGGCTTGAGTGGCTCCCACTTCGGGTAGGTGTTCCAGCATGCCGCCCACAGGCGGCCCCGGGCATCGACCTGCAGCTGCACTGGATTGGCAAAGTCTTCGAACATCTCCTCGGAGGCGAAAATATTGAGTTGGTAGCCGTCCGGTACCTTGATCTTCGCGATGCTCTCTTCCGGGCTGAGGTAGTCGACAGTCCCTTCCTTGGCCGCACTCGAACTCTGACTTCCACCACCAACGTTGGAAATAACCTTGACGGGAGGTGGCACATTCGTGTCGTTGGGCGTGAGCGTGCGGCCTTCTGCAGCGGCCCAGATTACGAGGTCGCGATTGGCCGTCATCGTGTCGAGCATCGTCAATTCATGCTTGAGAACGTCCGCGTTACTCTGCCCGTCGACGAATGTCAGCGTTGAACGAGAGCCCCAGATGTCATTGCCGTCAGTCGCACGATACCGGTTGTGCCAA
>JAYQOK010000147.1:7173-8866 GCA_038144795.1 Candidatus Kuenenia sp. | reverse complement strand
GTTCATGCTCGACTACTACTTCCCGTCGTTTTCGGTGGGTGAGGTGCGGCCGATCCGAGGCCCGGGCCGTCGCGAGATCGGCCATGGGGCGCTGGCCGAGCGGAGCGTGAAGCCCGTGCTGCCTGAGCCGGATCAGTTTCCGTACACGATCCGCGTGATCTCCGACATCCTCGAGTCCAACGGCTCGAGCTCGATGGCGAGCGTATGCGGGGCGACCCTCGGCCTGATGGCCGCCGGCGTGCCGATCACCAACCCAGTGGCGGGCATCTCGGTCGGCCTCGTCAAGCAGTCGGAAGACCAGTGGGTGCTGCTCACCGATATCATCGGCGACGAAGACCACTACGGCGACATGGATTTCAAGATCGCCGGCTCGCAGGCCGGCATCACCGGCATTCAGCTCGACCTCAAGATCAACGGCATCTCGCCGGCGATCATCGCGGCCACGCTCAAGCAGTCGCGGGAGGCCCGCATGGAAATCCTCCGCACGATGCTCTCGGCCATCCGTCGGCCGCGGGCCGAGATCTCGTCGTGGGCGCCGCGGCTCCTCCGCACCCACATCAATCCCGAGAAGATCGGCCTCCTGATCGGCCCGGGCGGCAAGACGATCCGTGCCATTCAGGAATCGACCGGCGCCAGCATTGAGGTCGAGGACGACGGCACGGTGACGGTGGCCAGCCACGATTCGGAAGGGGCGATGGCCGCGATGGCGCAGGTCGAGGCGCTGACCGCCTCTATTCAGATCGGCCGCATCTACGAAGGCCGGGTGACGAGCATCAAGGACTTCGGTGCCTTCATCGAACTCGTGCCGGGTAAGGATGGTCTCTGCCACATCAGCGAACTGTCGGCGGAATATGTCGGCAACGTCGCCGATGTCTGCCGCGTGGGCGACGTGATGCGGGTGAAGGTGATCGCGGTCGACGAACAGGATCGGGTGAAGCTCAGCCGCAAGGCCGTCCTCCTCGAGGAGGCGGCCGGAGCCGCCGAGCAGCCTCAGGCCTGATCCGGCCACGAGCCAGCCTTCGCACCGAGGTAGACCGACATGTCGTCAACCGACGAATCGTCGTTAGCCCGGGCTGAGACATACGCCGAGTTTGCGGCTCTCGTGGGCGCCCTGGCCCACGAGATCCGCAACCCGCTCTCGACCATCCGGCTCAACATGGAGCTGCTGGCGGAGGATTTCGAGACTACCGATCCGGAGTCTCCGACCAAGCAACGCGACCGCCGCGCCAAGGCGAAAATCGATCTAGTGCGACAGGAGTGCGACCGGCTCCAGAAATTGCTGGGCGACTTCCTCGACTTCGCCCGCCAGGAGTCGCTCACCCTCGAGCCGGCCAACCTGAATGTGGAGCTTTCGCAGCTCCTCGACTTCTTCGCGCCGCAGGCCCGCGACGCCCGGGTGGAGGTGGTCCGGTATCTCGATCCCGAACTGCCCAATGTGCGGATCGACCGCGAGACGTTTCGGTCGGCGGTGCTCAATCTGCTCATCAACGCCGTGCAGGCGATGGATGCGGGCGGGCAGATGGTGATTCGCACGCGGGCGGCCGGGCTTGGCGTGATCCTCGAACTGATCGACACCGGGCCGGGCATGGATGCGGAGACACTCGCGAAGGTGTTTCGCGCCTTCTACACGACCAAGCAGGGAGGCTCCGGCCTCGGCCTCCCCACGGCCCGCAAGATCGTGGAGGCCCACGGA
>JAYQOK010000147.1:0-7163 GCA_038144795.1 Candidatus Kuenenia sp. | reverse complement strand
ACGTTGAGAGGGCCCCGTGCCGCGGCTCGATGGTAACGATCTGGCTCCCGGGCCCGCGGCGGCTGCCGACGACGGGCGGCAAGGCTGTTCCGGGCGAGCAGCAGACGCCGCAACTGGACGCTCTGCCACATCGCTTCGTACCATCGTGACTGGTGCGGCCAGTCACGAGCCGCCTTTCCTGCCCCGCTTTGTTGCCATGCCTGCTCCACGCGACCCCGCCACCCCGTTGATCGAGTCTGGATCGCAGGAGCTCGTGGCCGTGCTCGTGGTTGACAACGACATCGTGCACGCCCGCACGATGGGGGAGTGCCTGAGCCGCCTCGGCTACCGTGTCACCGTGGTCGGGAGTGGCACCGAAGGAGCGAAAAAGATCTCCGCTGACTCCTTCGACGTGGTCGTGACCGACCTGATGATGAACGACATCGGCGGCCTGGAAATCCTCGCCCGGGCCAAGGAGGCCTCACCCGAGACGGAGGTGATTGTCGTGACCGGTCACGGCACGGTGCCTTCCGCGGTGTCGGCCATGCAGCAGGGTGCATTCACCTACCTGCAGAAGCCGCTCGACATGGGGCACCTGCGAACCGCTGTGGAGAAGGCATCGGAGGGGGTGCGGCTGAAGCTGCAGAATCTCGAGCTCAATCGCCGGCTTGATGAGAAGTTTGGCTTCGAAGGGGTGGTGGGCTCGAGCCCGCAGATGGTGGCGCTCATCGAGCGGCTCAAGCGGATCGCCCCGACCGACGCGACGGTGCTGATCCAGGGAGAGACCGGCACGGGCAAGGAACTGGTGGCCCAGGCGATCCACCAAAACAGCCCGCGGAAGGCGAAGCCCTTCGTGGCCCTCAACTGCGCCGCCCTCAGCGAAAACATTCTCGAGAGCGAACTCTTCGGCCACGTGAAGGGGGCGTTTACCGACGCCTCGAGCGACCGGGTCGGCAAGTTTGAGTATGCCAACGGCGGCACGCTGTTTCTTGACGAGGTGGGCGACATGCCGATGCCCACCCAGATCAAGCTCCTCCGCGTTTTGGAATCGGCCGAGATCACTCGCGTCGGCTCCAACACGCCCGTGAAGGTGAATGTTCGCATTCTGTCGGCCACCAACCGCAACCTCGAAGACGCGATCGCGGCGGGGCAGTTTCGCAGCGATCTGTATCACCGGCTGAAAGTCGTCACGATTGCGATCCCGACGCTCCAGGAACGGGTCGCTGACATCCCGCTCCTGATCGAGCACTTCGTGAAGCAGTTTGCCGCCCGGCATGGCAAGACGATCAAAGGCATGTCGGCGGCCGCCCGTGCCAAACTCGTCTCCTTTGGCTGGCCCGGCAACGTCCGCCAGCTCCGGAATGTCGTTGAGAGCATGGTGGTCGTCGACTGCGATGGCACGCTCGATGTTGATGACCTGCCGCTGGAGTTGGAGCCCGATGTCACGGTCGCCGCAGCCGCCGTGGCCGAGGTAGCGGCCGCCAGTGGCGTCGCGGCGCTCGTCGGGCGGCCGCTCGACGAGATCGAGCGGGTCTTTATCGGCGAAACGCTCAAACTGACAGGTGGCAACCGCGAGCAGGCAGCTGAAATGCTCGGCATCGGTGAGCGGACGCTCTATCGCAAGATTAAGGAATACCAGCTCACCTGAGCGTGGCGGACGGTCGCGGCAGGGTGTCAACATGGGACGGATTCACACGCTACCGATGTCAGTCGTCAACCGAATCGCCGCCGGCGAAGTGGTGGAACGGCCGGCGAGCATCGTGAAGGAGCTCCTCGAAAACGCCCTCGATGCCGAGCCGACGCGGATTGACGTGACCCTTGAGCAGGGTGGCGTGGCCCTGGTGCGGGTGGTCGACGACGGCTGCGGCATGGAGCCCGACGATCTTCCCCTGGCCGTGGCTCCGCATGCCACGAGCAAGTTGCGGGTAGCTGAAGACCTGGAACGGATCGGCACGCTCGGGTTTCGCGGCGAGGCGCTGGCCAGCATCGGCGAAGTGTCGCGGTTGGTGATCCGGTCGCGGCCGGTCGGTGGCACCGGCGCCAGGCTCGAGGTGGACGGCGGCCACATGGGCGAAGTGGTACCTGAAGGCTGTGCGGTCGGGACGTCGGTCGAGGTGCGGCAGGTGTTTGGCAACGTGCCGGCGCGGCGGGCCTTCCTGCGGGCCCCACAGACCGAGTGGTCGCACGCTGCGGAGGCGTTTGTCCGCACGGCGCTGGCGCACCCTGAGGTGGGCTTCACGCTCACCCACAATGGCCGGCTGGTGCATGACTTGCCTTCCGTAACGGTGTGGCGGGAGCGGATCGGGGGACTTTTTGGCACGAAGCTGGCCGAACGACTCATTGAGGTGGAAGCCACCGATGGCGATATGCGGCTCGCCGGCCTCGTCGGCCACCCTGAGGACGATCAGGCCAGTGGCCGCCTCCAGCATCTCTTTGTGGCGGGCCGGCCGTTTCGCGATCGCTCCATCCTCCACGCCGTACAGGAGGCCTATCGGGGGCTGTTGCTTACCGGCCGGCAGCCGATCGTGTTCCTCGAGCTTCATCTGTCGCCGGATGCGGTCGATGTAAACGTGCATCCAGCTAAGATGGAGGTGAGGTTTCGGGATCCCCAGCGGCTCTATCGGCTCGTGCTCTCATCGCTGCGTTCAAAATTTCTTGAGAGTGACATGGGGACGGCGCTGCGGCCGCCAACGCCGTGGGATGCTTCGCCGGCCACGCCGACGACCTCCCCTTCCCTGTTTGTGAACGATACGTTTCCGACACCCGCGCCCGTGGTCACTCCTATAGCCCCCGTAGCCCCAGCCAGCAGAGGTGAGACGCTGCCGGAGAAGAGTGTCGATCTATCTCAAGGTGACCATCCCGCAGCCGGCAACGAAGTCCATCACAGCGACGAGCGGGCCGTACAGATGCTCAACCGCTATCTGGTGGTCGAGCGGGACGATGGCATCGAGGTGATCGACCAGCATGCCCTCCATGAACGGGTGCTCTTCGAGCGGCTCAAAGCATCCGTGAACGAGGGGCGGCTGGAGGTGCAGCCCCTGCTCATTCCGGAACAGGTTGACCTCGCCCCGGCGGAACTGGAACTGGTGACCGAGCATGCAGCCGCGCTGCAGAAAGCCGGGATGCGGGTCGAACCCTTTGGCGGTTCGACCGTGATCGTCTCGTCGAAGCCTGTGCTCGCCGGGAAAACGCCGGCGGCGGGAATCGTTCGCGAGATCATCGATCGGCTGGCGACGGCGGCGTCTGCCGCCGAACCGGCGCTGCTCGTGGAGGAGGTGCTCCACAGCCTCGCCTGTCGGGCGGCAATCAAGGCCGGCGATGTGTTGTCGCAGGATGAGGTCGATGCGCTTGTCCGCGATCGGCGGGATGTGCCGGATGCCCACCATTGCCCCCATGGCCGCCCCACGTCGCTGGTGTTGTCGCGGCAGGAACTCGACCGCCAGTTTCGGCGGATCTGAACCCTCCGCCTTTTCGAAAGAAAGCGAGTTCAAAGCCTCCCATGATCTGCGTTGGAATCGGTCGCGGCCGGCACCGGCATGTGATTGCCGAACACAAGTTTCTCGCCGAGCAGGGTGTCGGCCTGGTCGAGTTGCGGCTCGATTACATCCAAGGCCCCGTGCAGTTGAAGCGGCTGCTCAAGGACCGGCCCTGTCCGGTGATCGTCACCTGTCGGCGGGCCGCCGATGGAGGCCGCTGGGAGCAGTCGGAGGAGGCACGGCTGCTCGTGTTGCGGACCGCTATTGTCGAGGGAGCCGACTATGTCGACCTCGAGGACGACATTGCCGCGGCGGTGCCGCGTTTTGGGACCACGAAGCGGATCATCAGCCATCACGATTTCCACAAGACGCCGGCCGATCTGGCGGGGCTGCATCGGCGGCTTTCTGGTCTCGACGCCGACATCGTGAAGATTGCCACGATGGCTAATCAGGCCACCGACACGCTGCGGATGCTCGAACTGATGCATGCCGCCGCGAGCCCCACGATCGGCCTGTGCATGGGCGATATCGGCACGCCGTCACGGGTGTTGGCCGGCCGCTTCGGGGCACCGTTCACCTATGCCACCTTCAATGACGAGCGGGTGCTTGCACCCGGCCAAATCGGCTGGCGGCAGATGCGGGATGTCTATCGCTATGAATCGATCACGCCTGCCACAAAGATCTTCGGCGTGGTGGCCGATCCGGTCGGGCACAGCCTGAGCCCGGTCGTCCACAATGCGGCGCTCGCGGCTGCCGGACTCGATGCGGTCTATGTACCGTTTCGCGTGCCCGCGGAGCAGATTGATGCCTTCCTCGAATCATCTGGCGAGTGGCCGCTGGCGGGGTTGAGCGTGACCATTCCGCATAAGCAGCGGGTGCTCGCCCACGTGGCCCACCAGGATGATCTCGTGCGGTCGATCGGGGCCGCCAACACGCTCGCCTTCGGGCCCGACGGCATCGCCGCCTACAACACCGATGCCACCGCTGCCGTGGAGAGCCTCCGGTCGGCGATCATCGACGACGTGGAGGGGCAGGAGCCAGTGACGAAGTCGGGGCTCGGTATTCGTACTGCGCTCGTGCTCGGGGCGGGCGGTGCTGCACGGGCCGTGGCCTTTGGTCTGCGGGAGCGAAGCGTCGAGGTGACGGTGACAGCCCGTACGCTTGAGCACGCCCAGCAGATCGCTACTGAGGTGGGCTGCAAGGTTATGGAGTGGGATTCACGGCACCGCATTCCCCATGATTGCATAATCAATGCGACGCCCGTCGGCATGCATCCCGAAGTGAATGAAACGCCGTTTCCGAAATCCCACCTCCAGTGTTACATGGTTGTGTTCGACACGGTCTACAACCCGGAAAACACGCTCCTCATCAAAGAGGCCCGCTCCGTCGGATGCCGCACGGTAACGGGGGTCGACATGTTTGTGAGGCAGGCTGCCCATCAGTTCAAGATCTGGCACGGTAGTGATGCCCCAGAGAGCGTGATGCGGGATGCCCTGAAGCGGGCCACGGCGTCAGCCAAACTGCCCGACTGATTGCACGCGAGAACCACCCATGCCCCAGATCACACTCATTGGCTATCGGGGCTGTGGCAAGTCGACGGTCGCAGCGGTCCTCGCCGAACGTCTCGGCTGTGGCTGGCAGGATGCTGACGTGGTGCTCGAGGCCGCGGTCGGTTGTTCGATTGCCGAGATGATCGGCACCCAAGGAGAGGCCGCGTTTCGCGATGCTGAGGCGACGATTCTCGCATCGACATTGGCTTCGGCCGCGGGCGTGATCGCGACCGGTGGCGGGGTTGTGCTCCGCCCAGAGAACCGTCGTCTGCTGCGGGAGGCCTTCCGCCCGGTGGTTTGGCTGTCAGCCCCGGCCGAGGTGGTGCGATTTCGCCTCGCCGCTGACCCGATGACGGCTGCGCGACGTCCACCGCTTGGCGGAGGTGACCTGCTCGACGAAGTGGCCGCCACGATCGCCGACCGCGAGCCCCTCTATCGCGAGTGTGCCGACTCCATTGTTGATACTTCTTCGGCCTCCCCAGTGGCGGTGGCCGAGAGCATTGTCGGCTGGTTGCGACAGGAGTGGCGGCCGTGAATGACATGCCGGCACCCTTGATGGGATGGGCGGGTGGGCTCATTGCGGCCGTGACCGGGCTCGCCTTGGGCCGACTTCTCACCGCAACTGTCTGCCGCTGGCTGGGCGAGCGATCACGCCTGAGCCGACTGATCGAACTGTGTGCCGTGGCGACAGCCATGGGGCTGTGGTGGTGGGAGGTGCCGGCCGGCGGCCTCACGCCACTCACGGCGAATGGCGGCCTGGCTGATCTGTCACCAGCCACGCTCCTTGCCCGTTGGGCCAGCCATTGCCTTTTCTTCACGCTGTTGGCTGCCGCCACCTGGGTCGATATGCGGTATCGAGTAATTCCCGACGAGATCACGGTGACCGGCGTCGTGCTTGGCCTGGCCGCGGCCTGCCTCCTGCCCGGCCCTTTGCTACCGGTGGGCTGGGAGCAGACGCGATCCTTCGCCCCGCCAGCCATCATGCCCGACGTTCTCGGAGCCTTCGGCGGCCTGCGGTTAGTGCCGGCGCCGGCCTGGCTCGGCGGGATGCCGCAGATCGGCGGCCTCGCCTTGGCGGGGAGCATTTTTGTCGCCTGGTGGTTTTTCTGCACGGCGCCGTTCATCGAGGCCGCCGATGGTGGGCTGTCTGCGGCTGGGCCACGCAGCTTGCGGGAGCCGAGAAACCTGATTCTCGTTGCCGGTCTCAGTGGGATCGTGTTTGTCTGGTTCTTCAGTGGCCATCGGTTTGATGCCCTGCAGTCGTCGCTCATTGGTCTCGCCATGGCGGCTGCTCTCGTCTGGGGTGTCCGCGAAGGTGCCAGCCGCGCCATGGGCCGCGAGGCGATGGGGTTTGGTGACGTGACCTTGATGGCGATGATCGGCACCTGGCTCGGCTGGCAGCCCTCGGTCATGGTTTTCTTCATGGCCACCTTCCTTGGGCTCGCGCACGGGCTGCTGGGGCTCGTACTCCATCGCGACAACGAGCTTCCCTACGGCCCGAGTCTCTGCCTGGCGGCGGCATTGGTGGTCGTGGGCTGGCGATCGCTCTGGCAGCAGGTAGGTGGATTCTTCGCCGATCCGCTGCTGCTGGCGGTGGTGCTCGTGGCGGTGGTGGTGTTGACGGCCGTCGCCTTGTGGGTCTGGCAGTGGGTTCGCAACGCCCGCTGATGCTGCCCATCTGGTGACGCGCCGACCCGGCTGCCTCGGAGCGACGTCGAAAAACGTGTAGCACCGGCTCGGGGGCGGCAAAAGTATCCTCGCCGGGCGAGGATACGCCCAAGGCTCGTCGAGCGTTCGCCGACCCCCGAGCGTACCTCTTTCGATGATTCACCCGCCCCGGCTCCGTGGATCATGCCGCAGCGGACTTGGGTGCATCCCACGCGTTGTATATGGGTGGGCGTGGGGGTTTGGGGGCTGGTGGCGTCGGCTTGTTTGCGGTGGCGGTGTTTTCTACGATCCCGCCGCGCTGGCTGGTTTGATGGCTGGTCGTTTGTTGGTGTGTGTACGGAGGTTGTGCACGAGCATGCGGAGCGGCGTGGCTGGAAGCGTCGGAGGGATCGTGGCCATCATGCTGGTGGCTGGAGGCGGCTGCGCAAGTAATCCGTTTAAAAAGGCGGCGCCCGGGTCGATCAGCCTCGAGCCGCCGCCGGTGGTGAGT
>JAYQOK010000146.1:4878-8889 GCA_038144795.1 Candidatus Kuenenia sp. | reverse complement strand
GTGCTGCCGTGCATGATGCCGGCTGGCAGATCATGCAGACCGGCCGGCGGTTCACCGGCGGCATCCAGACGCCTCACGCCGGCAGCGTCACCGGTTACCTGCTTGGCCGGCGCTCCGACCTCCCGCCGTTTGTCGTGCTCCCCGAACTGATGGGCCGCGGTGGCGGCAATCTTCCCAACGGTCAGGCCGGGGGATTCCTTGGGAAGGCACAGGATCCATTCGCCCTCATGGCCGATCCCTCCAAGCCCAACTTCCGCGTGCCCGATCTGCTGCCCCCTGACCAGATCTCGGTGGCTCGGCTTCATCGCCGCCGCAAGATGCGGGAGATCGTCGAGTCAACGGCCAAGCAATTCGAGGCCAGCGAAGACGCCCGACTGCTCGACGACAACTTTCAGGCGGCCTACCGGCTGATGACAAGCACCCAGGCCCGCGAGGCCTTCGATCTCTCCCAGGAGCCGCAGGCCGTCCGTGAGCGGTATGGGATGAACCGTTTTGGTCAGTGCTGCCTGCTCGCCCGGCGGCTCGTGGAAAACGGCGTGCGATTCGTGACGATCAACACGTTTCTGACCGTGTTCGACGAGACCACCTGGGACATCCACGGCTCGAAGCCATTTACGTCGATCGAGGGGATGAAGAATATCGTCTGCCCGATGTACGATCAGGCGTATTCGGCACTTATCACGGATCTCCATGAGCGGGGCCTCCTCGAGGACACACTGGTGGCAGGGCTTTCCGAGTTTGGCCGCACTCCGAAGGTGAATCCAGCTGGCGGTCGCGACCACTGGCCGCAGGTCTTCACCTGCTCGTTCGCGGGTGGCGGCGTGCAGGGAGGGCGGGTCGTAGGGGCGAGTGACCCAATCGGTGCGTTTCCCGCTGAGCGGCCCGTCAGGCCCGGCGACCTCGTAGCCACGATCTTTCATTCGCTCGGCCTCGACCACGAGCGGCATCTTCCCGGACCTTCCGGACGGCCCTTCGCGCTCACCGACTTTGGCACCAACCCCATCAAGGAGCTGTTTTCATGAGGGATTCACGCTTCGGTGTGAACCTGCTTCTGGTGTGGCTGGCAGTGCACTGTCTGGTGGCCCGTGCCCATGAGCCGAGCTTCGAGCTCGATGTGGTGCCGATCCTCTCCAAGGCCGGCTGCAACGGCGGCGGCTGCCACGGGGCGATCGCCGGCAAGGAAGGGTTTCGCCTCTCGCTCTTCGGATATGACCCAGCGGCTGATTTCCTGGCCATCACCCGCGATGTCCGCGGCCGCCGCATCGACCCGACCAACCCCGGCGCCAGCCTGCTGCTCACGAAGCCCACGATGGCGTTGCCGCACAAGGGAGGCAAGCGGCTGGATGTAGGCAACAATGACTACAACCTACTCGCTGCCTGGATCGAGGCCGGCTGCCCCGGACCACAGGTGGGCGAAAAAAAACTTGAGTTGATCGAACTCAGTCCATCGCGTCAGACGGCCGCAGTGGGCGACGCATTGCCGCTCGCTGTAACAGCACGCTACAGCGATGGGTCGAGCCGCGATGTGAGCAATTGGGCCCGGTTCACCTCGGCCGACGAGAGCGTGGCCACGGTCGACCCCGCCGGCATCGTCAGCGTGATCGGCCACGGCGAGGGCGCCGTGACCGCCTGGTTCTCCTCACAGATTGCCGTGGCACGGGTCGTGGTCCCATTTCCGTATGAAGTGGCGGAGTCAGTCTATGCGTCGGCTCCACGGGCAAACCTGATCGACGAGTTCAACCTTTCCCAGCTTCGCGAGCTGCGGCTGGCCCCGTCGCCGCGGTGCGATGATGCAACCTTTGTGCGGCGGGCGTTTCTCGACACGATCGGCCGGCTTCCATCACCCGAAGAGGTGGAACGGTATCTCTCCGATACGGCACCCCAGAAAAAGGACCGGCTTATCGCACTGCTTCTGGCCCGCCCCGAGTTTGTTGATTACTGGACGTATAAATGGTGCGACATCCTGCTCGTGAACGGTGAGAAGTTGCGGCCGCAGGCAGTCGATGCCTACTACCGCTGGGTTCGCGATCGTGTGGCGGCCAATCTCCCGTGGGACGCCTTCGTGCGAGAACTGGTGACAGCTCGTGGATCGAGCTTCGAAAACGGGGCGACCAACTTCTTCGCTGTTCATCAGGATCCAGAGACGGTTGCCGAGAACGTGAGCCAGGCCTTTCTCGGCCTTTCGATCAACTGTGCGAAGTGCCACAACCATCCGCTCGAGAAGTGGACCAACGACCAATACTATGCTTTCGCCAATCTCTTCGCGCGGGTCCGCACGAAGGGCTGGGGAGGGGAGCCGCGGAGTGGCGACGGTCAGCGAACGCTGTATGTCGAATCGCGCGGCAACTTGATGCAGCCGAAGACCGGCAAGCCGCAGCCACCGGCCCCGCTCGACGGCGAGCCACTATCGATGGACGACCCGAGCGACCGCCGCGAGCCGCTGGCCGAGTGGCTCACTGATCCGGCAAATCCGTACTTCACACGAGCTATCGTCAATCGCGTGTGGGCCAACTTTTTCGGTCTTGGCCTCGTCGAGCCGGTCGATGATCTGCGAGCCACCAACCCGGCAAGCAACGAGCCGCTACTGACCGCCCTGGCGACCTTCACGATTGAGCAAGCCTTTGATCTCAAGGCCCTGATGCGGCTGATCCTGCTCTCCGAAACCTATGCCCGGTCAGCCGCACCGCTGCCAGAGAATCGCGATGATCACCGCTGGTTTTCCCGCACGTACCCGAAGCGATTGATGGCCGAGGTGCTCTCCGATGCGATTGCCGATGTCACGGGCGTCCGCGACCGCTACACCGAAATCGTGATGGCTGACGGCTCGACACAGAAGGTCGAGGGCTACAACGCCGACACGCGGGCCCTGCAACTTCGCGACTCGGCAGTACGAAGCTACTTCCTGGCCACGTTTGGCCGCAACGCGCGGGAGATCACCTGCGAGTGTGAGCGGTCAAACCAGCCAAGCCTCGTGCAGGTACTCCATCTCTCGAATGGCTCGACACTCAACGACAAGCTGGCTGCCAAGGCGGGGCGGATCACACAACTCCTCGCCACTGACCCGGCGCCGGCCATGCTGGTTGAGCGGGCCTGGATGCTCATCCTCTCCCGGCCGCCGACAGAGGCGGAACGCAAGCCGATCGTGGAAATGCTCGCATCGGCCGAGGCCGAGGAGCGGCGGGAGATCGTGGAAGACATGTATTGGTCGTTGTTGACAAGCCGCGAATTCCTTTTCAGGCATTGAATTAAAGTGAATCCATTGTGGAGTTTGATGCTGGAGCGTCAGAGGGCCGGAGTTGCCCGTGCCATCTGGCCGGACGCTCACTCAGGGCATCCTGCCCTTCGCTCGCTCGTAGGAAACTTCGCTCTCGCCATCCTGGCTCCTCTCGGTTTCCTACGCCGCTCGATTGGCACGGGCAACCCCTCCCGTCACTTCACACGACTGTTGAGGTTGCTCCGTCACACCTTTCTATTGTGCTCCGCGATGCTCGCAGCTTCGTCGAGCTTTGCTTCACCGTCGTATGAGCAGGATGTGGCGCCGATTCTGCGGACGTATTGCGCCGGGTGCCACAATGATCGCGATGCCGAGGCGGAGTTTTCGGTGGAGCGATTTGCGACGCTGAAGCGAGGTGGCGCAGGAGAAGGGGAGGTAATCGCTCCGGGTGATCCCGCCGGCTCCGTCATGATTCAGCGGATCGAGAGCGGTGATGCCGATCACATGCCGCCCCCCGACCAGCCGCAGGTGCCGGCTGGTGATTTGGCCACGCTCAAGGCGTGGATCGCCGCGGGGGCCACGCCACCAGCCATCGACTCGTCGATCCTGGAAACGCTGGTCGTACCGACACTGCCGGCCTCCACAGGGCCGCGGCCTGTCACGGCGGCGGCGGTGACGGCTGATGGGCGCCGGTTGGCCGTGGCCACCGGGAGCGTCGTGAACGTGTTCCATTTCGAAGCGGGCCGACCAGCAGAACCGCCACTGGTCACGATTACCGACGGCCCCGCCGTCGTGAA
>JAYQOK010000146.1:3658-4868 GCA_038144795.1 Candidatus Kuenenia sp. | reverse complement strand
GTCGCTGCACTTCAGTCACGACGGCACACATCTCGTGATCGCGGGCGGCATCACGGGGCTACAAGGCACGGCCGAGATGCGTGATGCAGGCAGCGGCAAGAGGATGATGTTGTTTACTGGCCACCGCGACGTGATTTATGACGCTGAACTTTCTCCCGACGAGGGGACGCTCGCCACAGCGAGCTATGACCGCTCGGTGAAACTCTGGAGCGTGGCCGACGGCAGCCTGCAGCGATCGATTGACGTCCACAATGCCGCCGTCTTCGACCTTGCCTGGCATCCCACGGGCAAGGTGCTTGCCTCGGCGAGTGCTGATGAAACTGTAAAACTGTGGCGGGCGGCGGACGGGGTGCGGCTTGATACGCTCGGCCAGCCGCAGGGCGAGGTGGCAAGCGTAACATTTACTTCCGATGGCTCCCATGTGATCGCCGCCGGCCGTGACAAACGGATCCACATGTGGCGGCTCCTTTCACTCGACAAGCCGACGATCAACCCGCCGCTGCAGCCGCGGTTTGCCCACGAAGCCCCGATTGTGACCATGGCGATGTCTGCCGATGGCCTGCGGCTGATCACCGCTGCCGAAGACCACTCAGTTTCCGCCTGGAGCCTGCCCGACTTGCAACTCATCGGCGAGTATCCACGGCAGCCCGATATCGTGTCGGTGGCGTTGCCGCTGGCCGACGGATTTCTGTTAGGCCGCATGGATGGCTCGCTCGCTACGGTACCCCAACTGACAACTCAAGCAGGGAATGAGCCAACCGCTCCGCCCGCGGACATCGCGGTCACACGCCCCTCGTCAGGATCCACCCAGCAGCGCAGCACTAATCTGATGGCATTTCAAGAGCAGGAGGCGAATGACGATGCTGCCAGTGCCCAGCCGGTGGCCACCGCGGCGGTAATCACTGGCACCGTTGGCCACCCAGGTGACGCCGACTGTTTTCGGTTTTCCGCCCGTCAGGGTGAAACCATTGTTATTGAAGTGAATGCCGCGCGGTCGAAGGCGAAACTTGACTCAAAGCTTGAGGTGCTTGATGCGTCAGGGCAACTCGTTGAACGAGTCGTCCTGCAGGCCGTACGTGACTCTTGGTTTACATTTCGTGGAAAAAACTCAACTCAGGCCGATGATTTCAGAGTCCATAACTGGGAGGAAATGGAACTTGACGAGATAGTGTCGGGGGGGGGGGGGGTGGGCGGGGGGGGGGGGATGCCC
>JAYQOK010000146.1:0-3648 GCA_038144795.1 Candidatus Kuenenia sp. | reverse complement strand
GAGTATCTCTACGCTGGCGGTGAGGTAGTGCGGCTCTGGCTGTATCCCCGCGGCCCTGACTCTGGCTTCATTGTCTATCCCGGCGAGGGCACGCGACATACGTTCTTCGGTACGTCGGCAATCACACACGCTCTCGGTGAGCCGGCCTGGATCGTGCAGCCGCTAGCGCCGGGGGCCGAGCCGGAACCCAACGGGCTGCCGGTGTTTCGTCTCTTCTACGAGAACGATGACGAGTCGACCGCACGGCTTGGCCGCGACTCTCTCATCGCGTTTACACCGCCGGCCGACGGCGACTACATCGTGCGGCTCAGTGACGTCCACGGCTTCGGGGCCGAGGGCAACCTGCAGGACTTCCGCTACACGCTCACGCTGCGGCCGCCGCAGCCGGGTTTTACCGTGGCCGTGGAGGGCAAGAATCTGAAGCTGGGGCGGGGCGCGTGCCGCGAGTTAACGTTTCGTGCCGACCGACTCGACAGCTTCGACGGACCGATTCGGATCGAGGTGGATGGCCTCCCGCCGGGTTTTACGTTTCACGGGCCGGTCGAGATCGAGGCCGGGCAGCGGCGTGTCCGCGGTGTGATTGCCGCGGCTGAGGATGCGGCCGACCCCGACGAGGCGGCCGAGAAGGAGGTGCGGGTACGGGCCATGTCAGAAATCAACGGTCGCGAAGTGGTGCAAGATGTGGGTACGCTCGGCGCGATCACGCTTGCCGAGCCACCGAAGTTTGTGGCCCGAATCGTGCCAGCGGCGACGTCCTCGGTGCTGGAGCAGCCTGGTGAACTGCTGGAGTTCACGATCCGTCCGGGTGAGACGATTACAGCAAAGGTGCGGGTGGATCGCGGTGATTTTAAGGAGCGAATCGAATTCGGAAGCAACGCTGCCGCCGACCGCAACCTGCCGCACGGCGTGTTTGTGGACAACCTCGGACTCAGCGGCCTGCTGGTCGTTGAGGGAGAAAGCGAACGGGAATTCTTTCTCACCGCAGCCTTGAAGACGCGACCGGGGCGACGGCTCATCCACCTTTGGACCGGTGCCGACGGCGGCCAGGCCACGCTGCCAGTCTGGCTCAACGTGGTCGCAGATGGCATCAAGCGTTCCGCGAGTGAATAAGCCCCCTCGCGTCATGACATGCGAAGGCGTACACTGCCTCCATGCTTGTCGAACGCGTGAAATACGTGATCTGGGCCGCCGACATGGAGCGGGCCGCTCGGTTCTACTGTGATCTCTTCGGTGGCCATATCCTGCGGCGAAACCCGGCAATCACCGAGGTGGGCATCGTTGACGCTGTGATTGGCATCCATGGTGGCGGTGAAGGCAAGCGCACCTGGACGGGCTTGAGCTTCCAGGTAGCCGACGTTGTTACGGGGGGCCGCGAGGTGGTGGCCGCTGGTGGCCAGTTGACCCGTGAACCTGAGCCCGAAAACGGCGAGCCGCCGCACCTGGCGATGTGCGTCGATCCGGATGGCAACGAGTTCATGCTCACCCGGAAGCGTGGCGGCTGACCAAGGCAGCACGGAGAATTTCTGCCGGGTGCCAAGCGATACGACCGGCACCATCTTTGATTTGGTGCCGACAGCTTGTGCCTGCCGCGGCAATGATTGCATCGGTCCTCGCGGCCCGCACTGCCGGCAGGAGCACAAGTTCGCCGATCTGCATCGAGAGTTCGTAGTGCTCGGCCTCATAGCCAAA
This sequence comes from Candidatus Kuenenia sp., assembly GCA_038144795.1. GTDB lineage: Bacteria > Planctomycetota > Planctomycetia > Pirellulales > UBA1268 > CACORA01. The sequence goes on along the minus strand of JAYQOK010000146.1, from coordinate 1,959 downwards.
CGAGCCGGCCATGCCGCAGCAGCCACTGGGAATCACCTGCACCGAATAATTAACAGGCAGACTCAGCGCCGTCACTGCCGGCTCGAGTGACGAGAGTGCCTTCTGGTGACAGTGGCCGTGGAGGATCACCTGCCGCGGCTCTGCCGTGAACTGTGCAGGCTGAATCCGACCGCGGCTCACCTCCCGGGCAAGAAACTCCTCGAGCAACAGCGTCCGGCCTGCCAACGACCGCGCTGTAGCGACAAGCGGCTCCGGCACGATGTCGAGATACTCATCGCGAAAACCAAGGATGGCCGAAGGCTCGATGCCGATCAGCGGCGCATCATCGGTGATCAGTGGAGAGAGTAGTTCGACGTTGCGGATAGCCAGATCGCGGGCGGCCCGCACGAGCCCCTTCGAGAAATGCGCACGTCCGCTATCGACATGCCGCGGGATCACCACCTCGAAGCCGAGCCCCTCCAGCAATTCGACTGTTGCGATGCCGACCGGTACATCGAGTGTGTCGGTGAACTCATCGCAGAAAAGGTGCACGCGGCCAAGCGAGGCTGATGGACGGCTGCCGCCACGACGGTGCCACCAGGCCGTGAACGTGGTACCAGGAAGCGCTGGCAGCGACCGCCGGGCCGCGAAGCCCATGGCCCTTTTAAGGAGATGGGAAATCCCCGGGGCCGTGACGGCCAGGTTATAGATCCAAGGGGCGATCGCAGCCCGCCGTAGCGCCGCCGCCGATTCGGCGATGAGCCGCGATCGCAGTGGGATACCCTCCCGCTCCTGCCGCTGCTGCTCCCATTCGGCCTTCAGCCGTGCCATGTCAACGTTTGACGGGCACTCGCTCTTGCAGGCCTTGCAGGAAAGGCAGAGATTCATGACCTCAGCCAGTGCGGGCTGCGTCCAGGGATCGGCAGCGACCGGGTCGGCCAACGCCTGCCGCAACACGTTGGCCCGCGCCCGCGTGGTGTGCTGCTCGTCGCGGGTGGCCATGTAGCTCGGGCACATCGTGCCGCCGATCAGGTGGGTCTTGCGGCACTGACCGACGCCAGTGCATTTTTCAGCAGCGCGGAGGATGCCGCCGCTGTCGGCAAACCGAAACACAGTGTCGCGGGCTGCTGGGGGATGCGCGGCGGGGGCGATCCGCAGGCTCGTATCCATCGGCGGCGTCTGGACGATCTTGCCGGGATTAAAAATGCCATCTGGATCGAAGATCCGCTTCACCTGTTCGAGCAGCCGATAGCACTCATCGCCCACCATCATGCGCATGAACTCGCCGCGGAGCCGGCCGTCGCCATGTTCACCGCTCAAGGAGCCGCGGTATTTCTTCACGAGATGGGCAACGTCGACTGCCACATCGCGAAACATCCGCAGCCCCTCAGGCGAATGCAGGTTGAAGAGTGGCCGCAGGTGAAGCTCACCCGCCCCAGCATGGGCATAATGGACACAGTCGATGCCGTATTTCTCGGTGAGCAGTCGGTCAAACTCGGCGATGTAGGCCGGCAGATCTTCGACCGCGACGGCCGTATCTTCGACGATTTCGCGGGGCTTGGCATCGCCGGGCAGGTTGTTGACAAGCCCCTGACCGGCCCGCCTTAATTCCCACACACGGTCGCCCTCAGCGCCCACGAGTCGTGGATAGGCGTAACCGAGGCCGGCGGCACGGAGCGCCGCCTCGACTATGTCGAGATCGTCGCTGACCCGGTCGTGATCGGAGTCGCGGAGTTCGACAACGAGCACCGCCCCGGGATCACCCACCACAAACGCCCGGTTGCGGGTCTGTTCCAGATTATCTCGCGTGCAGTCGAGGATCTTCTTATCGATCAGTTCGCAGCCGGTGGGACGAATCCCGCGGCCAGTGAGATCCCGCATCACAATGACTGTCGCCCGCAGGGCCTCGTCGACGGTGTCACAGTGAATGCAGAGCAGGGCCCCCGGCGGCGGCAGCGGGATCAGGTTGAGCTCAACGGG
>JAYQOK010000145.1:0-9116 GCA_038144795.1 Candidatus Kuenenia sp. | reverse complement strand
GGCTTGGTTCACGACTCTTCTATGCCCTGCTCAACTCAATCTCCGAGTTTAAGATGGAGTCGGGTACCACCGATTTACGCCTTCTTGATAGAATCGTGATCGATGCGCTCAAGCGATTCACCGAACGCAATCGTCTCTTTCGCGGGCTCATCGATTGGATGGGGTTCAGGCGGACCACCATTGAGTTTGAAGCTCCGGCACGGCACGCAGGCGTCGCCCGCTACAGCTACTCCCGGCTTTTTCGGCTCGCACTCAACAGCTTCATGGCATTTTCACTTGTGCCGCTGAAGGTCGCTGGTTACGTCGGGGTTTTCGTGATCGTGGTTTTCGGCGGGCTGTTGGCGTTTATGGCATATGACAAGCTGGGAGCGAATTCACTGGGCTTTTCTCCGATTGCCTTTGTGATCGTGACGAACGTGATCATGAACGGCATCGTGCTCGGCTGCATCGGGCTCGTGGCGATCTATATCGGTCACATCCATACAGAGGTGATCGGTCGCCCGCTGTATCTCGTCCGCAAGCGGGTCGGCAAACAATGTGGGTGATGGAAATGTGTGGATGGCCCCGTCGACGTGGGTTCGCGAAGTGGTCTGGCTGACGGCTAACCGCTGAGCAATAATCTCGAGGATTCCGCCATGAGCGAGTGGGCTGAAAAAAAGGTGTTTTGAGGGGAAGAAGCATGAAAAGCACGGGGCGATACCGGCTGTTTATCAACCCCATCATCGTTGCTTGCATCACAGCGGGCACGACGTTTTCTGTCAGGACAATCGCCGCGGAAAGCGATACAACCCGCGACGCCCAGGCTCGTGAGCACCTCAAGGCCGCCGAGGAACAGTACGCCAAGGGCGAGTACCTTGCGGCCATCGACGAGTGCTACTTCGCGATCCTTGAGAAGCCTGATTTTTTTGAGGCCCACTACCAACGGGGCCTGGCCTACCTGGCCCGCCACGAATACGACAAGGCGATCCGCACGTTCGATCGGGCACTCGCCATCGACCCGAAGTCAGCTCGGGCCCTCAGTGATCGCGGCTTTGCCCAGGGTGCCAAGGGCCGCTTCGATGCCTGTATCGCCGATCAGGAAAAGGCCCTTGCGATCGATGCCAATCTCCCACGGGCCTACGCCCGCCGCGGTGCTGCCTGGGCTGCCAAGAGCGACCCTGCCAAGGCACGCCAGGATATCGACAAGGCCCTGTCACTCGATCCGAGCCTTGGAGAGGCCCTGTGCGACCGAGCGATGCTCAAGGCCATGAAGGGCGACATCAGCGGAGCCGCCACGGACGCTGAGGCTGCCATCCGGGCCGAACCGCGACTGGCCCGCGGCCACTGGGAACGGGGTGTGCTCTGGATGAGGCAGGGCAACGGCGTTGCTGCCGGCACATGCCTCGATGAGGCGATCCGCCTCGATCCGCGGAGCGCCGATGCGTTTCTGGCGCGCGGCCAATTGCAGCTTGCGGCCAAGGAATATGAACCGGCTCGCGATGACTTTTCCAAGGCGATCGCACTCGCCCCGAAGCTTGCCGTTGCCTTCGCCGGTCGTGCGGAGGCCCACAAGCGGCTGCGGGAGACGGCGGCCGCGAAGGCTGATCTGGAGATGGCGCGGGATCTGCAGCCGGTCGATCCGAGGACCAAACGGCGGGCTGTGACCACCTCAACGCTGCCACCACGTTTCGAGTTGCTCTCGGCCGGTGTTGATCCTGATCGCCAAACCGCCACGGTTACCGCCGCGAGAAAGATTGACGCGCTCGTAGCAGCCAACTACTCGACCCACGCGGTCGAGCCGATGCCACGCACCGACGACTCGCAGTTTGTGCGTCGGATCTACCTCGATACCACCGGCCGTATTCCCACCTACAAGGAAGTGAATGCATTTCTGCACTCACGGGATCCCGACAAGCGGACCAAGCTGATCGACGAACTGCTGGGAAGCGATGACTATGCACTGCACTTCTTCAACTATTGGGCCGATGTTCTCCGCTACCGAGACACGCTCGGCCGGGACGTTCGCGGCGAGCCGTGGCGACAATGGATCAAGCAGTCCTTGGCCGAGAACAAGCCGTGGGATGACATGGTGCGTGAGATGCTCACCGCCGAGGGGCTTGCGTGGGAGAATCCCGCCACCGGCTACCTGCAACGGGATCCCGGCATGACGCTGGATGTGGTCAACAATACCGTGCGGATCTTCCTCGGCACCCGCATCGGCTGCGCCCAGTGCCACAACCACCCGTTTGATTCCTGGACGCAGCGGCAGTTCTACGAAGCGGCGGCCTTTATGGTCGGCACCGGCACACGGGTTGGCGGAGGTGACCAGCGGTTTTTTCAGGAAGATCCAGTGCGGCGGCTCCGCGCGGAATTCGCGGCTCTTGAACAGGAGGAGGAGGACCGCCGACAGCGATCCTATCCCTTCGATCGGCATGTGACTGTGAACATGATGGTCGTTCACGACAACGTTGCCAAAAAACTGGCGCTTCCGACGGCGTACGCCTATGAAGATGCCACGCCCGGCAGCGTCGTGGAACCGAAGGTGCTTTTCGGCCCCGAACTCCGCCCGGAGCCGGGCGAGACACCCCGGCAGACGTTTGCCCGCTGGCTGACTGCGGCCGACAACCCACGGTTTGCCCTCACGATCGCCAATCGCCTCTGGAAGCGGAGTTTCGGAGCCGGTCAGATTGAGCCCGAGGATGACATGAGTGATTCGACCGTCGCCGAAAATCCAGCCCTGATGGCGTTTCTTGAGGCGTTGATGCGTGATGTCGATTTCGACATGAAGGAGTTTTTGCGGATCATCTACAACACTGAGACCTACCAGCGGCAGGCGTATGACCAGGAGGTGGCAGCCGGCACTCCGTATCATTTTCCGGGTCCCTTGCTGCGGCGAATGTCGGCCGAGCAGGCCTGGGACTCGATTCTCACGCTGGCGGTCTTTCCAGTCGAGTATCGGGAGCCACCGGCCAGCCTCTATGCTCAGGCGGTGGCCGTCGACCTCGAAAAGCAATCTGCGGAGGATATTGTTACGGCCCAACAGAAGGTGGCAGAGTTTGATCGACTCTGCCGCGACATGCAGAAGCCCTACACCTACAAGGGCAACCTGCTCGCCCGGGCGGCGGAACTCCCCTCACCTCTGCCCCCGAATCACTTCCTGCGGATGTTTGGCCAATCGGATCGTGAGCTGATCCAGGCCTCCTCAACGTGGGGCTCCGTACCGCAGGTGCTCTTCATGTTCAACGGGCAGATCTCCCACATGCTGCTGGAGGAAAACTCCACAATCTACAAGACGATCGTGCGGAAAAAGACCGTGCATGATGGCGTGGAGGCCGTGTTTCTCACGATCCTATCCCGTGAGCCGTCTAAGGAAGAGTCGGCGGCTGCCATCAAGGAAGTGAAGGCGGACGGTCCGGCCGGCTACGGCAACGTGGTCTGGTCGTTGATCAACACGCGGGAATTCCTGTTTATCCAGTGAGGCGGCCTTCGCTGGCCGATCGTGATGCGAGAATATGCTTCCCAAATGGATGCCCTCAGCCGGCGTCACCTCCTCGCCATGGCGGCGCGGGCCGCCCTCGGTGTGGGCATGGTTCCCGCGATCGGGAGCCTTGCCTCCGCTGCTCCGGCCGTGCGAAAGGGAAAAGCGAAGCGGCTCATCTATCTCTACATGGCCGGCGGGATGAGTCACCTCGACACGTTCGACCCCAAACCAGGCGCCGAGAGTCAGGGGGAGACCGCTGCGATCGGCACCAACGTGCCCGGTGTCCAAGTGGGTGAGTTCCTGCCAATCCTCGCGCGGCAGTGTGATCGGCTGGCGATTATTCGCTCGATGACCACCCAGACCGCCGACCATGAGCAGGGCGAATACTTGATGCGTACGAGTTACGAGCAGATTGCCACCGAGCGGCATCCGTCGCTCGGGCCATGGATTCAACGACTCCTCGGCCGGCACAACACGACGCTCCCCGATACCGTGCTCATTGGGGCGTCGCCACGACACCCAGCAGCGGGCTTTCTCGACCCGACATTCAGTCCGCTGCCGATCGGCGACCCAAACAAGGGTCTGGAAAACACGACGAGTCCGTCGTACCTGACCGAGCAATCGTTTGCCAAGCGGATGGAACTGATTGATACCTTCGACCGCCAGTTTCGCCGGAGGTATCCCCTGCAGGCGGTCCAAAGTTATACCGACTTCTATGATCAGGCCACGCACCTGCTCTCAAGCGGTGAGCTGAAGGCCTTCGATCTCCGTGAGGAAAAGGATGCTGACCGTGATCGCTATGGACGCACCTCATTCGGTCAGGGGTGCATGCTCGCTCGCCGGCTGATCGAGCATGATGTCCGCTGCATTGACGTGACCCTCGGTGGCTGGGACATGCACAACAGCCTTTGGGACCCGGCCACGCTGCCGGCCCGCGCGGGTTTGCTCGATCAGGCGGTCGGGGCATTGCTCGATGACCTTGCCGCAAGGGGCCTGCTCGACGAGACGCTGGTGGCGGTGGCGACCGAGTTTGGGCGGTCACCCCAGGTCAACTACACGGGAGGCCGCGATCACCATCCTGCTGTGTTTTCGGCGGTGCTCGCTGGCGCGGGCATCAAGGGGGGGATAGCCTATGGCAGGTCCGATGCGGATGGCCATGGCGTTGATGAAGATGGTGTTGATCCGGCGGATCTCAACGCCACGATCGCCGCAGCGATGGAGCTGCCTCGGGAAGAGGTCGTGATGTCACCGACGCTGCGGCCCTTCAAGGTTGCTCATGACGGCACTCCGATCATGCAGCTGCTTTCGTAACGTGCTTGGCGGTGTTCATCCCATCAGTACCAGATGCCTCCGCGCACCAGAAACGTATCGGTCGGGTGGTAGTCGGCCGTGTCGGTGACGTAATACTCCACCAGCCGGCCTGTCACCCAGCCTGCTTCGAGTCGCCAGTTGACGCCTAGATCAGCCGGCCGCCGCTCCCAGCCGAAGAGCAGCCGATAGTCGTGATAGACGACGATGTCGTCAGCCCCGCTATCACGTTGCACCGCCCACTGGTTGCCGCCGAACTCACCGGCCAGATAGATCCATTGAGCAGCCCGGTCACTCTCGGCCACTCGCCAGGCCAGCCGCGGCCGGGGAAAGATCAACTCGAATCGCCGGTCATCGGCCGGTGTCCAAAGCAGGCCGCCGGCTGGCAGGATGTTGACATCGTAGCGGTCAAGGTAGATCACGCCCGCAACAACGCGGAGATCATCACGGGCCTCCCAGGCCCCGAAGCCATGACCGGTGATCCGCAAGGCCTGAGCGGAATCGTTGACAAAGTCGCTGTACCAGCCCGGTGACACAGCCAGATCCACACCGAATCGTTCACCGAGTTTTGAGAGCCACCGGGCCTGGAGCCACGACTCGTAGAGTTGCGGTGGCAGCCCCGGATCCATCGGGCCGCTTGCCTCGTCAATGAATGTGGTGCCGAATCCGGGCGTGATCAGGAGCGGCGACTCAACCGTGGGGGCCGGCATGCCGATGGTGAGGCTCGTGTCGAGCGTGAGCAGGCCGAGGCCCCCGGATCCCAGACGCGGCAGTTCGGTGAGTGTGAAGATCGCTTGCTGGAGTGGGCCGGGCTTGGCCCCGGGAGGGAGCTTGCGGCCGGCCGGGGGCACAAACTCTTGCGGCGGTTGGCCGGGCGGGGCGACGTCGTCGGGAAGGAGCGGCTCGGTGAGATCCTGCGGATCACCGAGGGCTGCCAAGCGGATGCGACTGAAGAACGCTGTATCAACTGGCGGCAGCGGCAGGAGAGCGTCATCGGCACGAGCCGTGATCACCACTCCCAGCGCCACGGCGACCAAGGTGCATGCTCTTTGCATTGGTGGTCAACTCACGATCGCCACGATACCGACTGCATCGTCGGAAGCTAATACGCCAATCCCAGTCTCAGCATGAGCGTGTCGTTGAGGTTCAGATTTCTCGCCCCGTCGACAAGGTACACATTGCGAGCAAACACATAGCCCACCTCAAAGCTTCCCGCAAGTCCCTGGGCCGTGACCGGCACCAGTTCTGTACCCAGTGAGATGCGAACGTCGTTGTAGTCAAAGCTTGTGACACCGGCGTTTCCCGACTGGTTAAAGGTCCAGGCGCCGCCGCCGTATTCGCCCGCGATGAAGCCCCACACAGACCGGTTCCGCCACTGCGAGAACCGCCAGGCGGCCTTGGGAGCCGGGAAGAAAATGTCGTAGCGGGAATTCGGGTTGGGCACCCAGGTCGCGCCGACGGCTGGCAGGAGCTTGATCTGATTACGATCGAGATAAACGATGCCCACCTTGCCCTGCCACTGCGGCGTCAGATTGAGGGTGCCGATGGCGCGACCCATGATGCGCCAACTCTGCCAGACCAGTTCATCCCAGTTCGTAAAGATGCCGACCCGAACACCCAACTCGGCACCAAAGAGTGGTGTGAACTGTGGGTTCCACGCGGTGTCGATGAACACGTCGTAGGTATTCGGAGGCAACTCGACGAAGTTGTTGTCGGCAGTCGTTTGGGGGCCATCCCACAACTGGAGACCGAAGCCGGGCGTGATCAGAAGCGGCGCGCGGTTGAGATTAGCCGGTGAGTTGAAGAAGAACGGGAGCGCGAACGTGGCAGAGGTATCGAGTTCATTGACACCGAGTTGGCGACCGGTGCCATTCCCAAACAGGTAGGCCCAACTTCCGCGGGCACCCTGATACAGTCGTAACGTTTGCTGAACCGTCTGGTTCTGCGTGAGTGAATTTCCGGCAGTGCCCATGTCGGGCGCGATCTGGGGGATCTGTGTGCTAGGGATGGTCGAATACCCCGGATAGCCCGGCTGGCCGCTGACGGCTGACGGCGCCCACGACGGCGTGGGGTTGGCAGCCGGCATCGCGAAGGTCTGACCCGCCTGCGGGGCGTAAGGATCCCATGCTGGCGGCGGGGGCGAAATGGGCGCGCCATACTGCACTGGTACGACGCGGTCGAGTTGTGATGCAGCGGGGCTCGGCAACGCCGCTGTCTGTGCAGAGGCAATGCGGGCCGCGATCAGAGCAGCCACCATCGTAGCGAGCAAAAGGCAGAAAAAGCGCATCAAAATGCCGTGGCGGCAAGGAGTGGGAACGGGGAAGTACCAAGCCCGCATATCTTGGGGCAAGGTCGCGGAGCGTCCAGAGACGTCATTTCGACGATTCCGCGCAAAATAGGGGTTTTGGAGGACAGGTTTTCCGTGACTGATGACATCGATATCGCGGCCCTTCGCGAGCAAGGCGGCCTTGCCACAGTCGAGGTGCATGCATGCCTCAGCTCTACGATGGAGCGTGCGCGCGTGTTGGCAGCGGATATGGCTGTCGCGATGCCGGCCGTGGTCGTAGCCGATCGGCAGACTGCCGGACATGGCCGCCGCGGGACGCGGTGGTGGCACGCGGAAGGCAGCCTCGCAGTCAGCATTGTCCTTGACGACCGTGTGGTCGGCGTGCCAACGCAGCCGACATGGTCGCTAGCCTGTGCCGTCGCCCTCGCCGAGGCGATCGCCGCGCTCGAACCGGCCGTCAATCCGCGGGTCAAGTGGCCTAATGACCTGATCGTGGATGGCCGCAAGCTTGCCGGCATCCTGCTCGAGACAGCTCCCGCCGGCCGGACAATTCTGGGCATCGGCGTGAACACGACCGGCGGGTTGGTCGCCCGTCCTCCACAACTTCGCGATCGGATAACGTCACTGCCCGACCTCACAGGTCGCCCACTGAGCCGGGGAGCGGTACTCATCGAGTTCCTGCCCCGTTTTGTGGAACTGGTGCGGCTGATACACGGCACCCCCGAGGTGCTTGTGGACCAGTACCGTGCGCGGTGCGGGATCACAGGTCAGGCAGTGACCGTGTATCGAGGGGAGGAGCGCATCGATGGCGTCTGTGGTGGGATCGGGAATGACGGCAGCCTCATCGTTGATACCGCGACCGGACGGCAGTGGATCACATCGGGTAGCCTTACCGCGCCAGAGTGCGGGGCGTGGTGACGCGGGTTGCCCAGACGCAAACCTCCCGCCCACCGGTCGAGAGTTGGCGTGCGTGGGGTGTGAAACCCCAAGTCACGAACTGTTCCAAGAATTTGGGCAGATCGGTTACCCGGTCCCATGTGGGGAGTTTGAGCGTGGCGATGATTCCCTGAACGCGGGTTCCGGGTGCCATGACGGCCCGCTCAAGCGACTCCATCGTGCTCGTGGGATCGATATTCATGTCGGCCACCACCCAGTGGAATCCCCGCAGGGCTGTCAGCCGCACCTCGCGGGCCCGCATCCGCCACTGTTCAAATCGTTGGTGACTGCTCACCCGCTCGTCAACGAGGGCAGGGTCAACGCCGACGACATCCAGCCCAGCCTCGAGGAGCCGCTGGCAGGCACCGCCTGGGGAAGCACCAAACTCGATGGCCCGTTGGCCGGCAGCCAGTGGAATGTCAAACGTGGTGATCGCCTCATCGAGCTTGAGCCAGGCTCGTGACACTTTTCCCTCTGGCAGAGCGACAGGATAGATACCACCTGGCCAGCAACTCGGCGGTGTGGCAGCGCGATGCCAGCCGATCCACCAGCGGTCGGGTGAGTCGACGATGCAGTTGAGAATGAGGTCGCCCGGCGCGGAGGTCGTGTCAGCGGCGGTAGGAAGATCGTAAACAGCCCCGAGGGCGGCGCGGATCAACTGCCGATCAATCTCAGCCCGTGGGTCGCGGTTCCACACATGGAGCGCCTTCCACTCGGCTTTTCCGGCGAGCGCGGCTGCAGCGGCGGCCCGTTGGGCATCACTGGTTCCGGTGACTTGCCCGAGCGACCGGATGCAGGTGCGGTTGAAGACGAGGTCGGGGAAGAAGTCTTCGGCGGGATCGAAGTTTCTGAGTCGAAACGTGACTGCGCCCCGTCGCCATGCCGCCTTCGCGATCTGGGGCAGCACTTCCTCCTGCCGCTGGCACAGCGCCGCCTCGGCACCCCCCTGGCATGCCATGAGGAGAAAGTCACCACGGGTTGCAGGAGCGGAAGGCATCGAATCATCCTACCGCAGAAAAGATGCGCTATCGTCGCGGAGGGGTGCCCGCGATGCATGGCAAGTGGCGGAAGGCCAGGATGGCCGCCGGTGCGCAAAAATTAGGCCGGCCCGGGCGCCCAAGGGCC